>JANYIN010000158.1 GCA_025362035.1 Gemmatimonadaceae bacterium | reverse complement strand
GACCGAGGGCTCGGCGCGTCCGCAGCGCGCCGCGGCGCAGGTCCTCGCGCGTTTCGGTACCGGCCTGTGGCGCGGTGAGCAGCGCCATGCCGGCACCAAAGGCAATGCCGAGGGCCAGGCCGGCCCCGAACACCGCCACCTGTTGCCAATCGACGTCATGGCTGGGCTCGTAAGGGCGAGGGCGTCCTGCTCCTCCCGTGGGGTGAACGGGCGTGCTCGCGGCGGATCGGCCGCGGTCTGGACCGAGGTATGACATGATTCTTTCGGTAGAGGTCGTTGGTGGTTTGGAAATTGCGTGCCGGGAGCACTAATGTGAAGGAGCGGTTTTGGCGTCCGCATCCGGGGAGAGGGCTTGAATGGCTAGCAATGGGAAGACTGTCCTGCTCGTCGAGGACAACGAAGATAACCGCATCGTCTATTCCACGATCCTTCGACACTTCGGCTACGCCGTGATCGAGGCGTTGAACGGCGAGGAAGGCATCGCGAAGGCTCGGGCGGACCATCCCGATCTGATCCTGATGGACATCTCCATCCCCATCATCGACGGGTGGGAGGCGACGCAGGTGTTGAAGCACGATCCGCTCACGCGCGACATCCCCATCATCGCACTCACGGCGCATGCGCTCGCATCCGATCGGGAAAAGGCGATGGAGGTCGGATGCGACGGGTACCTCGCCAAGCCCTGCGAACCACGCGCCGTGGTCGCGGAGGTTCAGCGGTTCTTGGGCAAGGACGTTCCGCAGAATGCCGGCTGACGCGACCCGCGGCGCGGCGGCCGCCGCCATGGAAAGCTCCTCGCGGATCCTGATCGTAGACGACCATGAGGACAACATCGAGGTCCTGAAGGTGCGGCTGGAAAGCTGGGGGTATCTCACCGCGTCCGCGTACAACGGCCGCGATGCGCTCCGCCTGGTGGAGGCGCAGCCGCCCGATCTGATTCTGCTCGACGTCATGATGCCCGAGATGAGCGGCATCGAGGTGGCGCGTCGGATCAAGGGCAATGAGGCGCTGCCGTTCATCCCGATCATCATGCAGACGGCGCTGGACTCCACCGACGACAAGGTGGAGGGACTCGAGGCCGGTGCCGACGACTACATCACAAAGCCCATCGACTTTGCGGAGCTGAAGGCGCGCGTGCGCTCGATGCTGCGCATCAAGCGACTGCAGGAGTCCCTGAAGGAGCGCGAGAAGGAACTGCTGGAGGTGAACGAGCAGCTGCTGCTCATGTCGCAGACCGACGCGCTGACGGGGCTGCACAACCGCCGGCACCTGAACGAACGCATCGACGAGATGTTCTCGCACGCCAAGCGCCTGAACGAGCCGTTCTCGCTCGTGATGTGCGATCTGGACAAGTTCAAGAGCGTCAACGATACGTACGGCCACCAGGCGGGCGACGAAGTCCTGAAGCAGCTTGCGGCGATCCTCACGGACGAAGCCCGCGAGATCGATCGCGTCGGCCGCTACGGGGGGGAGGAGTTCATGTTGCTCCTTCCGGGCACGGCGGTGGAGGCCGCCGTCACCTTTGCGGAAAGGGTGCGGAAACGGATCGAGGGGCATACATTCTCCTTCCCCGACGGGACCCTCACGCGGACGTCCAGTTTCGGCGTCGCGGGTTGGCCCAACCCGCGGATCGACGAATGTGACGCCCTTGTGCGAATGGCCGACGACGCGCTCTACGTCGCCAAGGAGACGGGGAGGAATCGCGTCGTCCGCTTCGAGAGCGACGAGTTCAACGCGCACCAGGCCGCCCACGATGGAGACAACACCCCACGACCCGACTTCGGAGAATCCAGCGACGGAGGGCTTGCCGTCGCCGGAGGATGAGCTGGCGCGCCTCCGCGCCCAGTTCGCGGCCGTACAGCACGAGCGCGACCATTTGCGCGCCATCGTGGATATCCTCCAGGAAGTCTCCGCGTCGCTCCATTTCGTGGACGTGTTGCAGACCATCGCGCGCAAGATGGGCGAGACGTTCGGACTGGACCGATGTGCGATCTTCCTGTCTGGCGACAAGGACGAGGTCCGTCTCGTCGCGAGCTATGAAGATCCGACGATCCGAAATCTGGTCGTCGACCTCAATCGCTACCCGGAGCTGAAGCGCGCGTTCGAGAGCGGCGAGACCGTGTTCATTCCCGATGCCGCGAACGAACCCATGTTGCGCAGCATCCGCTTGCATCTGGATGAGCGCAACGTGCGTTCGATCATCGTGGTGCCGATCCGTTGGGAAGGCTCCGTGATCGGCGCCATCTTTCTCCGGACGGAGCGCGACGCCGAACCCTTCAGCGACGCGGACGTCCGATTTTGCCAGACGGTGGCGTCGCTCACGGCCAAGGCGTTGCGGAATGCCCACCGGTTCGAGACGTTGCTGCACAGCCAGCAGGACGTTGCCATCGCGCAGCGCAAGGCGGAGCTGCAGCGCGTAGCCCTGGTGGGGTTCCTGCGACGACTGCTCGACCGGTACGCGCGCGGCGAAGAGCACACCTGGGCCGAAACGCTCCTGCCCAAAGCGGCGGACGAGGAACTGGAACGCCTCGTGACCGTGGCGATGCAGGTGCTCGAGGAAGAAGCCAGGGGCTGAGCACGAACGTCCACATGACCCCTGTCCCGCCCGCACGGCGCGCCGCCGAACTGCGCGCGCTGCTGCAGACCGCGTCCTACGAGTACCATGTCCTGGACCGCCCCACGTTGTCCGACGCGGCGTATGACCACGCGTTTCGTGAGCTGCAGGACATCGAGCGGGCACATCCCCAGCTGCGCACGCCCGACTCCCCCACGATGCGGGTGGGCGCCGAGCCCGCGAGTGCCCTGGCGAAGCACACGCATCTGGCGCCGATGATCTCGCTGGGGAACGCCTTTACCGACGAGGAGCTCTCCGAGTGGGAGGGGCGTCTTGCGCGCCTCATCGGCGACGACGCGCGGCGCGACGGATACGTGACCGAACTCAAGATCGACGGCGCGGCGGTCAGCCTGACCTACCGGGGCGGCGTCTTCGTCGTGGGCTCCACGCGCGGCAACGGCGTGGTGGGCGAGGACGTGACCGCCAACCTTCGCACGCTCCGCGACGTCCCGCTCCGGTTGCGTGGAGACGACGTGCCTCCGCTACTCGAGATCCGGGGCGAGTGTTACCTGCCCTTTCGCCAGTTCGAGAAGATGAATGAGGAGCGCGTCGCCGCCGGCGAGCCGGTGTTCGCGAATCCGCGCAACTCCGCGGCCGGCTCGCTGCGACAGCTCGATCCCGCCGTCACCGCGAAGCGGCCGCTGCGATTCTTCGGGTACGCGGTCGCAGTCGCCGATGACGCGGCGGTTCCCTTCGATACGCAGTGGGAGCTGCTCGACACGCTGGCGCGCTGGGGGGTGCCGGTTGCGCCGCAACGGAAGCTGTGCGCCACGCTGGCGGAGGTGAACAGCTGGGCGCAGGACGTGGAAGTGCGCGTGCGCGGGGAGCTCGACTTCGCCATCGACGGCGGTGTGATCAAGGTGAATTCGCTCCGTCTGCAGGATGAACTGGGCGTGGTGGGCGGCCGCGAACCCCGCTGGGCCATCGCTCGCAAGTTCGCCCCCGACATCGCCGAGACGACGCTGCTGGCCATCCAGGTGAACGTCGGTCGCACCGGCTCACTCAATCCGTTCGCGGTGCTGGACGCAGTGGAGATCGGCGGCACGACGGTCCGGCTGGCGACGCTGCACAACTTCGACCTCGTTCGCGCCAAGGACCTGCGCGTCGGCGACGTGGTCCAGGTAAAGCGTGCCGGGGACGTCATTCCTCAGGTGATCGGCCCGGTGCCGGAGAAGCGCGACCCACAGCATCCGCCACCGATCACCGAGATTCCCACCGTATGTCCCGCGTGCGGAACGCCGGTGCAGCGCGACGAGGCGGAGGTGGCGATCTACTGCCCGAACGTGGCCTGCCCCGACCGGCAGCTCGAAGCCATCGTCCACTTCACCTCGCGCGGCGCGATGGACATCCGCGGGCTCTCCTATGCCCGCATCGAGCAGTTGATCGCCGCCGGACTGGTGCGGGACGTCGGGGATATCTACGCCGTCACGAGCGCGCAGTTGGCGTCGCTGGAGCGATTCGCCGCGAAGAGCTCGGAGAGCCTGGTGGACGCGATCGCGGCGTCGAAGGCGCAGCCCTTGTCGCGTCTGTTGCTCGGACTTGGCATCCGTCACGTGGGGCAGACGGCCGCGCAGCTCCTCGCGCGGCACTTTCGCACGATGACCGCGCTGTCGGCGGCGACGGCGGACGACGTGAACGCGCTGCGGGGCGTCGGCCAGACGATCGCGCTCGCGGTCGTCGCGTATTTTCAGGATGCCTCGGCGGCTGCGCTGGTGCGCAAACTGGCCGCGGCCGGCGTCAACATGACGGAGCTGGTGAGCGAGTCCGCCGGTGACGCGTTTCAGGGCATGACCTTCGTGGTAACCGGCACGCTGCCGACGTTGTCCAGGACGCAGGCCACGGAGCTGATCGAATCACATGGTGGGCGCGTCACGAGCGGCGTGTCCAAAGCGACCACGGCCGTCGTGGTCGGCGACGACGCCGGGAGCAAACTGGACAAGGCCCGTGCGCTGGGTATTGAAGTCATCGACGAGGCAGAGCTGCAGCGCCGGGCGGGCTCGGCGTGACGACCGGAGCGTCCGGGCCGTCAAGACGGAAGACCACCACACGAGCGATACCAGCATGGACCTGACCAGCAGCGGAATGGTGGCGATCACCCGCGACGCGCTCGCGGCGTTGCGCTTCGCACTGATGCGCGACGCGGGCGACGCAGCGCCGGGCTACCTCCAGGAGGCCGGCTACGCCGGCGGCGCTTCTCTGTTCGAGGCGTACCGGCAGTGGCTCGCGAGTCGCGGATTGGGCGAACCGGAATCGCTGACGATTGGTGCCTTCCAGGACTCGGCCACCGAGTTCTTCCGTGCCTGCGGGTGGGGCTCTCTGGGCGTCGGCGACCTGCACGACACGGTGGCAACGCTCGATTCCAGCGATTGGGGCGAAGCGACGCCCAGCGCCGGAATGCCCCATCCCGCGTGCCACATGTCGTCGGGAATGTTCGCAGACTTCTTCGGCCGCGTGGCGAATGCGCCGCTGGCGGTCATGGAAGTGGAGTGCCGGTCGGCGGGTGCGGAGCGTTGCCGGTTTCTCCTGGGCAGCACCGACGTGATGCAACAGGTCTACGACGACATCAGCCGCGGCGTGGGCTACGAGGAGGCGGTGGGGGCGGTGGAAGCGGAAGCTTAGCGGGAGGCGCGCCCGGCACCCGGGCTCTATTCGCCGATCGTGTCGCGGTAGAGCGGATTGGGCACGAGCTCCCCCTGGAACAGCACCTCCTTGTCCCACGGCAGCACGATTTCGCTTTCCGTGGCGAGCGCATGATAGTCCGGCTCGTAGCGTCCAGTCTTGAACGCCACGGCCGTGCGGACCTCCACGGCCCCCGTGTCGACGATGGCGCTCACCGCCAACCGCATCGTCGCTCCGGAATCGCACGTTTCGTCCACGACGAGTACGCGGCGGCCGCGCACGGCAATGGGTGCGGCGCCGAAGATGGCCGGCGTTTCTCGCACGACCTCGGACTGGTAGCGGCGGCTCACCACGATGGAATGGAACTCCCGATCGAGGATGGCCGCGATGACCGCGCCTGGCACGACTCCGGCCGTGGCGATACCGACGATGATTTCCGGGTCGTAGGAGCGGACGACCTTGAGGGCAAGAGCGCGCGAAAGCTCTCCGAATAGTGGCCATTCCACCTCGAAGACTCCCTTGCCCTGCTCGTCGGTCGTCCTGCGTGGAGGCATCCGAAGTCCTGATGGAGGGGTACGACCCGGCTAAGGTACCCCGGCGGCGAGACCAGCGGAAGCACTATCCGTGCGCAGGATCGGATTCGTGACCTTTTCACACGAGACTCGCCGTTGTAGCGACAGCGCCGCGGAATTAACTTTGCCATGACGAACACCGTTCCTTCATCGGGTGTCGTCGTATTTCCCTCCTCCCTGGCACTGCGCATCGCATGTCCTGGTTGAGCCTCATGCTTGGCGGCAAGTCGGACGGTGGCCTCAAGCCGCAACGTCTCGACTACCTGAACGAAGCGCTCGCCCTGGAACGTCAGGGCGATTTCGACGCGGCACTCACGTCGTATCGTCTCGCGCTGCGCGATCATCCCAACGATCCGCGCATCCTCCAGAACATGGCCATCGCGTACTCACGGACGGGTCGTCTGGAGGAGGCGGTGCGGGCGTATCGACGTGCGCTGGACCTCGATCCGCTGTTGTCGGGCGCGCACTACGGTCTGGCGTTCCTTCAGCTCAAGCGGGGCGATTCAGGCTCGGCCGCCAAGCATCTTCAGGCATTCCTGGACGCACCGCCGTCGGGCAGCGAGGCGGAGCGCTGGGTGCGACACGCCCGACAGACGCTGGATGAGCTGCAGGCTGCACCGCTGGACGGTCAACCGCCATCGCAGCAACCCGACGCGTAGTGGGAACGGTTCTCGCCGTCGTCAGCCAGAAGGGTGGAGTCGGCAAGACCACGACGGCCATCAATCTGGCCAGTGCTCTCGCGATGCGAGGCCGAAAGACGCTGCTGGTGGATGTGGATCCGCAGGGCGCGGTCCGGCATGGTGTCGGCCTGCTCGGGATGGACCAACACGCCGGGCTCGCGGACGTGCTCGCCGGAACGCACGAACTCCAGGACGTCGTGCTGCCGACGCCGCTTCCATGGCTGCGCGTGCTGCTGTCCGGATCGGTGTCCGACTCGGGGTCACACGAGTCGTATCTGGCCGGACTGGCGTCGTCGCCCAAACTGGGAGAGCTGTTCGCGCGGGCGCGCGGGCGCGGGTATGTGGTGATCGTCGATACTCCTCCGGGGTTGGGCGCGGTGACCCGACGCGTGCTGGAGTACAGCCAGCATGTCATCGTGCCATTGCAGTCCGAGCCGCTCGCGCTTCAGACCACCACGCAGATTCTTCGCGCCATTCGTGAAGCAACCCTACGGAACCCCGAGCTGGTGCTCGAGGGTATCCTTCTAACGATGCTCGAAGAGGGGAACGCCGTGTCGCAGCGCGTGGCCGCATACGTACGCGAACACTTGCCTGCCGAACTGCTGTTCGACGTCGCCATTCCGCGTACAATGGCGTCCATTGATGCCTTCGCCGCGGGTCAGCCACTGGTGCTCCGCTCGCCGGACGACCTCGCGGCCCAATCGTACACTACGCTCGCCGATTTGCTGGACTCGAAGCTGGCATGAGATCACTCGCACTTCGCCATCTCGTCGCGGCCATGGCGGTCGTGGTCGCGGTCGCGTGCGGCGACGTGCCCACGTTCGAGGGCGGCATCGCGTACGTCACGCCCATCGCGCTTCCCTCGCCCGCCGTGGCCGTGGGGGATGTGCTGCGCGACAGCCTGGGTAACCCGGCGCCTCTGCAGGTGGTGGCCTACGACAAGAACAACGCCGTGATCTCGAACGTGACGCCCACGTACGTCGTCACGTCGCTGCCGGCGGGCGTGACGATCGACTCCGCTGGAGTCGTGACGGCCTTCGATTCGCTTCGGACGGTGACGATCGTGGCGCGGGTCGGCAGCCGAATCCAGACCACACCGGCCACCCTGCTCGTCGTGGCCCAGCCGGATTCGATGCAGCTCGGTGCCTCGGCGGATTCGCTGGTGAGCTTCACGAAGACTGCTGGCCTTCAGGTGAAGGTCACGGGAGTGCGCCGCGGCACCCGCGTGCCGGTGGACGGAATCGTGGTGCGGTACCAGATCACGAAGGTGAATGGTTCCACCGTGGTGGATACGGGTTCGCACATCCTTGTGGATGCAAGCGGTTCGCCACTTCGGCTGGACGGCCGCCGTGCCGTGGACACCACGAAGAGCGGCGGCCTGGCGACGCGCTACCTGACACCGGTTTCCCTGACGGGCGTGGACTCCATCGTGGTGGAGGCGCGCGCGAACTCGCTGAGAGGAACACCTCTGGCGGGCAGCCCAGTGCGGTTCGTCCTGCCCGTGAAAAACGGAGGCTGACCCGTTTCGTCCCATAGCGCGACTACCGTCCTCCAGCATATTATCGCGCGGACGCACGCCGGACGCGCTGTCGCGTCCGCTCACCCAATTGGAGGCAGCGATGTCCTCATCCGGTGGACCGCGCAACTCGCCGCCCGGCACCCTCCCCAAGCTGTTCTTCAGCGCGGTGGAGCGCCATGACAAGCCGGACGCGCTCCAATACAAGGTCAACGGCGTCTACGAAGCCATCTCCAGCCGGGCGGTCTCCGACCGCGTCCGGCGAGTAGCGCTCGGCCTCGGCGCGCTCGGCGTGCAGGCCGGTGATCGCGTCGCGATCTTCTCGGAAAACCGGCCCGAGTGGGCCATCACGGACTACGCGTGCGTGACGCACGGGTTCACGGACGTCCCGTTATATCCGAATCTTCCGCCCGAGCAGGCCGCGTACATTCTGCGCGATTGCGGTGCCGTGGCGATCTTCGTGAGCGACACGCAACAGGCGGCCAAGATCGCGCAGGTGCGAGATCACTGCCCCCAGCTCAGGACCGTGATCTCATTCGCAACGTCCCGCGACGCCGGCGTCGATCACACATTGGCCGAACTCGAAGCAAATGGCGCCGCCATCGATGACGACGCGCATCGCAAGGCGTACCGCGCCCATGCAGACGCCGTGAAGCCGGACGATGTCGCGACGATCATCTACACGTCGGGCACCACCGGCGAGCCAAAAGGCGTGATGCTGACGCACGACAACCTCTACTCGAACGTGATGGCCGCCGCCAACGCCATCCCATTCGAAGTGGCAGACACCGCTCTCAGCTTCCTGCCACTGTCGCATATCTTCGAGCGGATGGCCGGGCACTATCTGATGTTTCACGGCGGGTGCTCGATCGCATACGCGGAGTCGATGGACACCGTGCCAACTGACCTGCAACTGGTGCGGCCCACGCTGGTCCTCTCGGTGCCGCGGCTCTACGAAAAGATGTACGCGCGTGTGCTGGAGAACGCGCTCTCTGGCGGTATCGTCAAGAAGAACATTTTCTTCTGGGCGCGATCGGTGGCCGAGGAATGGGCCGACGAGAGGCTGGCCGGAATGCATCCGTCGGGGTTGCTCGCGATCAAGTACCGCATCGCGCAGAAGCTGGTGTTCTCGAAGCTGCAAGCGCGCACCGGCGGTCGGCTGCGATACTTCGTGTCCGGCGGTGCGCCGCTCGCTCCGGAGATCAACAAGTTCTTCTACGCCGCCGGACTCGTAATTCTGGAAGGCTACGGGCTGACCGAGACGTCGCCGGTGATTGGGGTGAACACGCCGGACGCGTTCCGGATCGGCACGGTGGGGAGGGCGGTGCCGGGCGTGGAAATTTCCATCGCTCCGGATGGCGAGATCCTCACGCGCGGGCCCCACGTGATGAAGGGCTATTACAACAAGCCCGATGCCACCGCCGACGCGATCGACGCGGACGGATGGTTTCACACGGGCGACATCGGTGAGCTTCGCGACGGCTATCTCGCCATCACCGACCGGAAGAAGGACCTCATTGTCACCGCGGGCGGGAAGAAGATCGCTCCGCAGCCCATCGAGAATCTGATCAAGACGAACAAGTACGTCAGCCAGGCCGTGATGATCGGCGACAAGCGGAAATTTCCCGCCGTGCTCATCGTGCCGAATTGGGATCAGGTCGAGAAGTACGCTTCGTACAAGAACATCATCTGGACCGATCGGGCGCAGTTGCTGGAGATGCCGACGATTCAGGCGAAGATGGACAAGGAGGTGCGCAGCAAGCTGGGCGGACTCGCCAAGTTCGAAACCCCGAAGAAGATCGCGCTGCTGGAACACGACTTCTCGATCGAGCGCGGAGAACTCACGCCCACGCTCAAGGTGAAGCGGCGCGTGATCGACAAGACGTACCGGAACGTGATCGACGGCCTGTACGCCAACGAGCTCGATGGCGCGGGAATCTGAGCCTACCCTCGGCGAACGTGCAGCGACACAAGCGGCGCCGCGGGTGCTTCACGTTCGCCGACCCACAGCGACTGGTCGCGCGTCAGCTCCCGCACCGCCGCTGGCACGCGCACCGTAACGGGGGCGACGACGCGACCCTGTACGCGGGTGGCGCGGATTGCCGAGGCGGCCCGCTGATCGTCATCGCGATCAATGGCAGTGGCGCGCGCGGCGCCGGCCGCCAGCGGTAGGTCCGCGTCGCAACGGACGATCGAGACGCCGGGCGCCGCGGTCACCTGCTCCGGCGGATCGACGAGCAGTAGTGGCACTTGCACGATGCTGGAAAGCAAGGCCGCGTGCTTGCCCCAGTCACCGAGCAGCAGCGCGAACCCCCGCGCGTCCGAGAGATCGAGCAGAGCGGCGAGCCGCATGGCGTGCTCCAGATCGCCCGGTGCAGACCGGGGCGGGACGGAATCCGCGTGACAACGGAAGTCAGCGACGCCCAGGCGGATGGGATACTCCGCGCCGCACACATGACAGCCCAGCGTGCCTTCCACGATGTGCCGCGCGTCGATCCGCTGGGCGGCGACGACGAGCCAGCTCTCCTCGTGGGGAACGGGACAGCGAAGGGCGTCGATCAGTTCGATGAACATGCCGCTCGGGCGTGCGGGTTACGTCCGCGACAGCCGCATCTCGTCCACGTTCAGCTCCAACGGCGCCGTCACGACGTACAGCACCGCATCCGCGACGGCCTCCGGCGTCAACATGTCGGCGCGCGCCGTGAAGCCGGGTTGATTGTCGGGGTCGACCGCGTCCCACAATCCCGTGTTCACCGCGCCGGGCGACACGAGGCTGACTCGCACGCCGCTTCCTCTCAGCTCGGCACGCATCACTTCGTGCAGGGCACGCAGGCCGTACTTGCTGGCCGCGTACGCCGCGTTGCCGGGAAAGGTCATGCGGTCGGCCACCGAGCCAATGGTCACGATGTGACCGGCATTGACCGCGCGCATGGCCGGCAGCAGCGCGTGGACGACGGCGAAGGGTGCGGTGAGATTCACCGCGAGCGTCTCACCGAACGCCTGCACCGAAGTGTCCTCGGTGGAGGCGAGGAAGAACGAGCCGGCGTTGTTGACGATGATGTCAGGCGGTCCCCCGCATTCCTCAGTGAGGGACGACAGGGCCCGAGCGACCATGGCCGGATCGCGCACGTCGCACGTGAGGGGAATCGCGTCATGGCCGATCTCGCGCACGAGTGCGTCCAGCGCCGCGGTACCGCGCGCCAGGAGCGCGACGCGCGCCCCCGACGCGGCGAGCCGCCGGGCCACTGCGGCGCCGATACCCCGCGAGGCGCCGGTGACGAGCGCCGTCGGTCGGAACGAACCGACCGGATCGGCCATCAGCGGGATGGCGCGTAGGCGAGCCGCAGGAACTCGTCGCGCGTCTTGCCGTCGTCGCGGAACACGCCGCGCAGCGCCGACGTGATCGTGCGGGAATTCTGCTTCTCGACGCCGCGCATCATCATGCACATGTGATACGCCTCGATGACGACGCCGACGCCGCGCGGATCGAGCACGGACTCGATGGCCTTGGCCACCTGGTCCGTGAGGCGCTCCTGCACCTGCAGGCGCCGCGCGAACATGTCGACGATCCTGGGCAGCTTCGACAGCCCCACGATCTTCCGGTTCGGGATGTAGGCCACGTGGGCCTTGCCGAAGAACGGCAGCATATGGTGCTCGCACATCGAGTAGAGCTCGATGTCCCGCACCATCACCATGTTCTCGTGCTCCTCCTGGAACATCGCGTCGCCGACGACGTCGTCCAGGGACATGGCGTAGCCCCGGGTCAGGAACGCCATGGCCTTTGCCACGCGTTCGGGCGTCTTGAGCAGGCCTTCACGGTCCGGATCCTCGCCAAGCAGCGCAAGCTGTTCTCGCACGTGGGATGCGTACTCGGCGGTCGACGCTGATTCATCGTGCAGCGAAATGAGCTCGCGCGACGGCGCGAGCGCATGAACGGCATCCATTTTACTCACCGGTGTACTCGACATAGTTGTTCGGCGTTTCCCACAGCACGAGTCGCACCAGCGTGCCGGGCCGCACCGCCGGCTCCAGTTCCCGCCAGATGGCGACGACGATGTTTTCCGACGTCGGATTCACGCCGCGCATGAAGTCCACGTCGAGATTGAGATGCTTGTGATCGATCCTGTTCACGACCCGTTCCTCGACGACCTGCCGCAACACGCCGAGGTCAAGGACGTACCCCGTGCGCTCGTCGATCGGTCCACGAACGGACACGTCGAGCGTGTAGTTGTGTCCATGGCCGTTCGGATTGTTGCACTTTCCGAACAGGCGCGCGTTCTCCTCATCGGAGAGCGCAGCGTTGTGCACGCGATGCGCCGCATTGAAGGTGAGACGCCGCGTTACGGTAACGAGGGGCATGAATGCGTGAGAAGGAGACTCTGCTGCCAGTGCAAGACGAATGCTGCGGACGCGCGCTCCGTTCCCGCCGTGTGAAGTATGTCGACGTGGCCGTCCCCGTGCAGGGTGTGGGAGCTTCCCACCAATACGACGCGGGCCCCGCAGCATGCCGCGGGGCCCGCAAGAACAGGAACGGAGAGGGTTTTTTGAAGCCCAGTC
>JANYIN010000122.1 GCA_025362035.1 Gemmatimonadaceae bacterium | reverse complement strand
GTTGACGAGGAACACCGCTTCGGCGTCAAGCACAAGGAGCGGCTCAAGGAGCTGAAGCTGGAGACGGACGTGCTGACGCTCACCGCCACGCCCATCCCGCGCACGCTGCACATGTCGCTCGCGGGTCTCCGCGACATGACGCTCATGCAGACGCCGCCGCGCGACCGATCGCCCGTGCTCACCTTCGTCGAGCCCATCGACGACGGCCTGATCGACGAAGGCATCTCGCGCGAGCTCGATCGCGGGGGGCAGGTGTTCTTCGTGCACAATCGCATCGAGACCATCGTCGGCATGGCCGATCACATTCGCCGGATCGTGCCGCGCGCGCGCATCGCCGTCGCGCATGGCCAGATGAAGGAGCGCGAACTCGAAGCCATCATGCACAGGTTCGTGGCGGGCGAGGTGGACGTGCTCGTCTCCACTCTCATCGTGGAGAGTGGGCTGGATGTGCCGAACGCGAATACCATGTTCGTGAACCGCGCCGACCATCTCGGGCTGGCGCAGCTGTATCAATTGCGCGGGCGCGTTGGCCGATCCCACCGCCGCGCCTACTGCTACCTGCTCGTGCCCGATTCCGTGGACGCGGACGCGGAGCGGCGCCTCCAGGTCCTCGAGCACCACACGGAGCTTGGCGCGGGATACAAGATCGCCCTGAAGGACATGGAGATGCGCGGCGCGGGCAATCTCCTGGGCGCCGAGCAGTCCGGCTATGTGCACGCGGTCGGCTTCGATCTGTATCTGCGCATGCTGGACGAGACCGTGAACCGGCTCATGCGCGGGGACGCCCCCCTGAAAGCACAGCCGGCCGACGTCTCGATGGATATTCCCGCATACCTGCCCGATGGGTACATCGAGTCGCAGGAGTCGAAGCTGGACATCTACAAGCGGTTGGCGCGGTTCGACACCGCTGATGAGATCGAGGCGCTTCAGAGGGAAATGCGGGACCGGTTCGGGCCGCTACCCCCCACGGCCGAGGCGATGCTGTCCATGGCGCTGCTGCGCATCGTGGGTGGTGCACTTGGTATCGAAGGAATACTGGTGCGCGGAGAAGAGGCCCGTATTACCTTTCGGGATTCCGCCCTCCCGCGCATGAAGGGGCTCTCGGCGGCGTTCCACGAAGTGCAGTTCCAGGCGGAGGTGCGACGCGCGCACCCGCTTTCGCTCAAGCTCACGCGGCTCGGGGGCGCCCAGCTCCTGGAAGGGCTCGTGCGCGCATTGCGTGCGGTAGTCTGACGCCCGCCTCATCTTCCCGTCGATTTTACTGCTCATGAAACGTTCTTCGCTCGTCGTCCTCGCCCTCAGCGCTACCACACTCGCTGCCTGCGACGGACTCAAGGAAGCGCTCACCGCCCATGTGGACGTGGTCGCCAAGGCCGGATCACAGGAACTGTCCGTCGTTCGGCTCGGCGATCTCCTTGGCAAGGCCAAGCTGCAGATCCCGATCAACAAGGACGTCGCGATGTTGCTCGCGCGCGACCTCTGGGTGCCCTACCAGCTCCTGGCGCACGCGACGGCCACGGGCGACTCGCTCACTGACACCAAGGCCATCGACGCGTCGGCCGCCGGCATGCTGGAAAATGCCAGGCTCTCCCGCTTCATGGAGGGCGTCGCCGCAAAGATGCCAGTGGATTCCGGCAGCGAAGCGGCCTATCTCGCCGCGAAGGGCGATCTCTACTCCGCTCGTCACATCCTGTTCAAGTTCCCCGACAATGCGTCGCAGGCGGCAAAGGACTCCGTGAAGAAGGTGGCCACCGCCGTCGCCCCCAAAGTGAACAGCGCCAACTTTGCCGAGATGGCAAAGAAGTACAGCGCCGACAATTCATCAGCCAAGGGCGGCGACCTCGGCGTGTTCCCACGCGGCTCGATGGTCAAGCCGTTCGGCGACGCGCTCGGTGCCCTCAAGCCCGGCGAGATCTCCCCGCTGGTCGAGACCCAGTTCGGCTACCACATCATCCAGCGCAACGACTGGGATCAGGCCAAAACGGCATACCTGGCGCAGGCCTCCGGCCGTAGCCGTCAGGTCGCCGAGAGCACCTACATCGCGCAGGCGCAGGCCTCGGCCAAGGTGACGGTCAAGGCGGACGCCGCCCCAACGATGAAGGCCATCGCCAAGGATCCGCTCGGACATCGCAACGACAAGACGGTGCTCGCCACCTACACGGGTGGCTCGCTCACCGCCGGCCGCCTCGCGCTCGTGCTGCTTGCGTCCCCGCAAAGCCAGCGCTTGTCGCAGCAGATTCAGGGCGCCCCGGACACGCTCGTGGCGCAGTACGTCACCAACATGGCGCAACGCGACGTACTGCTGCACCGCGCCGACAGCGCAAAGATCGCCGTGACGCCGGAGGAGCTGGCCACCCTGCACAAGGATTTTGCCTCTGTCGTGGCACAGAGCTGGGCGGCCATGGGAATCGACCCGAAGATGCTGCAGGACAGCGCCAAGACGAAGGAAGCGCGCGAACGCCTCGCGGCGGCGCGCGTGGAAGCGTTCCTGGACAGGGTCATGGCCGGCGAAGCACAGCCGGTGCCGATTCCGTCGCCGCTTCAGATCGTGTTGATGAACAAGTACGACGCCAAGGTCAACGCCGCGGGCATCGATCGGGCGGTGGAGCGTGCGTCCAAACTGCGAGTGGCCGCTGATTCAGCGCGCGCCGCGAACCAGCCCAGGTCCGCGGTGCCGCTGCCGGGTGCGCCAGGTGTTGGCGCGGCGGTTCCACCGAGCGCAGTTCCGCTGCCCAAGAAGCCGTAGTCGAGCACCAGCGGGTGGGGGGCTACCCCACCCGCCAACGAGCGGCCCGGACCCCAAAGGCCGGGCCGCGTGTATTGTGAGCATATGCGTTTCCTACTGTCCTTCTCCACCGCGGCCGTCCTGGCCGTCGCTCCCATTGCCGGTGGCGCGCAGTTGCCCACGCCCGCCACGCCGGCGCTGCAGCCACAAGGCGCCGCGACCACCACCCTGCCGCTCGATCGCATCGTTGCGAACGTGGGAGAAGTAGTCATCACGCTCTCCAATCTGCAGGAACGCGTCATCCAGAAGCGTCAGCAGGGCATTCCGGTGCCCGACGACAGCGTCGGCCTTCGTACCTTCATGCTCAGCGTCGTCAACGAGTTGATCGACGAACAGCTGTTGATGGACAAGGCGAAGGCAATGAGCATCACAGTGCCGGACGCGGACGTGAGCTCCACGGTGGACAAGCAGTTCAAGGAGACGCGCAAGCGCTTCGGCAGCGAGACCGAATTCCGGGCCGAACTCGCAAAGGCCGGCTACGGCACGCCGGATGAATATCGCCACTTCATGTTGGACGAAATCAAGCGGAACGAAACCATCACTCGCACCATCAAGAAGCTCAAGGAAGACGGCAAGATCGTGCAGGCCAACGTGACGGACGAGGAAATCTCGGACGCCTACCAGCGCGCAAAGGGAGCGCTGCCCAAGCGGGAAGCGAGCGTGTCCTGGCGCCAGATCATCATTTCGCCAAAGCCCACGCCAGCCGCCAAGGAATTCGCTCGGCAAAAGGCGGAGTCACTCCTGGTCGAGCTTCGGGCAGGCGCCGACTTCGAGAAGCTGGCCAAGCGCGAGTCGACCGACCCAGGCTCCAAGGACAAAGGCGGCGATCTCGGCTGGAATCGTCGCGGCCAGATGGTTCCCCTGTTCGACCGCTGGATGTTCGCGCTGCCGCCTGGTGAGTTGAGCCCGGTGGTCGAGACGGCGTTCGGCTATCACATCATTCGCGTCGATCGCAAGCAGCCCGAT
Organism: Gemmatimonadaceae bacterium; assembly: GCA_025362035.1. GTDB lineage: Bacteria > Gemmatimonadota > Gemmatimonadetes > Gemmatimonadales > Gemmatimonadaceae > AG11. Next base: position 5,545 of record JANYIN010000122.1, on the reverse strand, counting down.
GAAGTGAAGGCTCGGCATATTCTCATCTCGCCCGTCGTGGACTCCAATGACGTGAAGCGGGCACAGATCGAGGCCGACAGCGTCGCCGCCATTTGGAAGGCGGGTGCCCCCTTCGACTCGCTGGCCAAGAAGCACCACGATTTCGCCAGTGGAGAAGAGACCATGCTGCTCACCCCATATCCCCGCGCGCAGCTGCCGGTGCCGTATCGCACGGCATTCACCGGCAAGGGCGCCAAGGACATGGTGGTCTTCCAGATCGCCGGCAACGCGAACGTACCCGCCAAATTCGTCGTGGCGCAGCTCGCGTCCGCCGAGGAGGGCGGCGACCTCACGCTGGTGGAAGTGAAGGAGCGTTTCCGTCAGCGGCTTGCCGAGGAGGGCGGCGTCAAGCGGTTGATGGACCAGCTGAGAAAGGGAGAGTACGTGAACGTGCGTACCGAGGCGCTGGCGGCCCTCACCCCGCCCCCGCCGGCCGGCGCGGCCGGCGCGAAGACGCCCTGATTCCATCGGGACGAGTCGATGCGCGCGCGTCCCCGGCTTGCCGTTTCACTGGGTGACCCGCGCGGCATCGGCCCGGAAATCGTCGCCGCGGCGCTTCGCGATGCGCGCGTTTCCGAATGTGCAGAGTTGGTAATCGTCGGGCCCCGGGGGACGCCGGTGGAAGTTCACCGCGCGGTTGGAGACTGGACGCGTGGCGGCACGCCTGCCGCGGCGGGACGATGCGCTGGTCTCGCCGTGGAGGAAGCCGTGGCGATGGCGCGGCGCGGCGAGGTCGCCGGCATCATCACCGCACCGCTCGACAAACATGCATTGCTCGCGGGCGGATACGACTTCCCTGGCCACACGGAGCTCCTCGCGGCGCGCACTGGCTCTCACGTCGCGATGATGCTGGCGGCGGTGCGCCCGGCGCCGGGCACCACCAATCCGCTCCGCGTGGTGCTGGCGACGACGCACATCGCGCTACGCGACGTTCCTCGCGCGCTCAGCCGGGAGGCGATCCGAACGGCGGCGGAGGTGACGCGCACGGGCTTGCGAGAGTGGTTCGGAATCGAGAGTCCGCGCATCGCGATGTGCGCGCTGAATCCCCATGCGGGAGACCACGGCCGGTTCGGGCGGGAGGACGACGAGCTGCTGGCGCCCGCCGCCCGCGAGTTCGGGCTCCTCGGCCCATTCCCCGCCGACACGGTATTCGTCCGGGCCATGAAGGGGGCGTTCGATGCCGTCATCGCGCCGTATCACGACGTGGGTATGACCGCCATCAAGGTGGCGTCGTTCGGGTCGGCCGTGAACGTGACCCTCGGGCTGCCCTTTCCGCGGACGTCCCCGGATCACGGCACCGCGCTGGACATCGCCGGCCAGGGGCTGGCCGATCCGTCGAGCATGATCGAGGCGGTGTTGTTGTGCGCCGCGATCGCCGACAGGTGTGCGGCGTCGCTACGCTGACGTCCGTTCCACCGACAGCAGTTCGATCCGCCGGCCATCCATTTCGCGAACCGTGAATGTCGCGGGGCCGGCGTGTACGCGATCGCCCACCACCGGCAACCGTCCCAGCGCGCCGAACACATACCCGCTTATCGTCGTGTATTCATTGTCCGGAAGATCGAGCCCGAACCGCTCGTTGAACTCGTCGATGTCGGTGGAGCCCGCGACGACCACCTCCGCACCCGATGACGCAGCGGAAACGACGTCCGGCTCGTCGTGTTCATCCAGGATCTCGCCGACGATCTCCTCGAGCAGGTCTTCCATCGTCACAATGCCCGCCGTGCCGCCGTATTCGTCGAGCACCACGGCCATATGCGCTTTGAGCCGCTTGAAATCGGCCAATACCTCCTCCACTTCGCGCGAGCCCGGCACGACGTGGACGGAGCGCATGATGCTCTGCACGGTAAAGGTGGCGGGCGGCGTCCGCAGCACCGGCAAGAGATCCTTCGCCAGGACCATCCCGATGACGTTATCGATCGTCTCCTCGAACACGGGATAGCGCGACCGCTGCGTCTCGATGACCGTGGTGAGCGCGTCTTCCAGCGTGTCGGTGACGTTCAGGGCATCGATCGCGGTACGCGGCGTCATGACTTCGCGGGCGTTCTTTTCCGAGAACTCGAACACCCCCTCGATGAGCGCGGCATCCTGTCGCTCCAGTACTCCCACCTCCTGGCTCTGCTCCACCAGAATGCGCAGCTCGTCGGCGGAGTGCACATTCTCTTCCGGACTGCCCGGCTTGAGTCCGAACGGCTTGAGCACCAGATCGGCGGAGCGATTCAGAAGCCACGTGAACGGCTTGGTGACCCACGCGAACGCCATGAGTGCGGGCACGAGCCACCGCGCCACGCGCTCCGGATTGTTGATCGTGGCACCTCGGGGCGCCAGCTCGCCGAAGACCACGTGGCCGTAGGTCACCACTGAGAGCGCGCAGAACGTGCCCAGGCCCGCCGCTCCGATCTTGACCGGCAGCGGCAGCACGATCAGCGCGCGCGAGAATGTCTGTGACAGCGTCTCTTCCGCGAGCGCGCCAATGCCGATACTGGCCAGCGTGATGCCGAATTGGCTGGCCGAGAGCAGCCGGGCAAGGCTGGCAGACGCCTTGAGAACGAGCCGAGCCTTCGCGTCGCCCGAGCGCGCCATCGCCTCCAGTCGGGAGCGCCGCGAGCGCACCACGGAGAACTCCGCGGCAACGAAGAAGCCATTCAAGGCCAGCAGTCCGAGGATGGCGAGCACACGTCCGAGCACGGCCGGAACGTAATCGCTCGCCGCGTCATGACGCCACTCTCCCAATCCGCGCTTGACGGGAGTCCTGCGGCGACCGACACTTTTCTGCCATGAGCGACTATCGAATCGAGAAGGTACGGCACCGTGTCGAGTTGACGCTCTCGAACGGGAAGCGTCTGCAAGGGGATATCTTCCTGCAGGCGTTCGCGCGATTTCGCGCCGGTCCCGAAGAGCCGCTGGACGTGCTGAACGATGCGGATGCGTTTCTGCCCCTGGTCCTGTCCACTGGCGAGCTACTGGTCGTGCAGAAGGCGGAGATCGCCGTGGCGGCCACGGACGTCCCGTCCACGGACGAATACGCGGAAACGGGAGTGCTCGGCATGCGGGTGCAATTCACCCTGATAAACGGCGAGACGCGCAGCGGCTCGGTCTTTCCCGAGGTCCGGGCGGACCGGCCGCGGCTGGTGGACTTCCTCAACGATACCCCATTGCATTTCATCCCCATGTTCGGCGCGGACCAGCTCCTCCTCGTGAATCGCGCGCAGATCGCCTACGCCACGCCGGTCAGTTGACGAACATGGCACAGCTCGATCGACTTCTGTCCGTGATGGTGAGCCAGCGCGCCACGACATTGACACTGCACGAGGATCAGTTGGCCGAGCTCGAGGTCGGCGGCGCCACGCGACCGGTGACCAAGACGCCGCTGACCGGACCGCAGGTGACGACACTGTTACGTGAAATTGCGCCGGCAGACGCGGCGTCGCTGCTGGACCGCGGGCAGGCCGCGTCCTTCGCGTACACGTCCCAGGACGGCTCGTTTCTCGTGGACGCCACACGCGACGGCACGCTCTGGCGCGCACGGGTGACGTTGGATGCGACGCGTTCCCGGCCGCCGGCCGTCACGCCTCCATACGGCACGGCGGCGGATCTGACACCGAGTGCGGTCGCGGCCGATGCCGCGCGCGCGCCCGCCAGTGCACCGGCGATGACGCGCAGCAATGGCGGCGAAAACGCGATTGAAAGTTTTGAGGGTAGCGAAAAGTCGCGTGCGCGCCTTGACAGCCTGCTTCGTGCCATCGTCGAGCGGGGCGCGTCCGATCTCCATCTTCGTTGCGGCGAGCCGCCCATCATTCGCCTCCATGGCGAGATGGCCCGCATGGATCAGCCGCCGCTCGAGCCCGCCGAGCTCGAATCGATGTTGCGCTCCATCATGCCGGAGCGAAACCGGCGCGAGTACACCGAGACCAACGACACAGACTACGCGTACGAGATCGAAGGAGTGGCGCGCTTTCGCGGAAATGCGCTCAAGGACCGGCGCGGTCCCGCGGCCGTGTTCCGACAGATCCCGGCGACGGTGGTGACGGTAGAGCAGATGGGCATTTCCCCCGAGGTGCAGCGGCTTTGCCAACTCAACAAGGGGCTCGTGTTGGTCACCGGCCCCACCGGATCGGGCAAGTCAACGACGCTCTGTTCGTTGATCGATCTCGTGAATCGCTCCCGAAGCGACCATGTGATCACCATCGAGGACCCGATCGAGTTCGTGCATCCGAACAAGAAGTGCATCATCACGCAACGCCAGGTCGGCGTCCATACCGGGTCGTTCAAGAGCGCGCTCCGCGCCGCGCTCCGCGAGGACCCCGACATCATCCTCGTAGGTGAACTTCGCGATCTGGAGACGGTGTCCATCGCCATCGAGACGGCGGAGACGGGACACCTGGTGTTCGGCACGCTCCACACGACCACGGCCGCGGGCACGATCGATCGCGTCATCGACCAGTTCCCAGCCGATCGCCAGGCGCAGATTCGCGTGATGCTGGCCGAATCGCTGCGCGGCGTGATTTCGCAGACGCTCTGCAAGAAGATCGGCGGGGGTCGCGCGGCCGCACGCGAGGTGTTGCTGTCCATTCCGGCCGTCACGAACCTGATTCGCGAAGGCAAGACGTTCCAGATCCCGTCCGTGATGCAGACGTCCAGACGACTCGGGATGGTGACACTGAACGACGCGTTGCTGGAGTTGGTGGACGGCGGGACCGTGGAGCCGGCGGAGGCGTTCAGTAAGGCGGTGGAGAAGACCGGCTTCGTGGCGGGGCTCAAGTCACGCGGGATCGACACCTCGTTCGCCGACGTGGAAGTCGGCGCGAAGGAAGCGGCCAAGTCACCGGCGGGCGCGGCGCCGGCGCGCCGGTAACTGGCGGTCGCACAGCCGGAAAAAAGAGCGGAGCGCCGCTCGGGCGCTCCGGTGTAGTGGGTATCGAGGAAGTCAGGAACGTTGGGACGGTGGGTCACCCGGAGACGAGTCGTCACGTCGCGCGTCCATCGGGGGCTCGGATCCGAGCTCGCCGCGAGAACTCGCGTACTCGTCGCGCATCGCGTAACCGTAACCGCCAAGAACCTCGCCGCCGCGCATGTAATCGTGGCCATAGCCGCGACCGTGGGGGTACTGCGAGAGGGCGGGGTCGTGCTGTTGGTGCATCGGACACCTCCTGCCAGGGTGATGGCGTGCACTCTCACTTTGTCGCAATTACGTCTCGCGGTCAAGTGGGCCTCACGTTGAGCTTGTTTGGCCTTCCTTCGGGAGGGTATATTTCCGGGCTATGCAGATTCGTAATATCGCCATCATCGCGCACGTCGACCACGGGAAGACCACCCTGGTGGACAAGATGCTTCGGCAGGCCGGCGCCTTCCGCGAAAATCAGATCGTGGCCGAACGGGTCATGGATTCAAATCCGCTGGAGCGGGAGCGTGGGATCACCATTCTCGCGAAGAATACGTCCGTTCGGTGGAAGGACACCAAAATCAACGTCGTTGACACGCCCGGCCACGCCGATTTCGGCGGGGA
>JANYIN010000101.1 GCA_025362035.1 Gemmatimonadaceae bacterium | reverse complement strand
ATTGAGAGCACATGACCGACATCTACTTCCCTCCCCGCGAGCTCGAAGTCATGAGCATCCTCTGGCGCCTCGGCTCAGCCACGGTGGCGGAGGTGCGCGAAGCGCTCGATGCGCCACTCGCCTATACGTCCGTGCTCTCCGCGCTGCAGACGCTCGAGGAGAAGGGCTTCGTGCGCCACGAGCCACACGGCCGCGCATATAAGTATCAGGCGGTGGTGGGGGCCGAGCGGGCGGGGGGCAGTGCGCTTGCCCGCATCAGGGACGCCATCTTCCACGGCTCCGCCGAGCGGATGTTTGCGCAGCTGGTGTCCGACAAGAAGTTGAGCCGCAAGGAGCTCGAGCGCATGCGCGGACTGCTCGCCGAGCGGTTGGAGGAAGAGCCATGAGAGCTGAATGGATCGCGTACGTGCTGCTTGTTGGCGGGCTCCTCGCATGCGCGGCGGCGTGCACCGAGGACATCCTTCGCCGCGCGGCAATGCCGACGCGGTGGGTCTGGGTGGCCGAGCTGTTGCTGACAACGTTCTTCACTGGGATGTCCGTCCGACGTGAGGCGCCGACATTCAATAAGGTGAGTGTTCCTGAGCTGCGTGTCTCGGCATTGCCGGCCGTCGCGGAGCGACCGGGGTTGTTGGAAGGCATCCTGAATGCCCGCGCGTGGATTGATGTCGCGGCCGCGCGGGCCCTCTCGTCAGCGCACCTTCGCCTCACAGCGCGTGTGCAGAGGTCGCTCCTTCTCGCCTGGTTCGGCACGAGCGCAACCATGCTCTTCATCCTTCTCACGGTGCATCGCCGCATGGCGCGCGAGCGGCGCCGCTGGCCATTGACGCTGTTGTTCGGCGCGCCGGTACGCATTACGCCGTCGGAGGGACCGGCCGTAGTGGGGATCAGCACACCGGAGATCGTGGTTCCTCGCTGGTTCCTCGAGCGCACAGCGCAAGAGCAGCAACTCGTGGTCATCCACGAGCGCGAGCACATCGCCGCTCGCGACCACCTGCTTCCCCTCGGCGGGCTCGTCATCGCGGCACTACTGCCGTGGCACCCGGCGGTGTGGTGGGCCGCGTCGAGACTCCGGCTTGCCATCGAGCTGGATTGCGACGCGCGCGTGCTCCATCGCGGCGTGCTCGCGCGTCCCTACGGAAGGCTGTTGATAGACATCGCCGGCCAGTGCGCCGGACACCGCGTCGGGGCGCTCGCGCTCGCCGACCGGCCCTCACACCTCGAACGGAGGCTGCTCGCCATGAAGAACACAAAGCCGCGGTTCACGCTTGTCCGAAGCGCCACGCTCGGTGCTCTCGCCGCCCTGTCCATTCTCGTCGCCTGCGAGGCCAAGCTTCCCACGTCGGCGGACGTGGAGAAGATGGACGTCGCCAGTGCCGAGCAGGCGTTGGTGCAATCCAAGCTGCTCGACGAGGCCGGGGCGAAGAACGTGATGTACAAGGTGGACGGATTCGTCGTGACCGCCGACGAGGCCCATGCCCTGAGCGCCAGCGACATTGCCACCGTCAATGTGTCGAAGGGGAAGTGGAAGACCACGAAGGACCGTGGAACTGAATACACCAGCGTGAACATCACGACCGGCGCCGCCGGTGGGAAAGGCGCCCTGGCGGATGTCCTGCTACCACCTCCGCCGCGTCAGGGTCTGAGACTTCGCCCGCCGATGTCGGTAACCGCCGATAGCATGAAGATCAACACGGAGCACGGAACGCTGACCAACAAGACTTTCGCGGGACTGCTTTATGTGGACGGCGTCATCAAGACCAATAGCACGTTGGCCACGCTGTCACCCGAGACGATCGAAAGTGTCGAAGTGATAAAGGGCCAGGCAGCGACGAAAATTTCGAGCGACCCTGCAGCGGCGAACGGCGTGATCCGGATCACGACCAAGCACGCCAAACAATAGCAAACGCAGGATTGGCGTTCGGCGCACAACGAATACAGAGGGTCACATGCGTCTGTCGTTTCTGACGTGCTTGCTGTTGATCGGCTGTGCAACTGATTCGAGGGAGAACGGCGGCCCTGCGGCCGACACCGGCTTCGCGTCGCTTCAGGCGCGTGGCGCCAACGCGATGGGGGTTGACCAGTACACGTCATCGCACGTCTTCGAGGCGCTACCCGACGGCGGACGACTCCTCTTGCAGCGCGACAGCATTGATCCGGCTGGCACGTCGGTCATCCGCGCGCACCTTCGGGATATTGCGGCGCGATTCGCAGGCGGCGACTTCTCGATTCCGGGGATGGTGCATGCACAGGTGGTCCCCGGGACTGTCGAGATGGCGGCCCGTCGTACTTTCATCCGTTACGTGGCCGACACGCTCCCGCGCGGAGGTGAAGTGCGAATCAGCACGTCCGATTCCGTTGCAATCGCGGCAATACATGCATTCCTCGCGTTTCAGCGAATGGATCACCATGCCGCCGGTCACGAGCATTGATGTGATTGAAGCAACCGCTGGAAGCCCGAGCAATGGTAATGCGGAGCGGCCTGGACATCGTTTTTCGGAGGGGAGGGTCGTTACAGGCTTCAAGGATTCAACGTTTTCGTGAGTCGAATCGCGAATGAATATGTCCGACCCGTCAAATGGTTATCAGGCAATTGCCGAACAGTTCATCGCGGGTCGGGGCGCGAAGCCCGACGGCGTGGGCGCGGCCACAGTCTGCCGGTGGGCACGACGATTGCGCCCCGGGACGACGGTGCTCGACCTCGGGTGCGGGTCGGGTATGCCGATCGCGCAGGCCTTGGTAGATGATGGATTCCTCGTCTACGGCATCGATGCGTCGCCGACGATGATAGCGGCATTCCGGTCGCGATTTTCGACCGCGCTCGTGGAGTGCAGTCGTGCCGAGGATTCCTCCTTCTTCGGTCGCACGTTCGATGCAGTCATTGCTTGGGGTCTCATGTTCCTGCTCGCGCCCGACGCACAGCGCACGCTGATCCACAACGTCGCTCGGGCGCTGAACCCTGGGGCACAGTTCCTGTTCACGGCGCCACGAATCCCCTGCGAGTGGCTCGACAACAAGACGCGGCAGAAGTCAGTGTCGCTCGGCGCCGAGGAGTACACGCGACTGCTCAACGCGGAAGGGTTGGTCCTGTCGGGGCAGGATTCCGACGACGGGAGCAACGATTACTATTTCGCGCATGTACCATCCACCGAGTGACAATCGGTCCGCTCAGGGATTCGTCCGGGGGGCTTCTTGGGTATGAGGACCTCGGTCGCTGCGGGAGAACGGCAGCGTCGACGCAACGTTGACACGACTGCTGCTCGCGCGGCACGCCGTCCATGCTCGTGCCCGTCGCCGTCATCCCGCCCGATGGAGCGGCACGATCCGCAACTGGGATCCGATTCACGCCGTCCGACTGAATCCAGCGCACGATGCTGTCGCAGTACCCGCACGCGTCGCATGCCATATCATGCGACAACTATCCTGACACTCACCGTGGCTGGAGGCTCACGCTCGCGCTCATCTTTCGCAGGACCGCCTCGAATCGCGGATCTCCCCGTATGGGCAACCATCTCGTGTCCCGATTCAGCCACACGAGCCAATGCGTCCGTTCGTCCACCGCGCGATCCAGCAACCTGAACGCCACATCGCGCTCGCCGAGCGCCGCGTGAACAAGGGCGCGAGCGTACGATGTCACATACTGCGTCCGCTCGAGGCTGTCCAGGCGAGCCAAGGCCGCGCGTGCCGCAGGGGCGTTGCCCATGGACGCTTCGACGTAGGCGGCACCGGAGATGGTGGGCACCCAGCTCCTCAGCTCGCCGGAAGACTCGAATTCTGCGCGGGCCCGCTCGAGATTGCCTTCCCGTTGATACAGGCGCGCGAGCCAGAGATGGGCAGCAGGTACTTCAGGCGCCATCAATAGCGCGCTCTCCAGCCGGCGATGCGCGTCAGCGAGGTCCCCAGCATAGAACGACACGAACCCTGCGTCGACGGCAATGGCCACCGACAGCGGTGCGAGGCGAAGGGCGATATCACGCTCTCGCCTGGCTTCAGCGACGCGACCTTGTGCAGTAAGCAGGTACGCATACCAGTCATGTGCAAGGGCATAGTCCGGTGCGAGTCGCGTGGCGCGCCGGAACTCGCGCTCGGCACCAGCCCAGTCCCATTGGTAGTACATGCGGGCAAATGCAAGCGTCGCGTGCGCTTCCGGCGCGAGGGAGTCGAGATCGATCGCGTGCTTTGCTGCCGCGAGTGCCTTGGGAAAGGCGTCCGATGGCGCAAGGTAGCTACCGTAGCCGAGTCGCAGGTATGCATCGCCGAGGCCGGCATAGGCGGGCGCATACAGCGGCTCTGCATCGAGTGCGTGCTCGAAGAGAAGGACCGCGCGCCTCAGGTTTGCCTCCGTTGGTTTCGCCAGGTAGAACCGTGCACGTGAATATTCCGCGCGCGCTTCAGCAGGGATTGTTGGAAGCGCACCAGCGGTTGGTGTTCGTGGTCGGGAGCCACTCAGCAGGAATACACACGCCACCATGGCACAGCGCGAGAGCACGCGGCCAAGGCGGGCAGTGTCTCGCGTTGGCTGGGCATTTGGGTGCGAATCGACAGCGTCGTCGCCCGCCAATGGCAGCGATGGTACCCGCGTTGCGGAGTGTCCATCCGGCCGGCGAACTGCCGCCGTGGGGTTCGTGGGCTGGTCTCGCGTGCGAACGGCGGCAATGACCGCCTGCGTTTCAGCGCTGGGACGCACCCCGAAGTCGGCGTCCAGCCGCTGTGCGAGTGCATCGAAGGCGCCGATGGCCGCCCCCCGGTCGCCGAGTCGGTCCAGCGACGCAATGAGATGTCGCGCAGCGCGTTCGTCGGCTGGCATGATGCCGATGGCCCGGCGTGCCATCTGTGCACATTCGGCGTAGTCGCCAGCCGTCCACGAATGGTCCGCCAGGCTGACGGCCGCCTCCACTGCGCGCCTGCACAGCCGCGTGCGCTCGGACTCGATCCACTCATCGACATCGGGTGCTCCGTCCAGGAAAAATCCGGGAAGGAAGTCGCCACCGTACAGGTTCACTGCGTCGGATAGCCGGCCCTCCCCAAGGGCGCGCTCGAATTCGACGGAGTCGCACTGTACCGCGGCCGGCGCCAGCGAGAGGACCTCATCACCAAGGGCAGTGACAGCGCTGGCACCCAGCTGCTGGCGCAGCACATGGACCGATTGCCTCAGCGAACCACGTGCGCGCTGCTCGTCCATCTCCGGCCAGAACAGAGCGAGCAGCTTCTCCCGCCGGTATGACGTATCGGGCCGCGCCGTGGCCATGTAGGCAAGGAGCGCCAGTCGCTTCGGCCGCTTGAGGAGCGCCTCGACGCGAGCCCCCGAGTCGTCGAAGAGATCGATCGTCCCCAATGTCCGAAGCTGGATCATTGCGACTTGCGTAGTGGAGAGGAGCCTGTAAAGCACCCGGCCTGCGTCAAAGTGACGAAGGCCGAGCTGTTCCGGCAAGGGGACGTTCAGAGCACCGTGACAGTGAAACACGACGACTGGAAAACGCTCGTCGGGGCCGCCTGGTCGTTGAGCAGGCGGAACATCACGTCGAAGCGTGTGCCGGTTGGCACGGCGGGCACCTTGAACTCGAACGTCACGCTACCCTCACCACTCGCCGAGGTCGTGAGTTGCACCGGTGCTGTTTCGCCGGGAAGGATGAACGATATGAAGGCCGGGGCAGCCGGATCGGCCGACGACCAGGGCGCCAGGCCGAGTGCTCGCTGGCAGACCCCATCGCTGCCAAGGGCGCGTCCGACTTCCGGCGCTCGCTGGACGATGTACGTGGTCGATGGGCGGGCGTTCACGACGTGCACGGAAATATTCGCGTCGAAATAGCCCTCCGGAATGGCCTTCGTCGTCACGCTGACCCCACCTGCTCCCTGTACGTCGGCCGATGCCAGTGGTGCCTGAGCAGTACCGGGAGGAATCAGCGGTGTCTGGGGGCTCGTCGCGTCCGTACCGCCACATGCGTCGAAGAGGACGATGGCGGCAGCGATGAGCGAACAGGCAGCGATGGAACGTGCGAGCTGACGGGAATGCATGGGGTCCTCGGCGTGGGGCATGCTGGGCGCGTGACCGGTGTCGGACACGTTCGAGCGTGCAGTGCGAGGCGGAACATGGGTCGGATGCGTGTACGGGCCGTTAGCGGAGCGTCACTTCGACAGGAAAAGCCGGGTGACGTTGCGCTAACGGCCCCTTCACGCTTGGCAGGTATCCTCCCCCCAGTTGCCTCGCGTAACGAGCCGCGGCAGGCCCACCCACACTGGACGGACGATGAACATCACCCGACGGACAATGAACGCCACTCGACTCATCGCCACCGGCGCAGTAATGGCATCGATGATCGCCGCCTGCGGTGCGTCCGACGTCGCCAGCCCTGTCCCCGCCTGCTCCACGGCGGGACTTGTCGGCAGCTACGGCATGCAGCGCAACGGGCAGACCGTCCCGGGTACCGCCACCACCTCCGTGGGACTGGTGGTATTCGACGGAAAGGGAAACTATTCGGTGCAGCAGACGGTGAGTGTCAACGGCACCTCCACCACGCTTCCGCCCGCGAGCGGGAGCTACGTGATCAATTCGGACTGCACTGGCTCGGAGAGCGACGCAAGCGGGAAGGTGATCTCCACCCTTGCCGTTGTGCATGGCGGCGATCAGGTGCTCGGGATGAGCGTGGTGCCGGGCAGCAGCATGACCGTGCACTTCGAACGGGTGACTGGTGCCTGCTCGAACGCCACGATCACTGGTGACTACGCCTTCCAGCGCAATGGCCAGGCCGGTGGAGGCATCACCCTCGTGGCGCTTGGCACCATTACTTTCGACGGCAAAGGCAACCAGGTTGTAGCGCAGACAATTGATCGCGGCGGCACGATCACCACGGTTCACCTGGTGGGCACTTACACGATCAATGGAGATTGCAGCGGCACCCAGTTCGATCCGGGTCTTGGCAAGGTGATTTCGAGCATCATCGTCGTGCACGGGGGTGACGAGATCCTTGGCATGAGTACCACGCAGGGCAACAACGTCGTCCTTCATTATGAGCGCATCCGGTAGGATCGCGCAGCAGTCCCCTTGGCGGAGATCGCATTGATGCTTCCTGGACTGACGTGCTCGAAAGCCATGTGCGGCGCGCTGGCGGCCGCACTCATGATTGCCCTCGCGCCGAACGCCCTGTTTGCCCAGGGCTGAATGCCCGTTCGATTCACGACCCCCGGTCTGGGCGGTCAGAATGGACAGGATGTTGGTGCGAAGGAATGGCAGTTCGGGGTGGCCTACCGGCGATTGACCGCAGACAAGTGGTTTGTGGGGCACGACGTGCGTGCGGACGCTGCCCCATTCGGAAAACCGCTGGCGCTGGACATCAACTCCATCGACCTGACGTTGCGCCGAGGCCTCAGCAGTCGTGTCAACGTTGCATTGACGCTGCCGTTCTCCCACGGCGTGCAAACGAGGTTCTATGCAGACGGCCAATCGCATAGCGTATCGGCACGGGGCCTTGGCGACGTCAACCTCATTGGCAACGTGTGGCTCGCGGATCCGCTCGACAACCCGACGAAGAATGTCGCGCTGGGTATCGGAGTGAAGGCGTCAACCGGCAACAACAATGCGACCGACGACTTCTTCACCACGGCCGGCATCAAGAGGGCGCAGGTGGATCAATCAATTCAACTTGGTGACGGGGGGGTTGGCGTCATCATGCAGGCGCAGGCATACGACAACTTTTCGACGCACCTGGTTGGATATCTCACGGGCTCGTACCTCCTCAGTCCGAAGGGGAAAAGCGACGTGCAGCTCGTGAAGTCCGATGGTACGGGATCAGGAATCTTTCTATCCGTGCCCGATGTCTACTCCGCGCGGGTCGGGGTGGCCTCCACGTTCTGGCCGGAACACAACGTCATGGGGAGCCTCGGTGCCCGCATTGACGGTATTCCCTTGCGTGACATCGCCGGTGGGGGAGACGACGGATTTCGTCGGCCTGGGTACTCGCTGTACGCCGATCCGGGGCTTTCCTTCGCCATCGCGCGCGGAACCTTCACGTTGAGCATTCCCGTCAGAATTGGCCAGAACTTTACCCCCGACCTCACCCCAGGGCATCCAGTAGGAGGAGACCTGGCAGACTTTCTCCTGTTCGCCGGGTATACCGCGCGGTACTAGGAAAGTTTAGAGAGGGAAGGATCGCTGGTGTCATTGTCCAGCTCTGGCTTCTCTCCCACAAATCATTGGCCAGCACAAGACGCCAAGGTCTTAAACCCGGCCTGATTGAGTCGTCAGCAGCACCGACTGCCCGGCCGCTCGTATCGCCGATTCAAGGCCTCCGCAGCAAGCGCCTCGCGCGACAAGAGCACGGCCCCAGGATGACAGCGACGCGCATGCGCGAGATTGTGCTCGCAGTCTGGTACTCCGATCACGCGCCTTCTGAGCGACCGCAAAGATACGGTTCGGTCCGGCACGGGGCGAGTGAAGAGGGGCGGGGGGTGAAGCTGCCGGGGGCTTCTCTCTTAACCCCCGAGTGCCTCGCCGAGTCCGTGCGCGGTGGCTGGCACTGTTATTTCACTCCAGCGTGATCGCACGCGATAAGGGTCACGCGATAGCTCCTACGCACAGCCTCCACTCCCGGCATCATTTGATGCTAGCCCCAGCCTCCCGGAGGGTGTGCGAACCGCTCTGCCCTTCGCGCAATCACCTGACG
>JANYIN010000069.1 GCA_025362035.1 Gemmatimonadaceae bacterium | reverse complement strand
CGCCGGTCGTGAGTGGCGACGTGAATGGTGACGGCATCGGGCGCGACCGTGCATTTGTCTTCAATCCGTCGCGCGTGGCGGATGCGACGTTGGCGGCAGGAATGCGTAGCCTCCTCGCGAGCGCGCCTTCCCGTGCCCGGGATTGTTTGCTATCCCAGCTCGGGAATGCTGCGGGGATAAACAGCTGCGAAGGACCGTGGACGGCCTCTGCCACGGCGCGTGTTGCCATTGCCAACGCCCAGGGGCCGTGGGGGCGGCGGGTCAACGCTGCCCTCAGTATCACGAACCCACTGGGCGGGCTCGACCAAGCGCTGCACTCCGACCCGAGCCTGCGGGGCTGGGGGACAGCGGTCACACCTGATGCGACACTGCTCATCGTGCGGGGGTTCGACGCGCGGGCCAATCGGTTTCTCTATGACGTCAATCCACGCTTCGGCAGCACGAGTCTCTCACAGACAACGGTGCGCCTTCCATTCCGCGTGACACTGGACGTGAGCTTCGACATCGGTCCCGAGATGGCGCAGCAGCAGCTCGAACGTGTGCTGAATCGGGGACGAGCGGGTCACGCGGGCGCGCGGCTCACGGCGGATTCCATTCGCGCGCGGTTCAGCCGCAACGTGCCGAACGTCTACACCGATATCATCGAGGAATCTGACTCGCTGCTCTTGAGTCGCGAACAGGTGGACAGCCTGCGGGCGGCCAGCGCGCGCTATGTGGCGAAATCGAACGCGCTGTGGCTCGAACTGGGGACGAAGCTCGCTGCTATGAGTGACGACTATGATGTGAAGGGAGCGACGCAGATGACCGAAGAGGCGACCGACGCGGCGTGGGAACTGGCGCGAGGCGAAGTTGTCGAGATCAAGAAGATCCTGTCACCGCTCCAGATGTCCATGGCGCCCGGGACCATTCAATACCTCGCGAAGGCCACGGGAAAGATCCGGATACGAATGTACATGTACTGACGATTGCTCTTGGTGAGACTGTGTTGCGGGCACGACGACCCCCCAATCCACGAAGCTGCCGCCGATTGCAGGATCATCGCCGCATCACGCTCTCCGTCCGGCCGGGGAGCGGCGTTCAGAAGCGGCGCGAGGTAATGCACGACTGGCACCTCGCTGTCCTCCATCGGGCCGTGCCACCTCTCATCGCAAAGTGGGAGCAGATCCTCGGCGTGACAGTGTCGAGTTACTACCTGCAGCGGATGAAGACGCGCTGGGGCGCCTGTAACGACCGGGCGGCCACGATTCGGCTCAACACCGAGCTGGTGAAAAAGCCACGAAATCTACTGGAGTACGTGATCGTGCATGAGATGCTGCATCTGATCGCGCGGTCGCACGGACCCCGGTTCGTGGACCTGCTGGATGGGTACTACCCCACGTGGCGCGAAGCTCGGCTTGAGCTCAATGAGCTGCCGCTCGCAGCGGATGCGCCCCTGGTGCCTGACGGCTCCAGCGCGCCGACCGACATCTCTACTCCCGGCTAGACCAGCGGAGACGGCCCTCTTCCAAGAAGAAGTGGCTTCTGCAGCCGACGCGTCGCCAAATGCTCGGACTCAGGGTCGGAGCTCCATCCCAGCGACGCCGGAAGGTCCAGCGGGGATCTGGCTTCTGCGTGAAGGCTCAGCTGCAGCGTGTCGCCACAGCCGCACGGGCACTGCATCGCCGCGTACCACTGGTGACCGTGCTCCCGACTACGTAAACCGTCAGAGGCGCGAGCGCATCCGGAAGGTCTTCGACCTCGTGTACGCAACAGCGCGGTCCGCGCCCGCTTGTGAACCACTCGAGCAGGCGCAGGAAAAGGCGCGTCAAGGGTGGTCCGCCGCTTCCAAGGCGAACGCTCCGCTCCGGAGTGTCGAGCAGCGGGCTGAGATCACCCCTCCCAACCTTCGCCGCGAGCCGAAGGCAGGTCATCCCTTCGGACTCCGCAACCATGCGTACCTGTGTCAGGCTCACCTGGGTACGAGCGAAATCGGAGTTGGGATCACCCCGGCATCGGTGCAAGCGAGCGAGAAACTCGTTCACTCTGAGGCTCGCGTAGAACATGTTCACGCTGATTACCGCTGTCCGCTCCTCGGCCACTCCCCTGATATACTTCGCCTCCTTCTGGACTTTGTACGCCGCGGGCTCCGTCCGATACAGCACGGCCGCACGAATGTCGTCCGGCGTGAAAGCCCCGCGGGAGACCAGGCTGGATCCTCCCGGAAAGAGATAGTGCACAGACCCTGAGATCTGGTCGATGCCGCCGCGGCCATCCGCGTCCAGCAGCACTCCGATGTCGATGTACGGAATGGAATTCGCTGCTTGAAATGGTGTCAACGTGACGAGACACGACCGCCTCTGCGGTGACGGCCTCTTGTTGGTGCACGCGTGTTTGTGGCCCGCGTTCCTCGGCGCGCCCACGGAACGCTACTCCTTGTAAATTGGAAGATGGCTATGCTGGCCCACCACCTGCTCGTTGCCTTCCTGATCGTGGGCATACCGATCTGGGACCGCCGCGAGATCCGGCGCCTGAAGCAATCAATGGATCCACGCGCACGCATCCGCAGCTACCAGCTCACCCTCGGATGGCTCTGGTGCGAATTCCGGCGAAGTTGATCAGTCGTTTCGGACCAAGTCGATCACGCGTTTCGGTCCAAGGTGATCACGCGTTTCGGTCCATGGTGATCAGTTGGGTGCGCGGGGCCGTCGGATCAGATAGACAGCGTGGGACGTGGGTGATTTCGGCGTGGCGGCGAGTCGTCGCAGCGAGCCGCCGGTCAGGGTAAGCCGGTGGGCGTGATGCACCAGCCGGTCGAGGATGGCGTCGCCGAAGGTGGCATCGCCGATCATCTCGTGCCAGTGCTCGATGGGCAATTGACTCGTGACGAGCGTGGCGCGCCACCCGGCGCGCTCCTCGACGAGCTCCAGGAGATCGCGGCGTTCGCGGTCGCCGAGGGGCGCCAGGCCCCAGTCATCGAGGATGAGCAGATCGGTCTTGGCCATCGTCTGCATCGGCTTTCCATAGGAGCCGTCCGCCCGCGCCAGCACCAGCTCGTCGCTCAAGAGGCGCGGCAGTCGCACGTAGCGCACGGTGTGGCCTTGGCGACACGCACTCTGGCCGAGGGCACAGGCTAACCACGTTTTCCCGGTGCCGGTCGGCCCCACGATGAGCAGCGTCTGTCGCTGGCGGATCCAGTCGCCGCCCGCGAGCTGGAGGAAGGGCCCGCGTTCGAGGCCGCGCTTCGTGCGGAAATTCACATCCTCGACGCACGCGGCGTGGCGGAAGCGCGCGAGCTGGAGGAGGCGCGTCAGCCGCCGGTCCTGGCGGGTACCGTGCTCGCGCTCGAGCAGGAGGGCGAGGCGCTCCTCGAAGGGGAGGCGCGCCAGATCGGGCAGACCGCGTTGCTCGGCGAGCGCGGCGGCCATCCCGGTGAGCTTGAGGGACTGGAGCATCGTGAACGTCTGTTCGATCAGCATGCGGGATCTCCGGAGAGCGTGAGGACAGCGGGGGCATCGTCGAGGATGCAGGTCTGGTAGTAGGCCGCGCCGCGCACGTGGGCATGCGTCGCGGGGAGGTGCAGCGTGGCGGGCGCCTCATCGAGCGGGATCTGATCGAGGCCGGTGGCGAGGATCGACTTGACCGCGCGATAGCTCACCGCGC
>JANYIN010000061.1 GCA_025362035.1 Gemmatimonadaceae bacterium | reverse complement strand
CCATATCTGCTTGGCGTGTCCGGTGGCGCGGCAGTCGGGGCGGTGCTCGCCGTAGCGCTCCATGCGCCACTGGCCTTGGTGCCGATTGCCGGCTTTGGTGGCGCCATGTGCGCGGTTGCGTTGACGCTGATGGTCGCTCGGGCGTCTGGCGGCCGCGGCGACGCGCGCGTGGTGCTGATGGCCGGCGTGGTCGTCGGCGCCTTCGCCAACGCGGTAATCATGGTGGCGCTGGCGAACGCCGATGTGAGCGCCGTGCGCGGTGCCCTGTGGTGGATGATGGGTTCCGTCGCCGATGCCACCTGGTCGCAGGTGCGGATCCTTCTTGTCTTCGTGACGATCGGCATCGCTGCGCTGTACGCGTACGCGCGCGCCATCGATGTGCTCGCGCTCGGCGACGACACCGCAGCGGGGCTCGGCATCGACGTGGAGCGCGTGTCGCTGGGCGTGTATGTCGCGGGCGCCCTGCTGGCTGCCGGAACGGTGAGTGCGGCCGGTCTGGTGGGTTTCGTTGGACTGCTGGTGCCCCACCTTGTTCGTCTTGCCGGCGCACGTACGCATCGCGTGATCATCACGTCGGCCGCGTTGTGCGGTGCGGCGCTGGTGGTGCTGGCCGATCTGCTCGCTCGCGTGGCGCGTCCCCCTGCCGAACTCCCCCTTGGCGCCGTGACCGCGCTCATCGGAGTTCCGTTCCTTTTCGCCCTGCTGCGAAAGCTCGCATGATCGCATTCCACGACGTGGGCGTGCGCTACACGCGCCGCAGCGAGCCCGTGCTGCGCGGAGTGTCGTTCAACGCCGCTCGCGGTCGCATCACGGCGGTGGTGGGGCCCAACGGCAGCGGTAAGAGCACGCTGGTGCGAGCCCTGGTGGGCCGAGTGCCGTTGAGTGCCGGATCCATTGCGCTGGACGGCGCGTCCATCGCGACCATCTCGCGGCGCGGATTGGCGACGCGCGTGGCGGTGGTGACGCAGCGCGAAGAGCAGGCGTTTCCACTCAGCGTCCTGGAATACGTCGCTCTCGGGCGGTACCCGCATCTCGGGTTGTTTCGTGCGGCCGCCCGGTCAGACCGCGATGCGGTGGCGCGGGCCATCGCGCTCACCGAGACAGAGGCGTTTTCAACTCGCGCCATTACTGAACTGTCGGGCGGCGAATGGCAGCGCGTGCGCCTGGCCCGCGCGCTCGCGCAGGGCGGCGAAGCGGTGGTGCTGGACGAACCCACGACGTTTCTCGACATAGGGCATGAGATGGCCATCTTCGAGTTGCTCAGCCGTCTTGCGGCGGACGGACAGGCCGTGCTGCTCGTGAGCCATCAACTCAATCTCGTGGCCCGATTCGCCGAACACATCGTGCTCCTGCACGAGGGGCGTGTCGAAGCCGTCGGCACGCCGGCGGACGTCATGCAGGGGGCCGTTCTCGAACGCGTTTACGCGTGGCCGCTCGTCATCACACGCGATCCCGCGGTGGGCGCCCCTGCGCTTGTCCCACTCCGCACCCGCCCCCGCGGCGACCGTTCTTCATGAAACTCCTCCATCCGCATTCACCAGCGTGCTCCGCATGACCTCCCGTAGCAGTCTCGCGCTTCTACTCCTCGGTGTCTTTCCCGTCGTTGCGCTGGCGCAGGTGGCGCGCGACACCGCTCGCATCGCGCCGTTGTACATCACGGCCACGCGCACGCCGCTCGCGGCGGACCGCACGCCCGCGTCCATGTCGGTGATTAGCGGTGACGAGCTTCGGCGCGATGGCATCACCACGGTACTCGAGGCGCTTCGCCAGGTGCCGGGTCTCACGGTGGTGCAAACCGGCTCCTTCGGCGGGCAGACGTCATTGTTCATTCGCGGCGGCGAGAGCAAGTTCGCCAAGGTGCTGGTGGACGGCGTACCGGTGAACGATGCCGGCGGTGCGTTCGACTTCTCGAGCCTCAGTACCGACAACCTCGATCGCATCGAGGTCCTGCGAGGGCCCGCGTCCGTCCTGTATGGATCAGATGCCATGGCTGGTGTGGTCCAGCTCTTTACACGCCAGGGAGACGGACGTCCGCGCGCGGAACTGTCGGGTCGCGGCGGGACGTTCGGCAGCTATGACGCAGACGCATCGGTGCGCGGCGGCGACCGGGACATCAACTATTCGTTGGGCGGGGCTCGGCACGGAAGCGAAGGCATTCACGCGTTCAACAGCCAGTATCGCCAGACCGCCGGGAGCGCCCTGATCGCCGCGCGTCGAGGCGACGCGGATGCGCACTTGTCGATGCGGTACAGCGACAATGCCTACCATTTTCCCACGAACGGGTCGGGCGAGGTGGTGGACAGCACCGCCTTGCGAAACGAAGACCGACTGGAACTGGGTCTCGACGTGGGCTACCGGCTCGGTTCGGCCGCCGAACTGCGGCTCGCGTTGGCGTCGCACGATGTGCACGGCCTGTCCAGCGACGAACCCGCCAGCCCCGGAGACACCACGGGCTATTACTTCTCCACGGGCGACCGTTCGCGCCGCCGCAGTGGCGACGTGCGTCTGATCGTGGATCTGTCCTCGTCCTCCCGGCTCACCGTGGGGACGCAGATCGAACGCGAGTGGGAGGCCAGCGACACGCGGAGCAACTTCGGGCCGAGTTCGTTCACCGCGCTCCGTCGGAACACGGGCGTCTACGCGCAGATGCTGATGACGCCGGCAGATCCCTACACCGTGACGGTGGGCGGACGCTACGAGCACAACGAGACGTTCGGCGATTTCTTCACGTACCGCGCCGCGGCTAGCGCGCGCGTGCTCGAGGACACGCGCCTGCACGCGAGCATCGGCACGTCGTTTCGAGAGCCCACTTTTCTCGAGAACTTCGATGCCGCGTTCTCCATTGGCAACCCGAATCTCTCGCCCGAACATGCGTTGAGCGGCGACGTCGGACTCGAGCGTCGCGTGGGAGACTGGGGTACGGTGGGCGTGACCTGGTTTGCCAATTCCTTCCGCGATCTCATCGACTACAAGTACTCTGCGACTGCTCCCAACTACTACAACGTCGCGCGCACGAAGTCGTCCGGCGCCGAAGCGGAGGTTCGTCTGGCGTTACCGGACGGATTCCGCGCGGACGTCGCGTTCACATATCTCGATGCGCGCGTGGTCGATCCGGGTACCAGCAGTGCCGTGACGGCGCTGTTCTCGCCCGGCGCTCGCCTGCTACGCCGTCCAATGCACACCCTCGATGGCGGCGCCGGCTACCATGCCACTCGCATCGACCTGGAGTTGCGTGCGCATCATGTGGGAACGCGCGAGGACAACTACTACGCTCCCGACTATTCGGCGTCGCACGTGACCCTCGCGCCGTACACGAGAGCCGATCTCTCTGGAAACGTGGTCGTGGTATCGGACGCGCGGAGCACCGTCACCGCCACACTGCGCGTCGAGAACCTGTTCGACGCGCAATACACGGACGTGGCGGGCTTCAACCATGACTTTGCCCAGACCGACGCGACGGCCATGGCGCGCACCGGGTACCGCGCCGCGGGACGGCGGCTGTTGACCGGGTTGAAGATCGCGCTCTGAGGGCGCCGGCGTGCTGTCCGCGCTGTTCTCGAGGTTAACTTTGGGGCATGGCTTTGCTGGCGACTGATGCCGTGGTGCTCCATTCGTTCGACTATCTCGAGTCATCGCGGATCTTCCGCATGGTGACGCGGGACGGCGGCGTGCGGAGCGTGCTCGCCAAGGGTGCGCGCCGCTCGTCGCGGCGGTTCGGGAGCGCGATGGACCTGTTCGCCCAGGGCACCGCGCAACTGCATGCCAAGCCCGGTCGCGATCTCGACACGTTGAGTGCCTTCGACGTGCTGCGGTGTCGCCCGATGCTCGGTGAAGACCTTGGCCGGTTCTGTGGCGCGTCAGCGATCGCGGAACTCACGCTGCGATTCGGCCGCGATGCCGCTGACAGCGCACTCTTCGACGCGGTGGTCGCGGCGCTCGATGCGCTCTCGGCCGCCGAAGGGCCGGCGACCATCGCGGCGACGCTCGCGAGCGCGTGGCATATCGTATCGGAGCTGGGGTTCGGACCGGCGTTGGACATCTGTGGCGAGTGCCACATCGAGCTTGTGGCCGATGCCACCGTGTTGTTCAGCCACCGCTCCGGCGGCGCGCTGTGCCAGCGGTGCGGCCGGCTCGCGCCGTCCGGACGCGTGCTGCCAGCCGACGCGCGCGATGCGCTTCGTGGCTTCCTGGTCGGTGACGCGGGCGGCCCATTGGCCGACGCCGCCGCTCGCGCGCACCAGCGCCTGCTACGCGAATTCCTGGCGGAGCACCTCACCGACGGTCGGCCCCTACGCGCGTTCGAACTGTGGGAGGAGCAGCGGTGGTAGGAGCGCGGCGTCCATGATCCTCGGCACGGCTGGACACATCGATCATGGCAAGACGACGTTGGTGCGCGCGCTGACCGGCGTGGACACCGATCGCCTGCCGGAAGAGAAACGTCGCGGCATCACCATCGATCTCGGGTTCGCGCCGCTGATGCTGGAGGGCGTCGGTCAGCTCGGCATCGTGGACGTGCCTGGTCACGAGGCATTCGTCCGCACCATGGTGGC
This sequence comes from Gemmatimonadaceae bacterium, assembly GCA_025362035.1. Taxonomy (GTDB): domain Bacteria; phylum Gemmatimonadota; class Gemmatimonadetes; order Gemmatimonadales; family Gemmatimonadaceae; genus AG11. The sequence goes on along the minus strand of JANYIN010000061.1, from coordinate 6,009 downwards.
CGGCGCCACAGGAATCGATCTCGCGCTTCTCGTCGTCGCAGCCGACTCCGGCGTGATGCCACAGACGCGCGAGCATCTCGCCATACTCTCCCTGCTGGGCGTGCGCGGCGGCGTGGTCGCGCTGACCAAGGTCGATCTGGTCGATAGCGAGTGGCTTGCGCTGGTGGACGAGGACGTGCGCGCGGCGCTGTCGGGAACGGCGCTCGATGGCGCCGCCATCGTTCCCGTGTCGTCCACCACGGGCGAAGGACTCGACGCGCTGCGCGGTGCGCTCGCAGAGGCGGCGCGCACCGTTCCCGCTCGGTCGTCGTCCGACCTGTTTCGGTTGCCCATCGACCGGGCGTTCACGATGAAGGGCACCGGCACCGTCGTGACCGGCACCGTGTGGTCCGGTTCACTGAATCGGGAGTCAGTGGTGCGGCTGTTTCCGTCGGATGTCTCCGTACGCGTGCGCGGCCTCCAATCGCACGGTCGATCGGTGGACCAGGTGCGTGCTGGGGATCGAGCGGCTGTCGCGCTCGCGGGCGTGGATCTCGACCAGGTGAGCCGGGGCGCCGTGCTGGTGCAGGGCGACGCGTGGCGCGCGAGCCGAGTGCTTCGCGCACAACTGGCACTCCTCGACGACGTCGCGGTCACGCTCGGCCCCCGTTCGTCGGTGCGCTTTCACCTTGGCACCAGCGACGTGGGCGCTCGGATCGTCGTGCGCGGGAATGCGCTCACCAACGGCGTACGCGTGGCCGCCCGCGTCGTCCTGGACGAGCCCATCGTCATGCGCGCCGGCGATCGCTTCGTGCTTCGTTCTGCATCGCCGGTCTCTACTCTTGGTGGGGGCGTCGTGACCGATCCGCTGGCGGGCGCGCGCGCAAGACCGTGGCCGCTCGAGGAAACGAGCGCCCGCCGGACCCTGGAACTCCTGCTCGCCGACGCTGGCGCACTCGGGGTCGCCGTGAAGGAGCTGCCCGTTCGACTCGGGCTTTCGCCGTCGGATGCGGACGCACTCGTAGCGGGGTTCCAAGGCTGGCGGGTGGGTGACCGTCTGTTGAACCTGGAATCGCGAGATCGGTTGCAGGCGCAAGCGATGGACACCCTCAGCCAATATCACAGCACACATCCGCTCGAGGTGGGCGCTCCGATCCAGTGGCTTCGCAGCCGGCTCGACGCGCCGGACGACATCGCCCAGGCGGTCGTCGCGACGTTGGGATCGAAGGGCGAGGTGGTGGCGCAGCAGGGCCTCGTTGCCAAGGCGACCTACGCGCCGGCGTTGAGCCACGCGCAGGGCGCGCTCAAGGAGGCTATCCTCAAGGCCGTCACAGAAGCGGAGTCCGCGCCGCCGTCCTTCGACGAGTTGGCGAGCGCGCTAGCTGTTCGCGTAGAGGACGTTGCCGCCATTTCCAGATGGCTCGTGCGAGAGCGCCAGTTGATTGCGGTGGAACAGAGCCGATACTACTCACAGCAGGCCGTGCAGGCTCTGGTGTCGCGGCTGGGTGCGGGAATGGACGGCGCACGCGACTACGCGGCCTCGGATCTGCGCGAAATGCTGGACCTCACGCGAAAGTTCCTTATTCCGTTCCTAGAGTATTGTGATCGTGAGAGTTACACCGTTCGAGATGGCGCCGGACGGCGCAGATTGGGCACGCTGGCGCGCCTGTCGGGTACGTAAGTCGTGACCATTTCTTGACATGTGGTTGAATCCGCCATAATATTTCTGTAGGGCACCATCCTCATTCACCCGTCTCAGGAGCAGTACAGAAGATCCTGTTTCGTCAGCCGGAGTAGCCATGTACCACCGCTGGGCAGCATTGTGGCTTGTGCTCGCCCTTTGTGCAGTCCCGACAAAGCAGGCGGCGGGGCAGTCCTCCACAACTCAGTCCCCGCACAAGCCAGGGGCTCTCGGGCAGAACTTCCCGAACCCCTTCAACCCGGAAACCGCAATACCCTTCTCGATCGAGTGCGGAGGGGGTAGCGGCGTGCACACGGTCACGTTGAGGGTGTTCAACGTGCTCGCGCAGCTTGTCGCTGTTCCAAAGCTCGATGGACCGGCCGCACCAGTCCAGAACCTGAAACTGGTGTGCGGGAATTATGTCGCGCGATGGGACGGCAAAGTCCTGAACACCGGGCGCGAGGCCGCTTCGGGCGTGTACATCTATCAACTGATCGTCGATGGTGACGTCCAGGCGAAAAAGATGTTCGTCGCGAAATAGGCCCGAGTCGCAGTCACGAAGTCGCATACAAAGCGCCCAGGCAACACGCCTGGGCGCTTTGTCATTCCTGACTGCCAGATACGCCTCCCGGACGAGCAATCCGCCTGCACGCCTGCCGCTCCGGCGCGACGCACGCGGCACCAGCGTTGCGATTGACCGTATGGCTATGCCTCCCCACTCAGGATATTCTCCACGATGATCAATCCAGATCGACTGACGGTGAAGTCCGCCGAGGCGCTGAACGGCGCCGTTGCTGAGGCGCGGCGCAACGGCAATCCGCTCGCGTTCGACACGCACCTCCTGCTCGTGCTCCTCGGGCAGGACGAAAGCATCGTCGTGCCCACGCTCCAGAAGCTCGGAGCCAGTGTGGCGGCGTTGCGCGAGCAATTGCTCGCCGAAATCGGGCGCTATCCCAAGCAAAGCGACGCCCAGCCCAGCATGGCGCGGGAGCTCACCACCGTGCTCGATCGGGCGGAGAAAGAGGCGAAGTCACTCGGCGACGAATATGTGTCCACGGAGCATATGCTCCTGGCCCTCTGCGACACAAAGGGCGTCGAAACCCGCGCGATGCTCAACCGCGCCGGCGTGACGCACACGACGCTCCTGGCCGCGTTGGAAGCCGTCCGCGGCACGCATCGCGTCACGGATCAGAACCCAGAGAACCAGTATCAGGCACTGCAGCGGTACACTCGCGACCTCACCGAAGACGCGCGGCGAGGCAAGCTCGATCCCGTCATTGGCCGCGATGAGGAGATTCGTCGCGTGATGCAGGTGTTGTCTCGCCGAACGAAGAACAACCCCGTGCTCATTGGCGAACCCGGTGTCGGCAAGACGGCTATCGTCGAAGGACTCGCGCAACGCATCGTCAACGGCGACGTCCCCGAAAGTCTCAAGGACAAGCGGCTCGTCTCTCTCGACCTCGGCTCGCTCATCGCCGGCGCCAAGTTCCGCGGTGAATTCGAGGAGCGGCTAAAAGCCGTGCTCAAGGAACTCACGGAAGGCGAGGGCAAGTTCATCACCTTCATCGACGAGATGCACACCTTGGTGGGCGCTGGCAAGGCCGAAGGGTCCATGGACGCCGGCCAGATGCTGAAGCCCATGCTGGCCCGCGGCGAGCTTCGCGTCGTCGGCGCGACGACGCTGGACGAATACCGCCAGCACGTGGAGAAGGATGCCGCGCTCGAGCGCCGGTTCCAGCCTGTGTACGTGGGAGAGCCATCGGTCGAGAGCACCATCGCGATTCTGCGTGGGCTCAAGGAGCGCTACGAGGCCCATCACGGCGTGCGAATCACCGACGGCGCGGTCATCGCGGCGGCGACGCTGTCGCACCGGTATATCGGCGACCGCTTCCTGCCGGACAAGGCCATCGATCTGCTCGATGAAGCCGCGTCGCGGCTGCGCATCGAAATCGATTCGATGCCGCAGGAGATCGATGAGGTCGAGCGTCGCATCATGCAGCTCGAGATCGAGCGCACCGCGCTGCAGAAGGAGAAGGACCCGGCGTCAGTCGAGCGCCGCCACGTGATCGAGCGCGAGCTCGCGGGGCTCAAGGAACGTTCATTGGCGATGAAGGCGCAGTGGCAACAGGAGAAGGAAACGCTGGGCGCGGTCGGGCGCATCAAGCAGCAGATCGACCAGGCCCGCGTGGAAGCCGAGCAGGCGTCACGCGCGGGCGATCTCGCGAAGGCAGCCGAGATCAGCTACGGACGCATTCCGCAACTCGAGCGCGACATGAAACAGGCCGAAGGACGGCTCGCCAGCGTCGACGGCCGCCCGCAGTTCCTGAAGGAAGAGGTGGGCGCGGAAGACATCGCGGACGTCGTGGCGAAATGGACCGGCATTCCCGTGACGCGGATGCTCGAGGGTGAGCGCGAGCGTCTCACGAAGCTCGACAAGGAGTTGGCGCGCCGAGTCGTGGGGCAGCAGGAAGCGGTGGAGGCCGTGGCGAATGCGGTGCGTCGGTCGCGCGCTGGACTGCAGGATCCAAATCGCCCGATCGGTTCGTTCATCTTCCTCGGCCCCACCGGTGTCGGCAAAACGGAGACCGCCCGTGCGCTCGCGGAGTTCCTGTTCGACGACGAGTCGGCCATGGTCCGCATCGACATGTCGGAATACATGGAGAAGCACGCCGTCGCGCGGCTCATCGGCGCTCCACCCGGGTATGTCGGCTACGAAGAGGGCGGCCAACTCACGGAGGCCGTACGTCGCCGTCCGTATTCCGTCATTCTTTTTGACGAAATCGAGAAGGCGCATCCGGACGTCTTCAACATCCTGCTGCAGATTCTCGACGATGGGCGGCTCACGGATTCGCAGGGTCGCACGGTGGACTTCCGCAATACCGTGATCATCATGACGTCCAACCTCGGCAGCGTGTTCATCCTGGAGAACGCCGGGAGCGATTGGGCGCTCGTCGAAACGCAGGTCACGAACACCATGCGGCAGCACTTCAAGCCCGAGTTCCTCAATCGGGTGGACGACATCATCATCTTCAAGCCGCTGGGCACCGAGCAGATCGAGCACATCGTCGAGCTGCAGCTGCAGCGATTCGAGAAGCTCCTCGCTGATCGCAAGTTGACCATCGACATCACGCCGGACGCGAAGCACCTGCTGGCGGAGGAGGGATACGATCCGGCGTTCGGGGCTCGTCCGCTCAAGCGCACGATTCAGCGGCTCATTCAGAATCCGTTGGCGCTGCAGTTGCTGGAGGGCAAGTTCCAGGAGGGCGACCTCATTCTCGTCACGACGGGAGCGTCGGGCGGACTCGAATTCACGAAGGGGGAGCCGGCGCTCGCCGAGGCGTAGCCGAGGCTATCTTCTCCGGAGATGACGAGACTCGAGCGCGACGAGCAATGGATGCGGGCCGCGTTGGACGAGGCGCGGCGGGCCGGCGATGCGGACGAAGTGCCGGTTGGCGTGGTGGTCGTACGCGACGGCGAGATCGTCGCGCGCGCCGGCAATCGGACGATCCGCGATCAGGATCCTACCGGGCATGCCGAGACGATCGCGCTGCGCGAAGCGAGTCGCGCGCTGGGGCGGCGGCACTTGGAGGGATGCACGCTCTATGTGACGCTGGAGCCGTGCGCGATGTGCGCGGGCGCGCTCGTGCTGGCGCGCGTGGATCGCGTCGTCTTCGGGGCGTGGGATGACAAGGCCGGCATGGCCGGCTCGGTCGATGACTTGCTCCGTCATCCGCGATTGAACCATCGTCCGGAAGTGCAGGGGGGGGTGCTCGAGATGGCAACGGGCGATTTGCTGCGCGCGTTCTTCGTTGAGAGGCGTGATCGCGCGGCTTCTGCCATCAGTGAGCCGGAGGCGACCTGAGGCACCCGCCCGGCCCGTCAGCGCCGACAGGGCTAGCTGACGCCTATGTCGTTCAGTCTGAGGAAGTTGTGCGGGTTGGATTCGTTGACACCTCCGTTGCCGCGGCCTAAATTACGCGGCTGTTCCGGACAGGTGGCTGAGCGGTTGAAAGCACCGGTCTCGAAAACCGGCGTACCCGCAAGGGTATCGTGAGTTCGAATCTCACCCTGTCCGTTGTGTGGCAGTTCGGAACGGGTTTTACGCGCGCTGGATCGGCGGTGAGCGCCGCCAGCGCGCGTGGTTCAGGTAGGAATGAGCACGTCGGAGCTGGTGCTGGATCGGTGGCCGAGTGGTTTAAGGCGCACGCCTGGAAAGTGTGTGTACGTGAAAGCGTACCGTGAGTTCGAATCTCACCCGATCCGTACGTAACTCGTCGCCCCGTTGCGTCTTACTCGCGTGACGGGGTTTCGTGCGTCGTGAAAATCATTGCCGCATTGTCCGAGACCAT
>JANYIN010000057.1 GCA_025362035.1 Gemmatimonadaceae bacterium | reverse complement strand
GCCCGTGTGAGTACCACGATCTGGTTTGCGGGCGGCGGCACGGGAGGCCATCTCTACCCCGGCCTCGCCATTGCGCGCGCACTCGTGAAGCTCGACACCGACGTGCAGCCGTTCTTCATCGGCGCCAGCCGCGGCATCGAGAAGACCGTGCTGCCGCGTACAGAGTTCCCCCATCTCCTGCTGGACTTGCACCCGCTGTACCGCACCAGGCCGTGGGACAACTGGCGCACCGTGCGTGGTGCAGTGCGAGCGTGGGGAGCGCTCGGCCGGCTTGCATTGCAGAACCGTCCGCGTCTCGTGGTAGGGACGGGCGGATACGCGGCAGGCGTCGCGCAGGCGTATGCGGCCGCGCACGGCCTTCCTCTCGTGCAGCAAGCCGGTGACAGCCATCCCGGACTCACCGCGCGCGCGTTTCGCCATTGGACGCGCGAGTTCTACCTCGCCTACCCGGAGGCGGCTCGCGTGCTTGGCGGCTCGACGTCGCATTTTGTCGACACCGGTGCGCCCATCGAGCCGCCGCCCGTGCCGCGTCCCGATCGAGAGACCGCGCGGTTGGCATGGGGCTTTCCCGAGCACGGCGGCTACGTACTGCTCATCTACGGCGGGAGCCAGGGTTCGCGCGCCATCAACCTCGTCATCGCCGAGTGGGTGCGCCGTGGCTTGCCGGCGGGCCTGCATCTCATCTGGATGACGGGCACGGCGTCGTTCGACGAGTTTCGATCGCTGGATGGTGGCGCGGTCCGCGTGCGCGAATACCTCTCGCCCATTGCCGACGCCTACGCAGCAGCCGACCTGGCGGTTGTGCGAGCGGGCGCGATGACCACTGCGGAACTGTTCGCGTGGCAGATTCCGCCCATCGTCGTTCCACTTCCCTCGGCGGCGGCGGACCATCAGTCGGTCAACGCGCGCACGCTGGCGGCGGCGGGCGCCGCGATCAACCTGCCGCAATCGGAGTTCTCCGTGCATCGGCTGGAGGGCGAGATCAACAGGCTGATCGACGACCCCGCCGCGATGACCGCACTGCGCGCGGGCGCGTCCGCGCGCGCGCGACCGGATGCGGCCGAGCGCATCGCACGCCGCATCCTCGCGCTGTTGGAATCGGCGTAGCGCGACACGCGGGGTGCCACAGTGGCCCAGTGCTATATTCCTGCACGCCATGCCACCTCTTCTCGACGCCAGCGATCCGCGTCCCATCCACTTCGTCGGCATCGCCGGCGCGGGTATGAGCGCGCTGGCGGAGCTCTTCGTGCTTCGCGGCGTTGGCGTCACCGGGTGCGACACGCATCCGGAGAACGCGCCCGACCTGATTGCACGCGGCATTGTGGTCGGTCGGGGACACTCCCCCGAGCACGTGCGTGGCGCGCGCGCGCTGGTTGTCACGTCCGCCATGCGGGCCGATCATCCGGAACTACAGCGCGCGCGCGAACTCGGCGTACCCGTGGTGCGCCGCGCCGAAGCGCTTGGCGACGTCACCCGAGGCACCACACTCGTAGCCGTGGCGGGCACGCACGGTAAGTCCACGACCACCGTGCTCACGACCGAAGCGCTCGCTGCCGCCGGCTTCGATCCCACCGGGTATGTCGGTGCACGCGTCAGCGCGTGGTCGGGCAATCTTCGCGCTGGCGGCCGCACGCGGTACGTCGTGGAGGCGGACGAATACGATCGGTCCTTTCTCGCGCTGTCGCCCACCTTGGCAGTGGTAACGAACCTCGAAGCCGACCACCTCGACATCTACGCGGATCTGGACGACATCCGGAACACGTTCGCACAATTTGTTCGAGGCGCGCGGTACATCGTGCTCTGCGCCGACGACCCCGAAGCAAACCGCCTCGCCGCGCCGCCGAGTGCCGAAATCATTCGATACGGAATTGAGTCGCCTGACGCTCGCCTGCAGGCGAAAAACCTGGCACGGGAAGGGCTCGGTACGCGCTTCGACGTCGTCTTCGATGGCGAGCGCCTTGGCGACGTCGTAGTCGGCGTGCCGGGCCGGCACAATGTGCTGAACGCGCTGGGAGCACTCGCGGCGGGCATCGCGCTTGGCGCGTCGGTGCGCGACATGGCCCCCGGCATCGCAGCCTTCGCGGGGGTGGAGCGTCGCTTCCAGATACTCGGTGAAGCCGACGGGGTGTTGATTGTGGATGACTACGCGCATCATCCCACCGAAGTCGGTGCCACCATCCGTGCCGCGCGCGCGGCGGCGCCGAACCGACGCCTGGTGATCGCCTTTCAGCCGCATCTCTTTTCTCGCACGCGCGACTTCGCGCATGCATTCGCGCAGGCGCTGGTCGAGGCCGACGCGGTGTGCCTGCTGGACATCTATCCGGCGCGCGAGCAGGCTATCGCCGGCGTCACGAGTGCGCTGATCGGGAACGAGATGCGCCGTCTCGGGCGTGCGCCCGTATGGACGGGCGCGACGGCGATGGCGGTGGATGCGCTCGCCGCACTGGCACGCACCGACGACCTCGTCATCACGATGGGCGCGGGCGACGTCACGCGGCTGGGTCCCGAACTCCTCGCCGCCCTCCGCCACGATTCCGAATGAGCGCTCGCGCGGCGGGAAGCGGCGCGGAACAATCAGGTGGAGGAACAGGGCGCTGGCGTCTGGCGCTCGGCGCCGGGTTGCTGGTCTTCATTCTCGCGGCGCCGTGGTGGGCCCCACGCGTGCTGCGACAATTCGCCTTCTTTCGCGTGCGCAGGGTGGAGGTGCTCGGCGCGCGGTTTACGCCGGTGGCGGACGTGCTTCAGCGGCTTCAGGTGGACACGACGCGAAGTATATGGGATCCCACCGGTCCGCTCGTCCAGCGCGTACAGGCACACCCGCAGGTGGAGCACGCGACCGTCACTCGCAAGCTGCCCGGAACGCTCGTGGTCGAGCTCACCGAACGGCGCCCCGTCGCCCTCGTCCCGACGGACGCCGGCCTTGCCGCCGTGGACGAACACGGCACCCGTCTCCCTCTCGATCCGAGTCGCACGCCCCTGGACGCGCCGGTGGTGACCGCCGCGCCGCCCGATTCCCCAGTGTATCATTTGCTGGGCGCCATGCAACGGGACGCGCCGCGACTCTACGCTCGACTCAGCACGATCACTCGCACCGGCAATGACGAGTTGCTCCTTCGCATCGACGACATCGGCGTGCGGGCAATGACCAACGTGACGCTCGCGCGTCTCTCCGACATCGAACCTGTCGAGCGCGACCTCGCGCGGCGCCAAATCCGCGCTGCCGAGCTCGATCTCCGCTACCGCGACCAAGTGATCGCCAGATTACCATGACCTCCGACCGCCTCGTCGCCGGATTGGACATCGGCTCGGCCAAGACCACCGCCATCATCGCCGAAGTCACGGGCGATCTGCCGAAACACCCGAGCATCAAGGTGCTGGGTGTTGGCCAGGCACGCACCACGGGTATGCGTCGCGGTGTCGTGTCCGACATCGAGGAAACCACCCGCTCCATCCGCAAGGCGTTGCAGGACGCCGAGCGAATGGCGGGCGCCAGCATCACCGAAGTCTACTGCGGTATCGCCGGCGAGCACGTGCGCGCGATGACCTCCAAGGGGATCGTGGCGGTGAGCAACGACGAGATCAACCGCTCGGACGTCGATCGCGCCAACGAGGTGGCACGGGCGCAGGCGATCCCCACCGACCGGGAACTGTTGCACGCCATCCCGCAGGAATACACGGTGGACAAGGACACGGGCATCCGCGATCCCATCGGCATGAGCGGTACGCGCCTCGAGACGGAGATGTATCTCGTGACCATCGGCTCGTCCCCGGCCATCAACCTCCGCAAGAGCGTCGAGCGCGCTGGCTACAAGGTGCGCGAATTGGTGCTCGAACCGCTCGCAAGCGCTCTGGCCGTCCTCACCGAAGACGAGAAGGAGCTTGGTGTTGCGCTGGTGGAAATGGGCGCGGGGACGACTGACCTCGCTGTGTTTCACGAGGGCAAGATCCGGCATCTGGGGACAGTGGCCTTCGGCGGCAACAACGTCACGTCCGACATCGTGCACGGGCTTGGGGTCACCGCGGCCGATGCGGAACGGTTGAAGGAGCGGCACGGCTGCGCCTATGAGTCGCTCGTTGATCCCAGCGAAATCATTCAGCTGCCGAGCACCGTGGCGCAGGGCGACCGCCAGATTCCCCGCGAGTTGCTCGCGCACATCATCCATCAGCGCATGGACGAAATCTTCGACCTCGTGCAGCGCGACGTGGCGGGGGCGGGGTTTGCCGGACGTCTCGCGGCGGGGGTGGTCCTCACGGGCGGCGCCGCATCGATGCAGGGAAGCGCCGAGCTGGCAAGCGACGTGTTCGGCACCGGCGTGCGAGTGGGGACGCCTTCCGAACAGACCGGGGGACTGAGCGACTCCGTCGACGCGCCACAATTCGCGACCGTGGTTGGCCTGGCGCAGTACGGAGCGCACCGCATGGCGCTCACGGGAGCCGGCGCTTCGGCCAAGCGGATCAAGCTCCCCAGCGGCGGCGGCATGGACAAGCTCGGCGAGCGCATCAAGTTCTGGCTCCAGGACTTCTTCTAGCCGGCGTGTGCCCGCGCGTCGGCCATAGCCGAGGACGGGATCCGCGCCAACCGTGCCCTCCGCGTCACGCGAGCAGCCAATCGCGGTGCGATGCACCACAAGTCATAAACGTGACTTCTGCATCACATTTGTGGATAACATTCTGGCGTTTATCGTGTTCTCTTTTTTCCCTTCGCTCGTCTGTTTCACGAAGGGAAAAAGGGCTGGCCGGAACTAGTGAAGCCGTTATATTGCCCCATCGCCTCCGGGCCGTGCGTCTCGCTCCTTCCGCCGTATTCGTTGTCGCAGTGCCCGTGTACTCGCGCCCTCCTGTTCATTCAATTAGACACCTCGTCGTAGGGAGTGTCGTACGCAATGATCTTCGAACTCGAAGAGAGCGAGCCGCAGAACGCTCGCATGAAGGTCGTCGGTGTCGGCGGTGGCGGCGGCAACGCCGTCAATCGAATGATCGACGAACGCCTGGAAGGCGTCGAGTTCATTTCGGTCAACACCGATGCACAGGCGCTGTTGAGTTCGAAATCCGATCTCAAAATCCAGATCGGCAAGAAGCTGACGCGCGGACTCGGAGCCGGCGCTCGTCCGGAGGTCGGCAAGCAGGCGATCGAGGAGAGTCGCGACGAAATGGCCAAGGCTGTGGCTGGCGCGGATCTCGTGTTCATCACCTGCGGGATGGGGGGCGGCACCGGAACGGGCGCGGCACCCGAGATTTGCGCCCTGGCGCGCGAAGCGGGCGCGCTGACTGTCGGTATCGTCACGCGGCCCTTCCTGTTCGAGGGACGTAAGCGCATGCGGCAGGCCGATCAGGGTATCGCCGAAATGCGCAAGCACGTGGACACGATGATCGTCGTGCCCAACGAGCGCCTGCTGGCCGTGGTCGGCAAGGGCATTCCGTTCCAGGACGCCCTGAAAAAGGCCGACGAAGTGCTGCTGCATGCCACGCAGGGTATTTCTTCGCTGATCAGTGTCACCGGTCTGGTCAACGTCGACTTTGCCGACGTCCGTACGGTGATGCAGAGCGGCGGTTCCGCCCTCATGGGCACCGGTATTGGCCGCGGAGAGAATCGGGCCATGGAAGCGGCGCAGCAGGCCATCTCGAGTCCGTTGCTCGACAACATCAGCATCTCCGGAGCCATGGGGGTGCTCGTCAACATCACGGGCGGCGCTGACCTCACGCTCGGTGAAGTGCACCAGATCAACGAAATCATTCATGACGCCGTCGGCGACGACGCGGAAATCATCTTTGGCGCGGTCCACGAGCCGGCCATGCAGGGCGAAATTCGCGTCACCGTGATCGCCACTGGTTTCGATAAGGCGGTGCAGCCGGGACTCGTGACGCCCGCGCAACATGAACCCAGCACCGTCAGCATTCCCAAGGGCGCACCCGTCATCCCGTTCCCGCAGCGAACCGGTGCCCAGCGCGTGGGATCGGGCAGCATTCCCCCGCGCCCCGTGAACGACATCCCGCGCACCACTCGTGCGCCGGCCCCACCGGCAGCGCCTACTGGCGGGTCGCAGGATCTCAGCGACATGGAGATCCCGACCTTCATTCGGAGGCAAATGGATTGAAGGCCCCCGCAGCGCGCGCCTTCGCGTATACGGTGGTGGCGCTGCTCCTCGTCGTCGCGCTTCGCTACACCCCGGCTCTGCCCGAGCATCGCCCTGCTGAGATACTCCAGCGGGGCGATTCCGTCGCTACCCCCGCCGCGCTCAGGCCGTGGTCGCGGCGCGAGACACTGAACCGCGGCGAAACGCTCATCGGGCTGCTCAAGCGCGTGGGCGTAAACGATCAGGCCGCGCGCGACGTGGTGCGCGCGGCAACCGCCTCGGCCGTCAACGCCCGTTTCCTCCGCGCGGGCATGCCGGTAGAGCTCACGGCGCCCGGGGCCGACAGCGCACCCAACGAGCTGGTGTTCCATCTCGGCATCGACCGCCTATTGCGGCTCCGGCGCCTGGCTACCGGGTGGTCGGGCAGCGAAGAGCATCTGCCATGGCGAGTTGACACCGTCGTGGTGACCGGGACCATCCACTCCAACCTGTATCAGGCGATGGACTCGGGCACCGCGGCGTTATTCCCCGGCCACGCGAAGGACGAGCTGGCCTGGGCCCTCGCCGACATCTTCGAGTACAAGGTAGACATGAGCCGGGACCTGCAGGACGGCGACGGCTTCCGCGCGCTCGTGGAACGCGCGGTGGGTGCGGAAGGAACGACGAAGATCAACAAGGTACTGGCCGCTTCGTTCTCGCTGTCCGGCAGCGATGTCAACGCCATTCGATTCGAGAGTGACGGACAGCGCGCACAATACTTCGACAGTGCCGGCAAGTCCCTTCGCGCGCAGTTCCTCCGCGCGCCATTGGAGTTCCGTCGCATCTCGAGCACGTTCGGAAGCCGGTTCCATCCCATTCTCGGACGCTGGCGCGCGCACAAGGGCACCGACTATGCCGCCTCCGCCGGGACGCCGGTGCGGGCCATCGGAAACGCCGTCGTCGTGCGCGCCGGCTGGTCGAACGGTTATGGGAACATGCTCGAGCTGCGCCATCCCAATGGCTACGTCTCGCGCTACGGACATCTTCGTGCGTTTGCGAAAGGCGTGTCCGCGGGCAGGCGCGTCGCGATCGGGCAGACGGTGGCGTTCGTTGGCATGACCGGGCTCGCCACGGGTCCGCACCTGCACTTCGAGGTACTCGTGGGCGGCGTGCAGCGTGACTCGCGCGTTGCCCTCACGTCCACCAGCGGCGACCCGATCGGCAAGAACGATCGGAGCGCCTTCGAAGTGACACGTGGGCAGATGCTCGCCGCGCTCGCCGAAATGCCCGGCGTCGTCCGGCTTGCGGCGCGATAACGGCGCCGACTCGCTTGACGCGAGACTGCAGTCGCGTCGCGACCGCGCGGCGGGATGAGCCAAGCGACCGTGTCCGGCGGCGCGTAGCTTGACACCATGATTTCCTGGTTCATCGCCGCCCTGGCAGGGCTGCTGGCGGCGGGCGTGCAGTACGGCCGCGTCCTGCGCGACCGTCCCGCACGCGTACTCGCGCTCCTGCGTGGCTTGTCCGGCGCGCTCGTCACCGCGCTACTGCTCGGTGCACCCGCCGGCGGAGCGACGACGCTGCTGCCGGATGTCGCGCTCGACGCGAGCGAGAGCTGGCTGCGCGCTTCCGACAGCACGGCGTGGAGGGCGGCACTTGATACCGCCGCGCGCCTCGGCGGTCCGCGCACCAGGCGATTTGGCGAATCGCTGCGCGTGGACGCGTCGCGGAATCCGCCGCTGGATCACGCTTCCAGGCTGCGGAATGTCGTGGATGCCGCGGCGGGAGCCGGACGCCCTGCCGTCGTGATCACCGACGGTGAACTCGACGAACCCGAAGTGCTCACGTCGCTGCCGAGCGGATCGCGCATTCTTGTGCTGCCGCGCGTGTCGGGGTCCGACCTCGCGGTTTCGGAATTGGAGGCCCCGCATGCACTGCTGGCGGGAGACACGGTGCAGGCGCACGTCACGCTGGTAGCCGGGCCAGCGGGCAGCGGCGCGGGAAGTGTGGAGTTGCGTCTGGACGACACTCGATTGGACGTCGTCAAGATTCCTGCGCTGCCGCCGTATGCGGAGCGTGTCGTATCGCTGCGCGGAATCGCGGCTGGCGTTGAGCGCGTCGCGGTGCTGCGTGCCATCGCGCGCGCGGCGAAGGACCGCGAGGCGCGCAACGACACGCTGGGGCTCGGCGTGGATATCACGCGTGCCCCGGCGGCGGTGTTCGTGTCCACGGCGCCGGACTTTGACGCTCGTGAGGCCGTGGCCGCCTTGCGCGGCGTGACGTCGCTGCCCACGCGTGCCTTCTATCGCGTCACCCCGCGCGCCTGGCGCAGCGATGCCGGTCTCGAAGCCGTGGACGAGCAAACGGTGCGTGACGCCATCCGTGGCGCGCCCGTGGTCGTGCTGCATGGGGACACAGCCGCATTCGGAACGCCGCGCGAGGCGACCCGCGGCGCCCTGCTGTTGTTCGTCGAGCCGACGACCGACGACGGCGAATGGTTTGCCTCCAGCGCGCCGGTTTCACCCATTGCGCCCGCGCTCGGGGGCGTGGCGTTCGACAGCCTGCCTCCCTTGTCCGTATCGCCCGTGCTGCCGCGCGCCGAGTGGCAGGGACTCATCACGCACCGCGGCGGGGCGCCCGAGGACCAGCGCGTCGCGCTGGTCGGATGGGAGGCGCCACGGCGCGTCGCGGTGTTGGGCGCGTCCGGATTCTGGCGCTGGCGGTTCAGAGGCGGGGTCCGCGCGATGCATTTGCGGCGTTCTTCGGCGCGATCTACGATTGGCTGGCGGCCGGGCGCACTGATCGGCGCGCCGTGGTGCCCGAAGGTTCG
>JANYIN010000033.1 GCA_025362035.1 Gemmatimonadaceae bacterium | reverse complement strand
CAAGTAGGTATCATTGAGCTGGGCACGGCCCGGAGCGACTGCTTCGGGCCTGCTGCCCTCACTCGTTTCCGAGCGTCCGTCGCTCCGGCTCGAGTATTTCGCCTGGAGTCGAATGACACGAGTCCGCACACCGCACGCACTCGTCGCGCTGCTATTCGCCGTTTCCTCGCAGGTTGCCGAGCCGGCGGCCCTGTTTGCGCAGTCCCCGGCATCGAGCGACCCCATGACGCGCTTTCCAGTCGTGGAGGGAGTCAATCTCGAAGGACGCAAGTTCACGCTTCCCGCCGACTTCGAAGCGGACCTTCAGATCGTCTTCGTGGCGTTCAAGCGCGAACAGCAGAGCGACGTGATGACGTGGGTTCCGTTCCTGAAGGACGAAACCGCGAAGCATCGGGGATTGAAGGTCTACGAACTACCCACGCTGACGCGGTCGCTGCGGTTCGTGCGCCGTTTCATAGATGGTGGAATGTCCCGTGGCATACCGGACCGGGCCACGCGCGAGACGACCATCACACTCTACATCGACAAGGCGCCATTCGAGCGCGCCCTGGACATCGCCAGTGAAGACACAATACGCGTGTTGCTCGTAGCGCGGGACGGGCGCGTGCTGTTCTCAGGCGATGGCGCGTTTACGGAGCCGGTCGCCGCTCGTCTGAGGGCGGCACTCAGCGCGAACACCCCATAGCCCACCGCATCTCTCCTGCACCTCACCCAGCTCTTCGACCTCTCGTTCAGCGGTCGCGCTGATAGGCCGGCACTCGAATACGTCGACGCCGGTGGCTCGCTCGTATCGCTGACGTTCGGCGAGATCGACGTCCGCGCCAACCGCATGGCCAACGAACTCGCAGCGCGAGGGGTGGCGCGCGGGGCTCGGCTCGGCGTGCAGCTGGGCAACGGTATCGACTTCATCGACGTCTTTCTCGCCTGTCTTCGTCTTGGCGTGATCTTCGTGCCGATCAACATCCTGTATCGCGAGCGGGAGCTGCGGCACATCGTTGCCGACGCCGAGCCGGTTGCCGTCATCACGCGGCGCGAGGCGAGCGACACGTATCCGTCCGGCACGACGATCTGGTTCGTGGACGACGTGGCCATCGCGGCCTCGGGACGCAGCAACATCCGCCCGGACGTGACCCTCGACGGCGACGACCCCGCGCTCATCGTGTACACCTCGGGGACGACCGGCACCGCGAAGGGCGCCGTGCTGTCACACAACAACCTGGCGGCGAACGGCATCACGATCGCGACGATCTGGGGCTTCACGGACGCCGACCGCTACCTGGCGGTGCTCCCGCTCTTTCACGTCCACGGGCTTGGCAACGGCCTGCATGCGTGGTTGATCAGTGGGTGCGTGATGCGCCTGCTGGAGCGGTTCGATCAACACGCCACGCCTTCCGTGATGGCGGAATTCAGGCCAACGGTGTTCTTTGGCGTGCCCACCGTGTACGTGCGTCTTCTGGACGCGAATGTCCTGTCGGACAGTACAGCGCGCGACATCGGACGGGCGGCCCGTTTGTTCGTGTCCGGTTCGGCACCATTGCCGGCCCACGTACACGAGGCGTTTCGCCAGCGCTTCGGTCACACGATCCTGGAACGCTACGGAATGAGCGAAGCGTTGATGATCCTCGGCAACCCCTACGAGGGCGAGCGGCGCCCAGGGTCCGTTGGCGTGCCCCTGCCTGGCGTATCGGCCCGCCTCGTCGGGGAAGACGGCACCATCCTGGGCCCCGACGTCGTGGGCGAGGTGGAGATCAGGTCGCCGCATCTTTTCAGCGAATACTGGGGCCGGCCCGAGGCCACCGCGGCGGCATTTCATGACGGATGGTTCCGAACGGGCGATCTGGGCATTCGTTCTGTCGATGGCTACTACACGCTCCGCGGGCGGCGCGGTGACCTGATCATCAGCGGCGGCTTCAACATCTATCCGCGCGAGATCGAGGAGCTTCTTCTGGAAGATCCGCGCGTGCGCGAGGCAGCCGTGGTGGGCGGGCAGCACACCCTGCGTGGAGAAGTGCCGGTGGCGTACTTCGTGGCGGACGACGCACTCGACGTCGCTGAGCTGGCGCGGAAGTGCCGCGCGCAGTTGGCGTCGTTCAAGATTCCCCGAGCATTCATCCGCATGGACGCACTGCCGCGCACCGCACTCGGCAAGGTGCAAAAGCATTTGCTTCCACCCTGGACAGGTGAATGAGCACATGACGGCGCAGCGCATCATGGTGGCCACGCCGGACGGGCGTACGAAGCTGAACCGCCAGCAGATCGTCGGCTTCTGGACCGCCTGGGCCGGTTGGCTGCTCGACGGGATGGACTCGGTGATCTATGCGCTGGTGCTGGCGCCGGCGCTTGCGGAGTTGCTGCCGAGGTCCGGCATGGACGCCACACCGGCGAACGTGGCCTTCGTCGGCTCGGTGATGTTCGCGGTGTTCCTTGCCGGCTGGGGATGTTCCTTCATCTGGGGCCCGCTCTCCGACCGCTTTGGTCGGACGCGTGCGTTGGCCGCCACGATCGTCGTGTACGCGCTGTTCACGGGATTGGCGGCTTTCTCCACCAACATCTGGCAGCTGGGGCTCTTTCGCTTCCTTGCCGGCATCGGCGTTGGCGGCGAGTGGTCGATGGCCGGAACGTACGTCGCCGAGGCGTGGCCCGAAGACCGGCGCAAGATGGGCGCGGGTTATCTGCAGACGGGATACTACTTCGGCTTCTTTGTCGCGGCGGCGCTCAACTACACGGTCGGCGCGCACTTCGGGTGGCGAGCCATGTTCCTCTGTGGATTCTTCCCGGTCGTCGTGTCGGTGATCAGCCTGTCGAAATTGAAGGAGCCCGAGCGCTGGAAAGCGCGTGCGGCGGAGGCGACGCGCACGCATCCGCTGGTCGAGATATTTTCGCCCGTCTATCGGAAGCGGACGATCGTGAACGCCGCGCTGCTCACCGTGGCCATCATCGGTTTGTGGGCCGGCGCCGTATACGAACCCGCCGCCATCACGATGCTCGCGAAGAAGGCCGGGATGGTTGGCCCGGCTGCCGCGAGAATGGTCTCGATCGGAACGGGCGTGTTGTCCCTCGGCACCAT
>JANYIN010000008.1 GCA_025362035.1 Gemmatimonadaceae bacterium | reverse complement strand
ATCGCGATTCTCTCCACGTCGAAGGGGCTGATGTCCGACCGTGAGGCGCGTCAGGCGCGCACGGGCGGCGAGCTTCTCGCCTTGATCTGGTAAGGAGAGACATGTCACGAATTGGCAAAGCACCGATCGCGGTTCCGACTGGCGTCACCGTCACGATCAAGGAAGGCAACATCGTCACGGTCAAGGGTCCCAAGGGGGAGCTGAGCCGCTCGGTGCCTGGCGCGATGCAACTCGCGCAGGAGAATGGCCAGATCACGGTCACGCGTCCATCCGACGAGCCGGCGCACAAGTCGCTGCACGGGCTGACCCGCACCCTCATTGCGAACATGGTGGAGGGGGTGACGAAGGGCTTCGCGAAGCAGCTCGAGCTGGTCGGCGTTGGCTACAAGGCGGAGGTGCGTCCCTACGGGCTGCAGCTCGCGCTGGGTTACTCGCACGCCATCGAGTACAAGGCTCCGGTGGGGATCAAGCTGAGCGCACCGGTGCCGACGCAGATTCTCGTTGAGGGGTCGAACAAGGAAGTGGTCGGCCAGGTCGCCGCGGAGATTCGCAGTCTGCGTCCGCCCGAGCCGTACAAGGGGAAGGGCGTCAAGTACGCGGGCGAGCAGGTTCGCCGTAAGGCCGGCAAGGCGGGAGGGAAGTAATCATGGGCATCAAGATTCCAAAGAGCCGCTCGGAGAAGCGCGTGCGTCGTCACCTGCGCGTCCGCAAGGCCGTGCAGGGCACGGCAGCGCGTCCGCGCCTAGTCGTGTATCGCTCACTGACGCACATCACCGCCCAGCTCGTGGACGACGACGCGGCGCGCACGCTCGCGACGGTCACGTCGACGAAGGTGGGCGAGGGAAAGAAGTCAGAGAAGTCGCTCGAGGTCGGGAAGCAGATCGCCGTGATCGCGAAGGAGAAGGGGATCACGAAGGTCGTCTTCGACCGTGGCGGGTACCAGTATCACGGCCGCGTGAAGGCGGTGGCCGACGGGGCTCGCGAAGGCGGGCTGGAGTTTTAAATGGAATCCAATTCAGGTTCAGGCGCCCCAGCGGGCGGACAGGGCGGCGGTGCGCGACCCGGCGGCTTCAGCGGTGGCGGAAGCGGTGGTGGCAGCGCGCGGAGTGGCGGCGGTAGCGCACGGAGCGGCGGCGGTGCCGGCGGTCGTGGCGGCGCTGGTGGCGGCGGCGGTCGAGGCCGAGGTGGTCCGGGCGGCGGTGCTGGCGGCGGTGGCGGTCGTGGTCGCGGCGGACCGGGCGGTGCTCCTGGTGGCGGGCGCGGTGGGCCTGGTGGCGGCCCCGGTGGCGGACCAGGATCCGATCGCGGTCGTGGCGGCGGTGGCGGTGGACGTGGCGGTGACAACCGCGGCGACCGCGAGCAGAGTGATCTGATCGAGAACGTCGTCGCGATCAACCGCGTGGCCAAGGTCGTGAAGGGCGGACGTCGCTTCAGCTTCAACGCGCTCGTCGCCGTTGGCGATGGGCAGGGACAGGTTGGCTTCGCGAGCGGCAAGGCGAATGAAGTGTCTGAGGCGGTCCGCAAGGCGGTGGAAGCGGCGCGCAGAAACCTCGTGCGCGTGCCGCTCACGGGCGCCACGATTCCGCACGAAGTCACCGGACGGCATGGCGCCGGCAAGGTGTGGATGAAGCCGGCGGCGCCGGGAGCCGGCGTGATTGCCGGTGGTGCGGTCCGAGCGGTGATGGAATGCGTCGGCATCAGCGACATCCTCACCAAGAGTCTCGGGTCAACGAACCCGCACAACATGGTACGCGCGGCGATGGACGGGTTGGCGCAGCTCACGACGGTCGATCAGATCGCGCGCGAGCGGGGTATTGACCCGGAGAAGCTGGGCTACCGGTCACGCGGTAAATCGAAGGTGAGTGCATAATGGCGCGGACATTCGTGTGGCACCCCAGCAAGGGGCCCAAGACGACTGGCAAGAACGAGTTGACGACCGGTAAGGTCCGGATCAAGCAGGTCCGGAGCGGCATCGGACACTCGTGGAGGATGAACCTGACGCTCAAGGCGATTGGGCTCAAGCACCACCAGGCCGAGGTGATCAAGCAGGATTCCCCCGCCCTTCGTGGACAACTCAAGCAGGTGCGCCACCTCATAGAGGTGGTGCCCGTCGAGGAGTAAGACAGTGACGACGGAAAAATTGGGCCTTCACAACCTCTCGCCCGCGCCGGGCAGCCACCGGGACCGGAAGCGTCTTGGGCGCGGACCGGGCTCCGGCACGGGGAAGACGTCGGGTAAAGGCCATAAGGGTAGCAAAGCGCGGGCGGGACATCACGGGCCCGGCGGCGGCAAGCCGGCGTTCGAGGGGGGCCAGATGCCGCTCACCCGCCGGCTGCCGAAGCGTGGATTCACGAATCCGTTCCGCGAAGAGCCGAACGTCATTCGCCTCGATCAGCTCGCGCTGCTCGACGGTGAGGTGACGGCCGAGAGCCTGCGTGCTGCCGGTCTCGTGAAGCGAAAGGGTCCGGTGAAGGTGCTGGCGAACGGCGAGCTCTCCACGGCAGTCACGGTGCGCGGCCTCAAGGTCAGCAGCGCGGCCCGTGAGGCGATCGTCGCCGCCGGTGGTAAGGTCGAGGAGTAACGCCGCACCCCCGAGGATTCTTCATGGCCCAGAACAATGCCGCAGCGGCGGTATCGAGCGTATTTCGTACGCCGGAGCTGAAGGACAAGATCGTCTTCACGCTCCTGTGCCTGCTCGTCTATCGGATTGGTGCGCACATCACCGCGCCGGGCATCGATACCCAGGCGCTGATCGATTTTTTCGCCAATCAGGGCAAGCAGGGTGGCGGCGGACTGCTCGGGCTCTACGACCTGTTCACGGGCGGCCAGTTGTCGCGTGCGACGGTCTTTGCGCTCGGCATCATGCCGTACATCTCGGCCAGCATCTTCCTCCAGATCGCCGGCGCGGTGGTGCCGCAGGTGGAGAAGATGCAGAAGGACGAGGAAGGGAGAAAGAAGATCAATCAGTGGACGCGCTACGCCACCGTGCTGTTGGCGGCGGTGCAGGCGTGGGGCTTTGCGCTCTTCACGGAGTCGCTGACGGGCGCCATCGCGCATCCGGGCATGGCGTTCCGCTTCCAGATGGCGTTCTTCCTGACGACCGGCGCCATCTTCGTGATGTGGCTGGGCGAGCAGATCACGGAGCGCGGGTTGGGCAACGGCGCGAGCCTCATCATCTTCTTTTCGATCGTCGAGCGCATCTGGCCCGGCATCGGGACCACGTTCGGGTTCGTCAACACGGGCGCGATCGGATCGTTCTCGCTCCTGGTGCTGGCCGCGCTGATGGTGGCGGTGGTAGCCGGCGTGGTGGCGATCACGATGGCGGCACGTCGCATTCTCATCCAGATTCCGCAGCGCACCATGGCGCGGGGCCGGATGCGGGAAGCGGCGCGCAGTTTCATTCCACTGCGCATCAATACGGCGGGCGTCATGCCCATCGTGTTCGCGCAGTCAATCATCGTGGTGCCGGGTGCCTTTGCGCAGTTCTTCAAGAACGCCACGGCGCAGCGCATCGCGGAGATGTTCGCGCCGGGCAGCGCCTGGTATCTGATCGCGTCCGCGGTGCTCATCCTCTTCTTCACATATTTCTACACGTCGATCATCTTCAACCCGATTGATCTGGCGGAGAATCTGAAAAAGCAGGGCGGCTTCATTCCGGGCGTCAAGCCGGGTGCGAAGACGGCGGAGTACATTGACCAGGTAGTCAGTCGCATTACGCTGCCGGGCGCGCTGTTCCTGACGGCGATCGCGCTGCTGCCGGTGCTCATCTCCCGCATGGTGAACGTACCGAACAGCGTGTCGTTCGGCGGCACATCGCTGTTGATCGTGGTCGGCGTGGCGCTCGATACGCTGGCGCAGGTGCAGCAGCACCTGTTGCTCCGCAAGTATGACGGCTTCATGAAGAAGGGCAAGCTCAAGATCCGTGGCCGCCAGCAGCCGGGGCCCGGAGGGTTCTAACCGCCCGCCCCCGTATCTCCTTACATGATCATCGTTCTTTTCGGGAAACCTGGTGCCGGAAAGGGAACACAAGCGCCGCTGCTCGCAGCGGCGCTTGGCGTTCCAACGCTGGCAACGGGTGACGAGCTGCGCGGGGCGATTCGCGCCGGTACGGATCTAGGCCGCGAGGCGAAAGGCTTCATGGACCGTGGCGATCTCGTTCCGGATTCCGTGATTCTCGGCATCATCAAGCAGGCGCTGAGCGAGCCGCGTGCCGCATCCGGCGTATTGCTCGACGGAGTGGTGCGCACAGTGCCGCAGGCGGAAGGACTGGCGACGGTGTGCGCGGAGCTCGGCAAGAAGGTAGACGCCGTGCTCGTCTTCGACATCGACGACGACGAGATCGTGCAACGCCTCGCCGGCCGCACGGTGTGCGAGACCTGTCAAACGCCCTACACGGGCCGCGCGCCGGGCACCAAATGCGACAAGGACGGCGGAACGCTGGTGCGCCGCAAGGACGACGAGCCCGACGCGATTCGCAACCGGCTCGCGGTGTACGAGAAGCAGACCGCGCCGGTGCTGGCGTGGTACCGGGAGCACGACACCAAGGTCGCCGTCATCGACGCCGTGGGCCCGGTTCAGGACGTCACGGCCCGCGCCCTCAGCGCGCTGGCCTCGTGATCGCGCGCGCGAGTCAAATGTGATCCAGCTCAAGAGCATCCGGGAGATCGAGTTGATGGCCGAGGGAGGAAAGATCCTTGCGGCCACGGTGCAGATGCTGCGCGGTGAGGTGCGCACCGGCATGTCCACGCAGGATCTGGACGCGATTGCCGAGAAGTTCATTCGCGGCCATGCGGGCGCAACGCCCGCGTTCAAGGGGCTGTATGGATTTCCGGGTACGCTCTGCACGTCGATCAATCAGGAGATCGTGCACGGGATTCCGTCCCGCAAGCGCGTGCTGAAGGACGGCGACATCATTTCGATCGACGTCGGCGTCGGGTATCGGGGCTATTTCACTGATTCGGCGACGACGGTGGCGGTGGGAGAGGTGGACGAGGAGACGGTGCGCCTCCTGGACACGACCGAGCGCGCACTGGCGGCTGGAATCGCGGCGGCGGTGCCCGGCAATCATCTCGGCGACATTGGCGCGGCGGTGCAGCGCGTGGTGGAAGCGGCGGGGTTCAGCGTTGTGCGCGACCTCGTCGGCCATGGCATCGGCGTGGCGTTTCACGAGGAGCCGCAGGTGCCCAACTACGGCAAGCCGAAGCGCGGGCTCAAACTCGTGCCGGGGCTGACGTTGGCGATCGAGCCGATGGTGAACGTGGGCGGGCCGCAGACGCGGACGCTCGCGGACAAGTGGACGATCGTGACGGTAGATGGATCGCGGTCGGCGCATTTCGAGCATACGGTGGCGATCACGCAGTCCGGCAATCGGGTGTTGACGGCGGCGTAGTGCGTCGAGGGTGAGGGCAACTGCGCTGATCGAATTCAACTCGAATCCACGCGAATCTCACGATTCTTCGCGAGTGGACGAGTCGCCGCCCACGGCGCGGCGCATCCACTGATTGGTGAGCGCGATCAGGCCGAACACCATGCCGACGGCAAGCATGATGAGGCCGATCTTCATCCCTTCGCCCTCCGGCGTGTTGTGTTCGAGGGAAAAGACAGTAACTCCGGGATAACAGCACACGGTGTCGCCATTCGCGCTCACCTGGGGCGCGGCGGTCGCACGGCAGTTGGTGTCGCGCGCAGGATCGCAGCGCGTCGTGACGAGCTCGTGGCCCTTCGGGACGTGCGCCGTGGCGATCAGGAGCAGTATCACGGCGCAGGCGCCGAAGAGCCAGAACAGCGCGAACTGGCGTCCAGTCCAGCCGTCCACCTGACGCGACAGGCGGAAGATCAACCAGGTGATCGCCGCCGCCGATAGCAAGGCGGCAAGGAGAGGAACGACGAGATCCACGCGAGGCTGGGGTGTGGAGGGAAGAGGAAAACATACGGGTCTGCCGGCCCACGTCCACCGCGAATTGTTCCTCGCGCCTGTCCAAACGTGCCGCACAACGTTCAGCGGCACGCTCGCGTTCTCTACATCGAGACCGTACAATCTGCATGTTGCACAGCCCGGCGCATTCACCTTTGCGCCGCTGACACGGCATCCACGGAGATAGCATGCTGGGACCCACCACCAAGGCACGCCGGCGCCTGACAACCGGACTCGTCATAACCGCCTCGGTCGCATTGTACGCGCCGAGCGTGCGCGCGCAGGGAGCGATCACATCGCCCAAGCAGCAATTCGGCTTCAACATCGGCGACGATTACAAGCTCGCGAACTACACGCAGTTCGAAGGCTACTGGCGCAAGCTCGCCAACGAGTCACACCGGATGAAGCTGGTCGAGATCGGCAAGAGTGCCGAGGGTCGCCCGCAACTCATGGCGATCATCTCGTCGCCGGCGAATCTCGCGAAGCTCGATCGCTACAAGGAGATCTCGCGCCGGCTGGCCAACGCCGAGGGGCTCACGGATGATCAGGCGCGCGCGCTGGCGAAAGAAGGCAAGGCGGTGGTGTGGATTGACGGAGGCCTACACGCGACGGAAGTACTCGGCGCGGCGCAGCTCATCGAAACGGTGTACCAACTCCTGAGCAGGAACGACGCGGAAACGGAGCGCTTTCTCAACGACTGCATCATTCTCGCGGTGCACGCCAATCCCGACGGGATGGAGCTCGTGTCCAACTGGTACATGAAGGACGCGGATACGTTGAAGCGCAACATGAATATCCCGCGTCTGTATCAGAAGTATATCGGGCACGACAACAACCGCGACTTCTACATGATGAACCAGCCGGAGTCGCGGAACATCAATCACGTGTTGTATGCGGACTGGTTCCCGCAGATCGTCTATAATCACCACCAGACTGGTCCCGCCGGAACGGTGATGTTCGCGCCCCCGTTCCGCGATCCCTTCAACTACAACTTCGATCCGCTCGTGCCGGTGGAGCTCGACCTCGTGGCCGCGTCGATGCACACACGCTTCGAGGCGGAGGGAAAGCCTGGCGTCACCATGCGCTCCGGGTCCACGTACTCCACGTGGTGGAACGGCGGCCTGCGCACCACGGTGTACTTCCACAACCAGATCGGTCTGCTCACGGAGACCATCGGCAATCCGACGCCGGTGACGATTCCGTTCATTCCCGAGCAGCAACTGCCGCGCGCCGACCTCCCATATCCCATCGCGCCGCAGCGCTGGCACTTTCGGCAGTCCATCGAGTATTCGCTCACCGCCAATCGCGCCGTGCTCGATATCGCGTCGCGGGAGCGCGAAAATCTGCTGTACAACTTCTACCGCATGAGCCGCAACTCGATCGAGCGTGGTAGTCGCGATACCTGGACCGCGAGCCCGAGTGACATTGAGGCGGTGAACAAGAAGATCGCGGCCGATCAGGGGGCGAGCGGGGCCGGGGCCCCAGCAGGTGGACGACGAGCGGGAGCCGAAGCGGTGGGCGATCCGATCAACCAGTTCGGCCGCGGCGCGAATGTGAAGTACTACACCGACGTGCTCCACGCCGCCGACAAACGCGACCCCCGCGGGTACATTGTGCCGAGCGATCAGCCGGATTTTCTGACGGCGACCAAGTTCATCAACACGCTGCGCCGCGCCGGCATCACGGTGCATCGCGCCACGACGCCGTTCGCGGTAAAGGGTACGAACTATCCCGCGGGCTCGTACGTGGTGAAGACGGCGCAGGCGTTTCGCCCGCACGTGCTCGACATGTTCGAGCCGCAGGACCATCCGAACGACTTCGCCTATCCCGGTGGCCCACCGAAGCGTCCGTACGATAACGCCGGCTATACGCTCGCCTTTCAGATGGGTGTGCGGTTCGATCGTATTCTCGATGCGTTCGATGGACCGTTCCAGCCGATCACCGGCCTCGCCACTCCGCCGGCGGGCACGGTCGTTTCCGCGGCGAACGCGGCTGGATATCTCGTCAGTCATGCGCAGAACGACGCGTTCATCGCGGTGAACCGGGCACTGAAGGCGAAGGGCGACGTCTATGTCCTTCGTTCGCCGCTCACGTCGAATGGAAAATCCTATCCTGCCGGCACCTTCTATTTCGCGGCGAATGGCGCGACAACGTCGCTGCTCAGCGATCTGGCGCGCACGAACGGTCTGTCGGCCAGCGGAACGACCACTCGGCCGGGGCCTGACGCGACGCATTTGCGTCCGGTGCGCATCGCGCTCTGGGACCAGTATGGTGGCTCGATGCCGTCTGGTCACACGCGCTGGCTGTTCGAGCAGTATGAATTTCCCTTCGACGTCATCTATCCCAGGACGCTCGACGCGGGCAACCTCGCGTCGAAGTATGACGTGATCGTGCTGCCCTCCGGGGCCATGCCCGCGCGCGAGGGTGCAGGCGGGCGTGGCGGCGGCGGTGGCGGTGGCGGTGGCTTCGAGCCGGATACCAACGCGATTCCGGCGGAGTTCCGCGACCGTATGGGGCGAGTCAGCATCGCGAAGACGGTGCCGCAGCTCAGGCAGTTCATCGAGGCGGGCGGCACGGTGGTCGCGGTGGGCACCTCGGCGAACCTCGGCGTGCATCTCGGTCTCCCGATGACGAACGCGCTCGTCGAGAAAACGGCGGCTGGTGCCGACCGCGATCTTCCGGCGGACAAGTTCTACGTGCCGGGTTCGATTCTTCGCGTGCAGGTGGACACCACGGCGGCGGTATCGGCCGGTCTCGCGCGCGATCTCGACGTGTTCTACGACAACAGCCCCGCCTTTCGCCTCGGCAGCGATGCCGCAGCGAAAGGACTTCGTCCGCTCGCGTGGTTCCCGAATGCAACGCCGCTTCGCAGCGGCTGGGCGTGGGGCCAGAGCTATCTCGACGGCGCTGTCGAAGCCGCTGAGGCAACCATCGGGAAGGGCAAACTCTATATGTTCGCTCCCGAGATCACCTTCCGCGCACAGCCACATGGCACGTTCAAGTGGCTGTTCAATGGAATCTACGGAGGTGCGGATCCTGCGCCGGTGCCGTGACCGGAAGCTCTATCAGGAAAATCACGCTCCGAAATCGAACGACGGGGTGCACCCCTCCTAGCCCGGCGCCAGTCGCGCGAACAATCGCGCGACGGGCATCGGAGAATCGCACGAGCGCATCCTCGCCCTCGAGGTCCGCGCGCTCAGATACGGGTCGATCTCACCGTGTCATCCCCCAATCGCCTTCTCGACAATTGCCTCCGCCGCTCGAGCGGCTGTTCGCGCGCGATTCACCACTTGTCTCGCCTGTTTACCAAGAGCGGTTCCGCGCGACTTGTCATCAAGCGCTGCCACATTGATCCGAACGTTGTACGCGGCACCAACGCACCCGGCCTCCGCCAACAGCGCGGCGACGCCGGCATCGCTCGCCGCGTTCGTGTTTCCGCGCTCGGCAACGGCAAGCGCGAGCTCCGCGACATCCGCGCACGCGCGAGCGGTGTCGAGCGGCACCTCGGCGGCGTGCATCAACGCCTCATCGACGCGCGCGGCCTTCTCGGTTTGCTGCTCCACTGTTTCGGCGGGCAGCTTGTACGCCGCGTACACGATGGCGTATGCCGCAGCGTCACGCGCAACGAGTGCACTGAGTGAATTGCCCAAGGCCGCCGCGCGGACGGCGATGTCGCGCATCTCGGCGTCGACCGCGACGTACTTCTTTCGACCCGTGGTGAGTCCGGCGACCATCTGCGCCAGGGCGGCGGCGAGTGCGCCGACATGCGCGGTCACGCTGCCACCTCCCGGCGTTGGGCTGGGTGACGCGACGGAACCGACGAACCCGCTCAACGACTCGCCAACGGAGATCGCCTCGCGCACTTTGCGATCGAGCACGAGCGCAGTGGAGAAGTCCCGCAACTGCACGTGTCGCGCGGCGGCGGCGAAGAGCACACGCTCCGGCACCAGCCCGACGATCTCGCTCCAGGTGGGCGACACGCCACGGGCTTCCGCTTCCATCTTCACCATGTCGAAAACACGGTGCAACGGCGTCTTCTCCGTGTCCACGAGATTCATGGATACCTGCGCTTGACCGTCCACCTCGAAACCCATCGCCTTCACATAGCGCAGACCACCGGACGAGCCGCGCAGCGCCTTCGCGACTTCCTTGGCGACGGACATGTTCGTCGCGGGGCCGAGGTAAACGTTGTACGCCACGAGGAAGGGGCGGGCACCGATCGCCATGGCGCCCGCCGTCGGATGAACGGTCGACGGGCCGAAGTCAGGGGTGCGCTGGGGTGTCGCCCCGATCTCAGTGCGCAGCCCCTCGAACTCGCCGCGCCGCACGTCGGCGAGATTCTCCCGCTCGGGGCGCGTCGCGGCGCGCTCATAGAGGAACACGGGGACGTGTAACTCGCGCCCCACTCGCTCGCCGAGCTGCCGAGCGAGCGCGATGCAATCCTCCATCGTGGCGCCTTCAAGCGGAATGAAGGGGACAACGTCTGTCGCGCCCATGCGCGGGTGCTCGCCCGAGTGCGTTGTGAGATCTATCAAGCGTACGGCTTCCGTGATGCCCGCGAACGCCGCATCGGCAACGACGTCGATGGGGGCGACGAAGGTAATGACGCAGCGATTGTGGCTCGCGTCGGCGCTCGCGTCGAGCACGTGCGCTCCGGCGACACCGGCGATGGCGTCACGAATGGCGGCGACGATCTCGGGGCGGCGGCCCTCGGAGAAATTGGGAACGCATTCGATGAGCTTCATGAGATCAGGTTGACGTGACGAGAGGACGAGAGGACGAGAAGGCCGACGTTACGCGTGGAGCGTGTGGAGCAGCCACGCGTGCATCGCGGGGCCACCGGCGAGAATTGACGTTTCGGCAATTGGACAGGGCGCTCCATCGAGCGTGGTCACGATGCCGCCCGCTTCGCGGATCATGAGCACACCGGCGGCAAGATCCCATGGCGACAGGCGAAG
>JANYIN010000132.1 GCA_025362035.1 Gemmatimonadaceae bacterium | reverse complement strand
GTGTGGGCACGCAGCGTGCTTCGGTAGGCGCGATCGAACGATCACAGCGACGACCTGGAGACCGACATGGGCGAGATCATTGCCGCCGTAGCACAGCGTACCGGGTTGCCTCCTGACAAAGCGCGGGCCGCCGTTGAAGCGATAATTGAGCACCTGAAAGGGCGCCTCCCTACGGCGATCTCATCGCAGATCGAAGGCATCCTGGGCGGCGGGGACACCGGCGGCGCGGGTACGCCGGGTGGCGGGCTCGGTGGTCTAGCTGGCGAGCTGGACGAACTAGGTGGACTGTTCGCCAAGAAGTAGCCGGAAGCAGCCATGGTGGGCACGGACACGCTAGCTCTTGAGCGCCTGTCAGTGAGCAGCTCGGCCGGCGGCGCGCCGCGTCGTCAGTGCCGGGCGTATCTCGGTGAGTTTCTTCAAGTTCGGGCGATCTCAGGCGAGAAAACACAAACGGCGGCCATCGCATGATGCCGCCATTTTCGTATTGCCGTATCCGGTCACTACTTACCAAAATGGCCAGGGCCGGAATCGAACCGGCGACACACGGATTTTCAGTCCGTTGCTCTACCAACTGAGCTACCTGGCCCCACTTCACAGCACTACCTGATCACAAGTTTAGCGACCTTGCCGGTACCAGGGCACCCCCTCCAAACCTGATGCCGGTTATGTGATCAGGAGCGGCAGCGGGCAGCTTGCAACTGTCGAGCGCATGGACATCCACATCCGCATCTGCTCGACTCGGTCCTATCCGACGGCCTGCAGTAGACCTCGGGCTGGCTGGTGCTGACGATTCCACAGGCGAGCATAGGCGCCACCCGCATCTACGAGAAGCTCGTGATCACCCTCTTCCACCACGCGGCCATGCCCCAGCATGACAATGTGGTGGGCCCTCCGGATGGTGGAGAGCCGGTGCGCAATCGCGATGACGGTGGCTCCAGCGCCGGCTGCCCGATGCATGATGTCCACAACACGGTCCTCGTTCGCGGAGTCGAGCGCCGAGGTCGCTTCATCCATGATCAGGACCGCTGGTTCTCGGTAGAGCGCGCGCACGATGGCCAAACGCTGCCGCTCGCCGCCGGACAGGGCCACACCGCGCTCTCCCACCATTGTCAGCCATCCCCGCGGCATCCGTTCGATGGCATCACGCAATCCCACATCTGCGCAGAGCCGGACCAACCGAGGGACATCCGGGGTCGGATCGCCCACGGCAATGTTCTCGAGGATGGTTCCGGACAGGAGATCGATCGTCTGCGGTACGACGCTGACTTGACGGCGCAGGCTCGTGAGCTCGACGTGGGCGACATCATGCTCGCCGATGAGGATGCGTCCACTGTCCAGGTCGTAGAGCCGCTGTAGCAGCGCCGTCACGGTGCTCTTTCCGCACCCACTCTCGCCCACGAGCGCGGTCACTTCGCCTCTGGCACACGTGAACGACGCACCAGCGAGCACCGGCGAACGGCTGGCATATCCGAAGTGCACGTCCTCGAATCGCACGTCGCCGGCGTCGTTCGATCTCAGCGCGATTGGCATCGACACTTGCTCGGTGTCCAGTTCCATGATCTCGAACAGTCGATCGCTGGCCACTCGAGCTTCCTGCATCGCGCGGCTGAATCCGACGAGGGACAGTGCGGGGCCAGTGAGGAAGCCGAGCAACGCGTAGCACGACATCAGCTCTCCAGCAGAGAGCTCCTGAGCCAGCGCACGGGTAGTGCCCATCCACAGCAATCCGATCACGCCCACCTGGCCGACCAGCTGGCCCGCGGCGCTGATCCACACCGACATGCGTGCCGCATGACCGACACTTCGAAATAGGCGGACAAAGCTCGCTTCCGTCACGAGACTGACATGCCTTTCCAAACCAAAACGCTTGACCGTCCCGACCGCCGAGAGTGATTCCACGATCTGTGCTTCGAGCGCGGCCGCCCGTTCCATGAGCGCTCGCTGCTGGCGCCGATTGAACCTGGAACCGGCGACAAACAGCGCCGCATAGAGTGGCAGCAGACCCATGGTCCAGGCAGCGAGTCGCCAGTCATAGGTGAACATCATCGCGGCCGATGTCGCCATGACAAGCACGTTGGCTGCCGCCTCCACGACGACATCCCCAACGAAGGCACGAATCTTCACCGCGTCGGTCACGCGCGAGGTGAGTTCGCCAACCCGCATCCGGTCGAAGAAGCTCTGCGGCAGTCGCAAGAGGTGGCGGTAGTAGCCAAGTATGAGGCGTGCGTCGATGTGCTGCCCAACGTTGGTCATGAGGAGCGACCGCAGGCTGCCGATCACGGTCTGCCCCACCACGACGCCAATCATCGCGACACTCATGGGGCGCAACACACCCTGACGTCCCTCGGCGAGCACGGAGTCCACGATGTAGCGCACGTAGATCGACGTTGCGAGCCCCAGCGTCGTGTACACCAAGGCGCCGAGCAGTGCCTGCGCCAGTGCGCCACGATGTGGGCGCGCGAGCGTCCACACGCGTTCCAGCGTCGTCGGCACGGCGGAGCCCATCGGAGCTTTCACGTCAGGTGCGAGGAGCAGCAGCACGCCGGTCCACTGTGCGTTGAAGTCACGACGGTTGTCCCTGCGCCGCTCGCCCAAGGCGGGGTCCATCACCCACACGCTGCTGGCGTCCGCGCGCTCCACCACCACGAAGTGTTGTGCGCCGTTCGCGAGCCGGAGATGTGCGATATTCGGCATTGGCGCACGCTCCAGCGATTCTGGAATGGTGCGCACCGCCTTTGCCGACAGGCCCAGTTGACCTGCTGCACGGGCGAGGCCACGGAACGATGTGCCGCCCTGATCGGTATGCGCATCGTGCCGAATACGGGCCAGCGATGCACGGCTTCGGTAGTGGCGTGCCACACTCGCGAGACATGCGGCACCACAATCACTCGCATCGTGTTGCCGGACCACCGGTACATGTGTGCGGAACACGCTCACTGATCGATCCACGTACGGGTCCGCCCCTTCAAGAGTTGAGCAAGACGCTCACTGCCGAGCGTGAAACGCACTTGGCATTTCAATCCTTTCTTGACGCGCGCCGTTTCTCCATTGGCGCGCCGCAGCATCGTGCTGATCGGTCGTACCCGAACGCGAAACACCGGATGTCCGTCATCGAGCGTGTAGTCACCGGCGACCAACGTGACGACTGCATCCAGCACGCCCCATTCCTGAACGTCATATCCTTCCACCAGGAGTCGAGCAGGCATGCCGACGCGCAGAAACACCACATCGTGCGGTGGAACGAATACGTCCGCCACCAGATCGCCCTCCGGTGAAATCATCGCCACCGCATCGCCAGCGCGGACCGTGCTTCCCCGGCTAAGGGCCATCACGGCCTCCACCGTCCCGCCCACGGGAGCGATGACGTGACGAAGCGCTTGATCGCTGGCCCTGGTGATGAGATCCCGTTCCAGGTTGTCGACGTGTTGATCCGCCTCGATCAGCTCGTCGGTCCAGGCGGCCCGCCGTCGCTTGAATGCGAGTGTGCGATCTTCCTGAGCGCGCAGGACATCGAATTCCGCTGATTCCAGTTCGGATGCTGCGGCAAACCCGCGTCGGGCCAGTTCCGCAAGACGGTCGCGCGTGCGTTCCACGCGCCGAACCTGAACCGACGCCTGTTGCCACTCCAAAAGGGCAGCCTCCATTGCAGTTCGGCTGTGTTCGACGTGGAAACGGCGAGGTTCAGGCATTGATATGGGACTGTCGAGTTGCGTGCGAATCAGGACGCGAAGATCTGCCTGCTGCATGCGTTGTCGCACCAGCGTGGCGCGAGTTGCGTCCCGAGCGCGGTCGCTGGCGCTGGATGCAAGTGCTACGACCGTATCGCCAGCGCTCACATGTGCTCCAGCGCTCACGAAGACGCGGTGGACGACACCGTCGGAAAGGCTGCGAAGCGTCTGCCGTTCGATGCTGGACACCAGGATTCCGGTAGTGCGGATGGTGATGTCCATTCGCAGGCTCACGACCGTGATCAGGGCGCTGACCAGCAGAAGTAGAAATGCCAGGTGCAGCGACTGAGTGCTGGTACGGTGCCGCACAAGCAGGGCTTCGAGCGTGTCTTCGGGGTCAATGGCCAGGGCCTCGGCATCAGCAGCATTTGACACGTGAATTCCACCGTTCAGGCTCCCTGAGAGCCTATTATGCCAATGTTCGTATCTGAGTGAGTGTTGATGACTCCCAGTGGCGACATGCAACGCCATACGAGTAGAATCGGTGCTTATCGTTCCCGCCAATCATCGATTCCACCCGTACGGCGCGCCACTCAGATGAAGCCCTTACCCGGGATGTAGATAACGGGCTGCTTGATGGCGATCTGGAAGTCGACGAGCAACGCCTGTTGAGTGCAGCCCACGGCGTAGCCCACGAACCAGCCCAAGGCGTGCATGATCCCGCCGTCCCCACCGATCACCGCGCCCTGCTGTTCGTCCGTCAGGACGCCGAACTCCGTGCTGAATCGTTCGTTGCTCATGTCTGCAGTCTCTCGATGAAAGGGCGCCAGCAGTGCACAACGAGACCGTCTCGCCCGATTGTCTGGCACGACCAGTTTCGCCTGGATGACGGGTGCTGGCTGCATCATCCTGCCGCATGCCGTATCAGATCGTGCTGCACGATCAAAAGCGCCCTCGTGAACCGAAGTTCACGAGGGCGCTTTGGCCACAAAGCGACGAGCGGGTGTCAGAACGTGTATTTCAACTGCAGCTGCATGGTGTAGTTGGAGGAAACGTTCTGCGTGTTGAACTGGCTGAAATTCGTGTTGAAGTTGAACACGCCATCCTGGCCATTGAACGAGCGGCGCGTCAGCAGGTTGGGGCTGTTGGTACTGCCCAGGTCCTGCGCCCCCCAGCTCTTGTTCAACAGATTGAGGAAATTGAAGATATCGAGCTGGAGAATGAAATTCTGGCCGTGCATTGTCGGAAGCGACTGGCGGAAGTCCATATCGAGCCTCTTCGTCCATGGCGTGCGGCAGGTGTTCCGATCCATGATCTTGCCGCGCTGCGAGTTGAGGCAGTCGTTGGACTTGATGAAGTTCTCGAAGGCGTCCCGCTGCTGGGCAATGGTCGTCGCTCCGTTCGTCGCGAACTGAATTTCGCTCGCGACGTGCGCATCGGTCGGCACGTAGATCAGGTCATTGTTCGTTGATCCGTCGCCGTTCATGTCACCGCCATAGACGTACTCGAACGGTGTGCCGGATTCGCCGGTGAAGATGAAGGAAACGTCCGTCTTCGACGGAAAGCTGTACGTCCCATTGGCGATGATCCGGTGCGGCGAGTCGTACTTCGACACCGTCACATCCTTTCCGTGAATGTCTCCCTTGACCGAGCGTCCGAACTGGAAGTTCGAGTAGGCGACTGACGACGTCATCGATGCGACGTCATAGGAATGGCCGTACGAGTATGCCAACTGTCCCTCGAAACTGTTGGAAAACCGCTTCTGCAGCGATGATGTCAGATTGTATGCGTAGTCACCGGACTGGTTGGTCAGGTGAATCACGTCGGTGAAGCCCTTCTTCTTGTACGACGGCGCGATGTTGTTGCCGGTGATCACTCCATACATGGACCGGCCGTGGCTATCCGTAGACACGGGCGCGTCGGGCAGGTTGAGGTTGTCGTAGAAGAAGTTCTGCATCGCGTGCGTATAGAGCCCTTCCACCGTGGCGATGATCTCGCCCGGCAGCCGGCGATCATAGCCCAGCGACGTCCGGAAGTTCTGCGGGAACTTCAGGTTGGGGTCCAACGTGTTCACTGTGACGGCTGGCGTCAGAGACGCGCCGCGGCAGTTGCCCGGCACGGCGCCGGTGGCACCCGGGAACGCCGGCGAAGTCGCCGCCGAACTGCACGTGATCGTGGCATAGCCGTTCACACCAGAATTGCCAAACGCATTGCTGAGCCAGACATACGCCGGCCGGCCCACGTAGACACCTGCGCCGCCACGAAGCTGGTTGATCTGGTCGCCCGTCACGTCCCAGTTGAAGCCCACACGGGGTGACCACTGCATGACGTTCTGTGGGACGTTCGTCGTGTTCACGCCGAGCGAATCCAGGATGACCTGGTTCAAGTTGGGCGCCGAGGTGAGCCCCGGAAGATCGAGGCGAATTCCATATGTAATGTTCAGATTGTTCGACGCCTGCCA
This sequence comes from Gemmatimonadaceae bacterium, assembly GCA_025362035.1. Lineage (GTDB taxonomy): Bacteria > Gemmatimonadota > Gemmatimonadetes > Gemmatimonadales > Gemmatimonadaceae > AG11. Next base: position 186 of record JANYIN010000132.1, on the reverse strand, counting down.
CTCGTCCTCGCCGTAGAAGCCCAGCGTCCGCGCACTGAAACGCGCGGCGCCATCCGCGTTGTCGAGCTTGAGCCCGATCTGGACGCGGTCGGGCAAGCCCAAATTGAGTGAATCGAGCGAGCCGAAGGTGTAGTTGCCGAGCGAGTTCTGCGCGAAGAGGTTGCGAACCTTGAAGAACTCGTTCTT
>JANYIN010000080.1 GCA_025362035.1 Gemmatimonadaceae bacterium | reverse complement strand
CCGCTCGCCGCGTCGAACAGATGCAGCCGCTCGGGATTCGCGGTGACTCGCAGGGCCGAGCCGTGGGCGGGGCGCGCGCCCGGTGCGCCTCGAACCGTGAGCGTCACGTTTCCACTGCGCAGGTGCAACAACTGCTCGTGGCCCAGCGGTTCGGCCAGCTCGACGATCGCGGGAAATGACTGACCCGGCCATTCGGCCGTCACGACTTGCAGATGTTCGGGCCGAATGCCGAGAATCACCTCGCCCGACACCGGCAACTGTGTGGCGGCCAGATCGGCGGGCAGACGAATGGTCAGTGGCGGCGCACCCGTGACGCGAACGCCCGTCATGTCACCATCCTGCACGATTTGTCCCGCCAGCAGGTTCATCGGCGGACTGCCCAGGAATCCCGCCACGAACGTGTCGAGGGGTCGTTCATACACCTGGGCCGGCGTATCCACCTGGCGGACACGACCCTGATGCATCACCACGATGCGGTCGCCCAGCGTCATGGCTTCGATCTGATCGTGCGTGACGTACAGCATCGTGGCGCCCAGCCTGGCGTGCATGGCCGCCAACTCGCGGCGCATCTCGCCGCGGAGCGCCGCGTCCAGATTCGACAGTGGTTCGTCGAAGAGGAACACGCTCGGCTCGCGAACGATGGCGCGCCCGATGGCCACGCGCTGCCGCTGGCCGCCTGACAGTTGTCGCGGCCGGCGTTCGAGCAGATCGGTCAGGCCGAGGGTGGCCGCGGCTTCGTCCACGCGGCTGCGGATCTCGCTCTGCGGGCGCTTGCGGAGGCGCAAGGCAAACGCCATGTTCTCGCGCACTGTCATGTGCGGGTACAGCGCGTAGCTTTGAAAGACCATGGCAATGTCTCTCTCGGATGGCGGTACGTCGTTCACGAGTTGTCCGCCAATGAGGAGCCGTCCTGCGCTGATGGATTCCAGACCAGCGACCATCCTGAGCGTGGTGCTCTTTCCGCATCCGGATGGACCGACGAGCACCACGAGTTCGCCGGCCGCAACGGTAAGATCGACGCCGTGCACCGCGACGACACCGCCCTCGTACTCCTTGCGCACATTCTCCAACTCGACCGTTGCGGCCTTGCTTGGCATGGCTGTCACGTGATTCTCATGGTATTGCGTTTGCCCCATCGGATTGACGCGAGACTCTCCAGGACGGCATGAGCGATTCGTACCGATTTCCCGACACGTTTCTGTGGGGCGCTTCCACCTCCGCCTATCAGATCGAAGGCAGTCCATTGGCGGACGGTGCCGGCCCCAGCATCTGGCAGCGCTTTGCGCACAGCCCGGGCCGCACCACCAATGGCGACAACGGTGACGTCGCGTGCGACCACTACAACCGCTGGCGGGACGACATCGCGCTCATGGGCGAGCTCGGACTCCAGGCCTATCGGTTCAGCATCAGTTGGAGCCGCGTCCTGCCGCAGGGCACCGGAAGCGTGAACCGCGCGGGACTCGACTGGTACGAGCGGCTCGTCGATACGCTGCTGGCGAACGGCATCCTGCCGAACGCCACACTCTTCCACTGGGATCTCCCCGCGGCGCTGGACGATCGTGGCGGGTGGTTGAACCGTGACGTGGCCGACTGGTTTGGCGACTACGCCCGTGTCGTATTCGAGCGTCTCGGCGATCGTGTCCCGATGTGGGCCACGCTCAATGAACCGTGGGTAGTGACGGACGGTGGCTACCTGCACGGCGCACTCGCGCCCGGCCATCGCAACCTGTTCGAGGCCCCCATCGCGAGCCACAACCTGCTGCGCGCGCACGGGCGCGGTGTGCAGGCGTTTCGCGCCGAGGCCCGCAAGGGACAGATCGGACTGGTCGTGAATCTCGAGCCGAAGGACCCCGCCTCCGACTCGCACGCGGACGCGGACGCCGCTCAGCGCGGCGATGCGTATATGAACCGGCAGTATCTCGACCCGGTGTTCTTCGGCACGTATCCCGATGAGATGAAAGACATCTTCGGCGTCGCCTGGCCGGCGTTTCCGGCCGAGGACTTCGACCTGATCCGGGAGAAGATCGACTTCCTGGGCATCAACTACTACACGCGCGGCGTGGTCCGCGACGATCCGACGGCGCTGCCTGTGCGCATCGCATACGTACGCCAGCCCGAACACGCGTACACCGAGACGGGTTGGGAAGTGCATCCGCCCTCGCTCACCCGCACGCTGCTCTGGGTCACGGAGCGATACGGCCGCATCCCGCTGTACGTCACCGAGAACGGCGCCGCGATCTACGACGCGCCGCACACCATCGACGGCCGAGTGGACGACCCGCTTCGCGTGTGGTACTTCCGCGAGCACATCAAGGCGGCGCATGACGCCATGACGCGTGGCGCCGATCTGCGCGGCTACTTCGCCTGGAGTCTCCTGGACAACTACGAGTGGAGCCTCGGCTTCTCCAAGCGCTTCGGCATCGTGCACGTCGACTATGCCACACAGGAACGGACGCCCAAGGCGAGTGCCTGGTATTACAGCGAAATCATCCGCACCAACGGCGGCGCGCTGGACGAACCGGGCGACTCTCATCGGTAGAGGAACTCCACGGTGCCGGGCGCGCGAAGCAACACCGCGCGGCCGTTTCGAGTGAGCGGCACGCGCGTGCCGTTCATGCGCGCGGATGTCGGCAACCGGCCAAATGGCGCCCGCACCTCGATGCCCCCGGGTGGATGCACGCCAGCGACATCCATCCGCACGACGCCGCGTATCGACCGAACGGTGAGGCCCAAGGTGCCCCACCAGGTGTGAATTCCCTGTACCACTACACCGTCCGTCGCGCGCGCCCATTCGATTGGAATGCCGGCGCCCACCACGAGCGTGGAGTCATCGGCGCGCTCGTATTCGATGAAGTCGAGCGCGGCGCGAATGAAGTCCGAGGCCACCCACCCGTGCGGCATGTCGCCGATGAACTTCGGCGCCCGCGCGTCGTGCCAGACGACTTCGGCCCACTCGTTCCACGCCAACGGACGCCTGTCCTTCATGTACCAGGACGCCAGGGCGTGCGCACGCTCCGGCTGGTCGAGACGGATGTAGCTGCCGACTAACCGCCACTCGTACGGCGTGTAATTCTCCCAGCGCGTGATGCCGTCGCGGCGGTTGGTGAAATTCACCCAGGCGCTGTCGAAGGTGGCGCGAACCGCGGCCGGGGGGAGCAGCGACAAACCCTGCGCGGGCGCGAGCGCGACGGTCGATGACGTCGGGTCGAAATCGCCCAGTTCCGCGGCGCCGGGGAGCACAGGTTCCCTGTGCATCGCCATTGAGCGCGCGACGGACGCGACGACGTCGTGTCGAAACTCTTGCGCCGAAGCCTGGAGCACGCGGGCACGCCCTGTGTCGCGCATGATGTGGGCGAGGAATGCCGCATCCGCCATCCCGCGCACACCCCACCAGTCGTCCCAGTAGGAGTACGCCGGCTTTGCGGAATAGCCCTCGTGACTGATGGATGGCGGGAGCAACCCGAACACGAAGAGAGAATCGCTTGTCAGATACTGCGACGTTCGGCGCGTCTGCCGCAGCGAATCGAGATGCGCAGCCGTGCGCGCGAGCACGCCCCAGTGCCGGGACGCCACGGCAGTATCGCCTGTAATCCGCACGTATTCGGCCACGAGATACAGCAGCTCGCCATCCGCATCATTTTCGGTGACAGGGTCCGCACCGCGCGCGTCCACACAGCACGGCACTTTCCCGTCGGCGAAAACGTGTTCGATGTACCAGTCGATGAAGGCACGTACATCGTTGGCATGTCCCAGCCGCAGCAACGCCGACGATGTCAGCGCACCGTCCCGGATCCAGCTGCGACGGTAGCTGCGCGTGCCGGGCTGAATGGCTGGCCCGTTCGCGTTGATCAGGACATACGCCATCGACGAGCGCACCGCGTTGGCCATAGCCTCGCCCGTGCCGGGAAGGTCGATCCGCACCGCTCCGAGCTCGCGATCCCACAGCGCGCGCGCGGAGTCGAGTGCCCCTTTGGCGGACGCTACGTCCGGTATACGCTCGTACTTACCGCGCGGTGCGGCGAGCCAGACATCCGTGCTATCGTGGGCAGCCAGCGCGAGCGTCCAGGTCAGCGCGCCAGAGGCGAGTCCGGTGGAATCACTGATGACCGTGTCCCGAGGCAGATCACCGCGGCGCAGAAACTCGACGATGCTTCCCGCGTCGAAGCGGCCTGCACGTTGGGTTGCGCCATGCGTAACGGCCCACACGACGTCTTCGCTGTTGACCATCAATTCATTCGGCGAACCCACCATTCCACGCGCCGGCGCCGCGCCACCCGGGTCCCCGAGAAACTGCCAGGGCGGGTTGACCTGCACGGGGCGCACTACCGCTGACAGGCGGATGGTATCAGGCGTGGACCGGCGGTTGACCACGCGATAGCGGATCCAGACGGTAGACGGATTGACAGCCCCCGTAGAACGGCTGACGCCCCACGTTGGCGTCGCGAACGCCGTGACTCCCAGCGCGACGTTCTTCGTGACGCGCCGCGCCTGCGGAATGGGCCGCCAGCCTCCATCCAGCGAATGCGTGGTCGTTCCGTCGCGCCACGTAAGCAGGTGTTTCTTGTCGTAGATCACTGGCTCGACGGACACGCTGCCGGGATGAAAATCCACGCCTCCGTCTTCACTCATCAGCGCGTCGGACTCGTCGCGCGGCACGCCGACCACCGTCCAGTACGACTGTTGCCTGGCGAGTGAGCGCGGCCAGTTGCCCGAGGAATCCGACGACGCCACGACCTCCAGGAACGCCGTCGTCGTCGGTGCTGCGGCTGCAGGCAATACACGAATCGCCGCGATGCCATAGCCGTGGCCGCGGCTGCTCCTGTGCATCGCGAGACGGAGCCAACTCGTCTCCACGGCGGGAAGATGGATGAAGCGTCGTCCGCCGCTGGCCCCGCGTACCTCTCGCACTGTGGTCCAATGCGCGCCGTCGTCGGAGCGCTGCACGTCGTAGTCCAACCCCCAATCGATTCCGCTCCACTCGATGGCCAGACCGCTCAACTCGCGCGGGCCGCGAAAGTCGAGCGTGACCTGCTGTTCACCATGCGCGCCGCTGTGCCATCCGGCGATCTCTGGTGCGCGCCCTGTGGCGCGGGTTGGAGCAGAGGCAAAGTCGCGCGGCAGTATCCGCGACGATGCGCCACCCACCGCGGTCGTCGACGTCAGTACCCGCGGTCGCGTGCCGATCGCGACCGGCATGGGAAGCGGCTGCAGCGCGAGCTCATCGAGTGCGATCCATCCGGCGCCCCCGGCGGCAGCGGTGACCGCAATCTCGATGGCCGCGATGCCGCGCGGTGGCCCTTTCCCCAGGGGTCCCCACGCGAACGACAGGTCCGATGGACGAAAGCGCAGCTCCTGCCACGCTCGCGATACAGGCAATGCGACGCGCCGCATCCACCAGACGTTCAATCCCGAGGAGTCGACGAACTTGATCTCGATGGTGTTGGGACGCGCTTCGCCGCGCACGTGCAACGTCATGCCCCAGTGCGGCGGCAGTGGCGGCAGCGTGAAGGCATGCCGCGCGATGGCGTAACCCGCGTGCCCGTGATAATCGAAGTCGAAGCGCAACGCCTGCCCGATCGCGCCGCTGTCCGGTCGGAGCGCGAGCGTGACGCCGTCCGACGGAATGGCGCGCCACCCGGTGGTGTCGTCGAAGCTCGCGAGTGTCACGGGCTGCGTCGCTTGCGCAACCGCACGCTCGGCCGTGATGACGAGCGAGCCGGCGAGCGCACACGCCAGCCAGCAGCGCATCATTTGACGCTGCCTTCCGTCACGCCTTCGACGAAATACCGCTGCAGGAAGAGAAAGAGGACCAGCACTGGCAGCACGGTGATCACCGCGCCCGCCATCATGAGTTCGACGTCCTGCGCGTGTTCGCCGACGAGACCGGCCAGCGCCACGGGCAGCGTGTACTTGCGATCGTCGCTCAGGATGATCAATGGCCACATGAAGTCGTTCCATGTCGCCAGGAACGTCCACAGTGCCAGTGTCGCGAGCACGGGTTGAATGGTGGGCAACACGATGGACCGGAACACGCGCAATTCCCCGGCCCCGTCCATGCGTGCGGCGTCCAGCAGGTCGTCCGGTATGGCAAGCGCGTATTGGCGCACCAGGAAGATGCCGAAGATGCTCGCGAGGCCGGGAATGATCACACCGCCGTAGTTGTTCACCAGCCCCAGCCCCTTCACCAGCAGAAAGAGCGGCAGCATCGCGACCTGCACCGGAATTGCCAGACCGGCCGCCATCGCGCGGAACGTGCGGTCCCGCCCTTTGAACCGCAGCTTGGCGAACGCGTATCCCGCCGCCGAGTTGATGGCCAGCGACGAAATCGTCGTCACCACCGCGATCAGCGCGCTGTTCAGCGCGTAGCGGCCGAGTGCAAGCCGGCCGAACAGATCGCGATAGTGAATGAGCGTGGGCCGGTGTGGAATGACCGCGGGCGGAAAGCTGCTCGCCTCGCCGGTGGTCATGAAGGACGCGCTGAGCATCCACAACAGCGGGACGAGCGATAACGCGCCGAACACGAGAACCGCCGCATGCAGCGCGATGCTCGGTCGCCGGCTCCGTGGGGCAGCCGTGCCGCTCATTCCGCGCCTCGTGGCGAAAGGCGTCGCTGCACGAGGGTGAACGCCACGATGACGGCAAAGAGCAGGAACGCGATGGCCGCCGCGACGCCAAGCCGCCACCAGCGGAAGCCCTCTTCGTACATGTACAGGACCAGGCTCGTCGTGGCTCGCAGCGGCCCTCCCTGCGTCATCACATACGGCTCGGTGAATAGCTGCAGATAGCCGATCATCGTGACGATCACGACGAAGAACAGCGTCGGCGCTAGCATGGGGATCGTCACGTGCCGAAAGCGCTGGAACGGCGTGGCCCCATCCAGCGCGGCGGCTTCGTGCAGCTCGCGCGGAATGTTCTGCAGTCCCGCGATGCAGATGAGCATGTTGTAGCCGAAGTTCTTCCACGTCGCCATCAGGATGATGGCCGGCATGGCCCACCGCGGATCACCGAGCCAGTCGATGGAGTGCACGCCGACGTGGCCGAGCATCCAGTTCAGCAGGCCATAGCGCGGGTGGTACAGGTAGCGCCACACGATAGCCACCGCCACCAGCGTCGTGACGAACGGCGCGAAGAAGACGGCTCGCGCGGCGCTCTTCCAGCGTAGCGCGCGCGCATTGACGAGCAGTGCGGCGCCCAGCGAAGCGGCAACGGTGAGTGGCCCGCCCACCACCGCGAAGTACAGTGTGTTGCGCAGCGCCTGCCAGAACAACGGTTCGTGCAGGACCCGCGAGTAGTTGCGGAACCCCACCCAGCGCGCCGCACGTGGATCGGCGAGCGCGTACAGGTCGAAGTCGGTGAAACTCAGTCCCACGGCCGCGATGACCGGCCCTACGAAGAAGACGATGATGAGAACGAGCGCCGGCGCGACGAACCACCAACCCGGTGCGATGCGCCGTTTCCGCCCCATCGTCGTCGGGATCGCCACGCCCGCGCCGTTCACGGCTGCGTGCCGGTCCGAACGGGAACTGTTGCCACGGCGTGCGGTTGCGAGAGCATCCAGCGTCGCTTCTCGAGGATCGCATCCACTTCGGTGTCGAGCCCGTTGAGTGCGTCGTCAACCGATTGCCGGCCGCGCGCCACGCGCTCGGCCGCCTGGGCTACACGCGTCACGATCAACTCCCACTCCGGTACCTGCGGCATTGGCATCACTCGGCCCAGTTGTTCGCGGAAGGCCGTGAGATGCACGTCATGGGCGAGTGCTGGCGTCTCCCACGCCGAACGGCGCGCCGGAAGGTCGCCCGTCTGTTCGTAGAAGCGCGCCTGGCGGGCCGGATCGGACACGAACGTGACGAAGCGCCAGCCGATGTCCTTGCTGGGTGAGCGCTGCATCACGCTGAAGCTCGACCCACCGGCAATCGAGACGCCGCTGCTGTCCGGTCCGGGAAGGGGCGCGGTCCCCCATGAGTTCTGCAACGACGCCGGCAGCCGCGTCTTGAACTGGCCAACGTTCCACGGACCGGTGATCCACATGGCGATCCGGCCGGCCTCGAACTCCTGGTACACGTTGCTGATCTGCGTGTTGGCCAGCGGCGGCGCGAGGCTGTCCCGGAAGAGACTGACGTAGAACTCGAAGCCGCGACGAAAGCGGGCACCGCGGAAGTCGCCGTGCGTCCCGTGATCGCGCAACAGCGGTGCGCCTTCCTGCAGTCCGAAGATGATCGGCTGCGCCCACTCGTCCAGCGGCATGAGCGCCGGGAACGCACCCGGTGGCTGGAGCTTGCGCACTTTGGACAGCGCGTCGCGCCAGGCAGCCCACGTGGTGGGAAGCGTCTCGTAGCCGGCGGATCGCAACAGGTCCTTCCGATAGTAAAGGACGCGGGTATCGACATACCATGGAACGCCATAGAGCACGCTGTCCACCACGTTCGTGGCCCACACGCCCGGGAAGAAATCTCCCTGCGGCACGAGAGCGGAGTCGCGCGCGGCGAGCGCGTCGAGCGGCTCCAGCGCACCCAGCGCGGCAAACTCCGGAATCCATGTGTTGCCGAGCTGTGCGACATCCGGCAGCGCGCCACCGACAAAGGCCGTGAGCAGTTTTTCGTGCGCGGCAGTCCACGGGATCTGCTGCACGCGGACGTGCACGCCGGGGTTCGCGCGTTCGAAGTCGCGCGCCATGGGGCCGAGCGCTTCCCCTTCGGCGCCGAACGCCCAGACGTTGAGCTCAGCGGTGCCGGCATTCGCGTGCGCGCACGACCCAGACAGCACTGCGCAGACCACCCCCGCGGTGGCGCGCGCGAACCGTCGCACGCGCGGCGCGTATGAAGCGCGCGTCAGCAGCGCCCCGCGAGCCATCCGCCGGTAAATCCCGCTCGGCACATTCCGCGCACGACATTCTGGTTGTGCTTCATCAGCTCCCATACGAAGCCGGACTCCCAGTTTTCCACCATTGCGAGAATCGGTCCTTCGTCGATTCCCAGGTAATCCGTGTCGAACCATGAGACACCATCCACGATGCGGCCGTGGTGGAGCGGCGGGCCCAGCGCATGGATCGTCGGGTTGAACGCATCGACGAATCCGTACTGCCCGAACAACGCGTCACCGTACGTGCGTCGCATGAAGGCGAGCGCAGGCACGGCGACCTCTGGCGCAAACGGCACCGATCCGCCCGCCGCGGTGGGCACCAGCGTTCCGTCGTCATTCATCTCCTCCGTGCCGACGCCGCGTGCCCAGTACGTGTGAAACGTCCGCGTCCGACCATCTACCGTGAGCGTCGAATCCAGCGGACCGTCGCTGGCGGATAATCCCCAGGCATCCGGCCCGTACCCCCGCCACCCGGACGGATTCGCCGTGGCGTAGGCGCGATGCGAGAGCGTGGCGCGGCGCGAATTCTCGAAGTAGTCGATGCCCTTGCCGCGCATGTACGCGTCCTGCACACCGCGAAAGTCGATCCAGACGTGGGAATACTGGTGCCCGAACAGGGGCGCAAACTGCAGGAAATCCTGGCCCTGGAAGGTGTTCCACTTGTAGGTGCTGGTCCACTCCGTCCAGGCCGCGGGATCCACCGGGTGCGTGGGGGAGCCGAGCGCGAGGAAGTACAGCACCATGCCTTCGTCGTACCCGCGCCAGCTACTGACGTTGAAACCGCGCGCGTTCTGGTTGGCAGCGGGATCGGGTCGCCAGCCCATGTTCACCAGCGTGCCGCCGTCGCGCGCCCACTGCCAGTCCACGCGCGCGTAGATCGAATCGGCGAGCGCGCGCACTTCGCGATCACCCACATCGTCCCCGCTGAAATACTCTCGACAGGTCAGTGCGCCGGCGAGCAGGAGCGCCGTGTCGATCGTGGAGAGCTCCACACGATCGAAGCGGTAGCCGGTGTCCATGTCCAGGAAGTGGTAGAAGAAGCCGTGGCTCCCAGTGACGTTGGTGCCCTGCGTTCCCTGGGGTGCGTTCCAGAAGAAGCGGAGTGTGGTGAGTACGCGTTCGCGTGCCGCGTCACGCGTGACCCATCCGTGCTGCACGCCAATGGGATACGCCGTGAGTGCAAACCCGACGGCGGCCACGCTGGAGAACGATCGTGTCGGCCAGCGATCGGGCGTGAGTCCGTTCGTCGCGTTGGTCGTCTGCCAGAAGAAGTCGAAGGTCCGCCGGGACAGGGTGTCGAGAAAGGCTCGATCGCCTGCGGCGGGGGTGTATGTGCTCGTCGATGCGGGCGTTGGCGCGCTGATCACCGGCGAGGCGCAACCGGTTACCGTGCACGCCGCGAACATCGTTGCCAATCCTGCGATCACGCACTGCAGGCGCACACTGGACTTGCGAATGCTTCCATTCATGTCATGCGTCGTGACGTCCGATGAAATACGGCTAGCCTCCTGAGCGAGGAGGAGGTCTCGAAGACTGATCGAGACCCTCCTCCGGCTCATGATGCAAGACTAGAAGTTGTACTCCGCGCCAAACTGGAGCCGCCGGGCATCTGACGTGGTGCAATTCGCCAGCCCGAAATTCTTGACGTCTTTGCGGTCACCGGTGTTGTAGCAGCCCAGATTGTCACGGTTGAAGGCGTTGAACAGATCCATCGTTACGCCCACCGACTTCGAGGTACCCAGGCTCAGGAAATCTTTCCGAACGCGGAAATTCCAGTTCTGGTACGGGAACGTTCCCGGCACCGTGAACCCGCCCCGTTCGTAGTTCGTGCCGCAGAAGCGGCCCGGGCATCCCACGTCCTGCAGGTACTGTCCGCCGAACGTCGCAATACCGGACAGCTGGATGCCGTACAGGTAGGGGAGATCGACCACACCGTTCGCGACGAGGTGGTGCTTTTCGTCGCCGGAGAGCGAGTTGTTGCCGCTGGTGGACGGGTGCTTCGGAATACCCAGCGCATTGGGGAACTCGAACAGGTCGCCCAGGTTGTCCATGCCCTGCACCGAGCGGTTCGCATACGTGTATGCGAGGCCGGCGCCCCAGCCGATATCCCCACTGGACTGACGCGAGTACGGCCGGTCGAGCTGGAGCTGCAGCGCATCGTACCACGTCTTTCCGTCGTTCGTGGAGTAGATGAAGTTGCTGAAACCATGTGCCCCTGCATCGAAGCTGGTGCAGCAGGACCCGTCGGGTTTGAGACCGAAGTTGGCCCAGTTGAGGGTGAGCTGATCGTAGCCGCGGACGCCGGCGTACGTGGCCGACACGGCCCATGAGTCGATGAGCTGCCGTACGCCAAAGTTGAACTGACGCGAGTTCGGCACCTTCAGGTCCTTGTCGATGAGCCAGGCTTCCGGCTTACCCGTGCTCCCGACGAGTGCATCGAGCGCACTCCGGTTCGCCGTGAGATACGCGTCGCTCCAGGCAATCTGGCTTCCCGTTGGCGCGACACCGCGCGGCGCAAACTGGATGGTGTAGATGGGATGAGAGATTTTCTGCGTCTCGTCCACTGCCACGTCGAACAGCGTGCGGTCGTAGTAGATGCCCGCGCCGCCGAAGATGGTCGTCTTGTTTTCCTTGTCCAGCGCGTACGAGAAGCCGAGCCGCGGCTGGAAGGCGCCGTAGAACGGCTTGCGTTCCGTGCCCGTGCTGATGTAGCGGCCGAGATCCAGCGGCGTGGGGAACTGGCTGTTGTACCGCGTGACCGTATCGACCACGTTCTGGGGCGTCACGTAATCGTAGTTCATCATGTGCGATTCGTAGTCCCACCGAATGCCCATGTTGATGGTGAGCTGCTTGATCGGAGTCCAGTCGTCCTGGATGTACGCGCCCACCTCGTTGTTGTGCGCGTTGAACTGCGGATCGCCGCGGCCGTAGACCAGTTGGTAGGGCGTGTCGTAGTTGTACGTCTGCCCATTCGCCGTCGCGTTGTAGAAGTACGTCGGCGTCCCGTTGTTGTCCTTGTAGATGTCGTAACCCACGAAGTCCACGCTGGCGCCGCCCTTGATGACGTGCTCCCCCGCGGCCTGGAACCCCGTGTAGGTCACGTCATTGCGCAGCCCGAGCCGGTTCTGAATGAAGTTCTGCGTGCTCAGGTTGCTGCCGATGAAGTGGTCGCTGTTGTTGTACTGGTAGTTGCGCGCTGGAATACCGGGTGTGAACGGGCTCGGATTCCGCTGGAAGCGTGAGAAGTCCACTTTGGCTTCGTTCAGCCACGGACCGGTGAAATAGTTGTACTTCAACTGCGCCACGGCCACGTTCTGGTGGTAGTCCACCGCAGCCTGATACGCGTGCACCAGATCGAAGTCGCGCACGTCCGTTTCGCGGCGGTCGCTGAAGCTGAGCTCCGCGGACGACTTGTCGTTGATGGCGTTGGTGAGCTTGGCGAACACCAGATCTTCGCGGAACGGCGAGCCGTACGTGCCGGAATAGTTGCGCAGGTTCACGGAGTCGAGCGACGCGAATCCGGACGGTGGCGTCGTGAAGTCAACGCGGCTGGACCGGTTCTGGATGTTGCCTTCGTACGACGCGAACAGGTGCAGCTTGTCCTTGATGATCGGTCCGCCGAAACTCAGGGCCGTGAGCGTGCGGTTGTACGGAGGCTTCGTGAACGTGCCGGGATTTGCCGTCTGGTCCCGTCTCTGGAAGCTGTCCAGGCTGACCAGGCTCTGATTCTGGTAGCTGGCGAGGATGGTTCCGGCCCACTCGTTCGTGCCTGACTTCGTAGTGGCCGTGATCACCGCGCTCGATGCCTTCTGGTATTCCGCCTTGTAGTTCTGGCTGATGACGCGGTATTCCTGAATGGCATTCTGCGGGAATGGATTGCCGCGGCTGGCATCCTGGCCGGCGACGCCGCCACCCGTGAGGTCGTTCTTGAAGCTCGTACCGTCCACGAAGAGGTTCACCGCGTTCGCGGATTGACCGCCCGCCTGGATGGTGCGGAAGTTCGTTCCGTTGATCCGGTCTTCCGACACGGTGACGCCAGGAGCCAGTGCAGCCAGCTCGAGGAAATTGCGGCTGGAGCTCGGCAGCTTGTTGATCTGGTCCTGACTGACGTTGGTCGCCACTTCCGAAGTCCGCGTTTCCACCGTTGGCGGCGCGGCGATGACGCTCACGCCCTGCAGTTGGAGCGCCGCGTCAGCGAGCGAGAAATCCTGAATCTGTGTCGCGCCGATCTGGACGACGACGCGCCGCGTTTGCGCGGTGGTGCCGATGCGCCGAACGGCGAGGTCGTAGGTGCCCGGCATCAAGCCGGCCAGGATATAGGAGCCGTCGATGCGCGAGAGCGTGCCGCGCTGGACGCCGCTTTCGGCATTCCGCACCGAGACCTGCACGTCGGCGACACCGGCGCCAGTGGCGGCGGTCACGGTTCCACGAACGGTACCGCTCGTGTTCTGGGCTGCCGCCGGCAACGACATGGCGACGAGGAGCGCGAAGACGGGCAAGAGGAAGCTTCGACCAAGTCGATCGAGCCAGCCCGAACGTCGCGTGGAATTGAAGTTCGAATTCATGAGGACATACTCCGAAGAAGAAGCGAGACGAGGAAGGCGAATCATTGAGTGAAGGGTGAAGGCGGCGGGCCACAGGAATGTCGGACGATCAGTTCCGCCGGAATGACCTCGCGGTGCGTTCCGACTCGACTGGCGGGATCGGCGAGCGCGCGAAAGAGCAGACTGGCGGCGCGCGCGCCGAGGAGGTCGATGGCGACGTGGACGGTGGTGAGAGCCGGGGTCACGTAGCGGGCGATCGGGATGTCGTCGAAGCCGATGATGCTGATGTCGCTGGGGACGCCCACGTTCGCTTCGTGGAGCGCCAGCAGCGCCCCCACGGCCATGGCGTCGTTCGCGGCCACGATCGCCGTGGGGCGAGCGCTCGTGCGCGCCATGAGATCGCGGACGGCTTTCCAGCCGCCCTCTTCCGTGAAGTCGCCGGGCAGCACGCGATCCTGGCTGACCGTGAGGCCGGCCGAACGCATCGCGGCTCGATAGCCACGGAGTCGCGCGGCGGCGTCCGAGTTGCCGCGCGGTCCGCAGATGAATGCCACGTCGCGATGGCCGAGCTTTGCCAGATGGTGCACCACGGCGCGCGTCCCGCCCATGTTGTCCACCATCACGGACGCGGCGGCGCCCGGTGTGGGCGGCGCATTCAGGATGACCGTGGGCATGCTGTCCGGAATGGCTGACGTGAGCGCGGCGGGTGACAGCTCGGGCGCCATCACGAGCAATCCGTCCACTCGTCCGCGCATGGCGCGCACCGCGACGGAGACGCCATGCGCATCATGGTGGGAACTGGACACGAGCAGCGCGTGTCCGGAGCGCTGCGCTTCGAGGTCGATGCCGCGCAGCAATTCGGAAAAGAACTCACCGTAGAGATCGGGAAGGATCACGCCGAGGGCGGATGCCTGTCGGCTACTGAGCGTGCGCGCCGCGCTGTTGGGTGCGAAGCGAAGGTCGCGTGCCACCTTGAGCACGCGGGAACGCGTGTCATCCCGCACCGGTGCGCTCGCGTTGATGACGCGAGAGACCGTGGCGACGGACACCTTCGCTAACCGGGCGACGTCCTTGATGGTGACATTCATCCCTGCGCTCCCAAGGCGTGCGAGGGGGCGTCGCCTTCGACGCCGACCCGAGCGTGTCGATGAAAACGTTTACATTTTCTGCTATTAGTCAAGACCCCGGACTATTTCGGCGTGTCACATCCGAATTCCCGGTGTACGGATGCCGCTCAGGCTGCTTGCACGCACGACGACGTGGGTTGGACCGACCACCGGCACATCACGCCCATCTACAGCGCAGGTCAGCGCAGCGACGCGGCGAATTCTCAGGGGGATACCCTCAGGTATCCTCGTGGTCGGCCCGCGTTCTCCCCCACAGCAGCACCGCGCGCTGCTCGGCGAGCAACAGGCTGAACGGCAGCCCGGGCGGATCCAGACGCACGGCGACCTCGCCCGGTTCGACACGCACCAGATGACCGCTGAACGACAGCGGCGGACGATCCTCGCGCTGCACCTCCCCGCTCACCGGCGTGCCCAGCGCGAGGGTGTCACCCGAGACGATGCGGTATCGGATCCCGTGCTCAGAACAGTCGAGCAGCGGAACCGCGTTGCTCTCGCCATCCAGCAGGACATGCGGAATGAGCGTCGTGGGGTAGCTGACGGGGTACACCACCCGATACACCGCGCGGTCGTTGCGTGGCGAAGGGTCCGGTGACGTCCCACTGACGGAAGGCTTTGACATGGCGAATCGGAAGGTATGCCATGGTCGCGTCGCGCGCGATGACACGGGCACGCGACAGCCCAGGCGCCGCCGTCAGGCCGTCTCCGACTCCACGTCAACCGCATTCATGTCATCGACGTCAGCCGCGGGCAGCCGAAGCACGAAGACGCTGCCGCCCCCCTCGCGCTCGTGATATTCCACACTGCCACCCTGCACATCCGCCAGTGAGCGGGCGATCGATAGACCGAGGCCTGCATGGCCGGCATCAGGCGTGGCAGACGACGGGCGATAGAACGCGTCAAAGATCCGTTCCCGCTCGGTGACGGGAACCCCCTCGCCCCGATCAGCGATGCTGATCACCAGCCAGCGACCGTTGCGCTCGGCGCGCATGTCCACGGTGCCTCCAGCCGGCGCGTACCGCAGGGCGTTGTCCACCAGATTGCCGACGATCCGCAGCGTGTGCACGAAATCGAAGCGGCCCACCAGGGCGGGCGAATCGAAGTCGATGTCCACGGCAATCGTCTTCCCGTTCAAGACGCCTTCCATCTGTCCAAGCACGGCCCCGACGAGATCCTCCGCCGTGTTCAACTCGGGCGTCAGCGAAAAGCTGCCCGTCTTCAGTCGCGATGACTCGAGCAGGTCGGCAACCATGCGGGCGAGCCGATCGGCCTGCTCGGCGATCGCCACGGACGACGGCTCGCCACGAGCCGCCCCGCTCTGGGCGAGCACCTTGATGGTGGTGAGCGGCGTGCGCAGATCGTGCGAAACAGCGGCGAAGATTTCTTCCTTGGCACGCTGTGCCTCTCGCAGCGCCTCCGCATTGGCGGCTTCGGCGATGAGTCGTGTCCGCTCGATGCCGAGCGCCGCGTAGTTGCCCATGGCGGCCAGGAGACGCCGACGTGGAGCATCGAGCACGAGGCCGTTGCTTCCGCGCACGATGAGGACGCCGATGATCCGGTCCTCGGCGCGGAGCGGCAGTGCGAGCTCCCGCGCGCGCAGCACCAACTCCGGTGGTTGCCCGATGTCCTCATCGCTGTGCTCGATGACGGTTCCGACAGCGTTGACATGGGCAGGCCGTCCCGACGCGATCGCGCGCCGTTCGAGATCCCCGGGGAGACCGATCGTCGTGGATGCCGGAGGCGTCTCGCGGAGACCGGCCACACCCTTGGCGATGGTCCATGGCGTGTCGGAAGAATGGATGGCGCACGAGTCGGCGCCAATGGCACGCTTTACGAGGGTAGAGATGGCTTCGAGCACGTCCTCGGTCGCGGCGGACCGAAGCGTCTCGGAGCCGAGGCGAGACAGTGTTTCGACTTCGCTGGCGCGGGCTTCGGCCCTGTCTGCCTGCAGCCGACTGCGCGCGAGCAGCTCGGTCGTCACGAACGCCGCGGCAAGAAATGCCACGAGCACCACGTAGTCCAGCGGCTTGTTCACGCTCAACGACCCGTACGGCTCCTGAAAGAATGCGTCGATCACCAGGCTGCTGGCCGCCGCGAGCGTGAATCCCAGCGCCCGGCCGCCCGCCACACTGCCCCCCAGCACTACCAGCAGCATCGTCAGTGCGACGTGCGATTGCTCCAACTGGTCTCTGGCGCCGAGCATGAGAACCGTGGTGAGCGCGAGGATGGCGCTCCAGATCATCCAACCGATCGCTCGGCGGCGATCGATCATTCCGGCGGGACCACGAAGCGATAGCCGACGCCCGGTTCCGTGATGATCAGCCGCGGGGCGGCCGGCTCGCGCTCGATCTTGCGACGAAGGTTCGTGAGATGCACCCGGAGATATTGCTGTGGATTGCCGAACGACTTGGCCCACACCGCATCGAAGATCTGCTGATGCGTGAGCGTTCGTCCGGGGTGGGTGACGAGCGTATACAGCAGTTGCCATTCCGTGCGGGTCAGCCGGATGAGGGTGTCGTCGCGGCGCACTTCCCGTCGTTCGATGTCGATGATCAACCCATCCACCACCATGGGCGAGGAGGTGGGTCGTGTCGGCGCGCGGGCGCGGCGCAGCTGCGCCTGCACCCGCGCGACCAGTTCAGCGAGGCCGAACGGCTTGGTCACGTAGTCGTCCGCACCCACGGTGAGCAACTGGACCTTTTCGTCCTCCGCGTGCCGCGCCGAGAGCACCACGATGGGCATCATGGAACCCCGTCGCAAGGCGCGGCAGACATCCACGCCCGCCATGTCTGGAAGTCCCAGGTCGAGGATCACGAGATCGGGGTGCGAACTGGCGGCCAGCGCGAGTCCTTCCGCTCCGGAGGCCGCCACGAGCACCATGTCACTGATATCGGCCAGGGCTTCGGCGAGCGCGCGCCGGATCTGCATCTCGTCGTCGATGACGAGAATCACCCCGGCGCGCGTACCCACGGCTGCTGTGAGTGGACTGGACATGGAAGGCTCCACAACTATTGAGTGGACCGCGGCGTTTCCCACCGCTGATAAACTACCCACCGCGGATTTTGACGGATTAGCCGCGAATCGGCGCGGATAAGCCTCCGTAAGCCATTCCATGACCCGTAGGGTTCACCAAAAATGGAAAGCGCGTCGTATCCGCGAGCATTCGGCAGTTTATCCGCACCAATCCGCGGTAGGCAGTTTTTTTGCGACAGGTAGTTTTTCGCGGTGAGCAGTTTTTCGCGGTAGGCAGTTTTTCGCGGTAAGTAGTTCTCCGTACTCTGGACGGAAAACTCCGTGAGCGCTACCCTCCATGTATGGTGGATTCGCTCGGTCCGCGATTGTCGCGGCGTGGTGTGGCGGCCGCGTTCACGGCGATCTTCCTGCTTCGGCTCACGGCGTTCTATCTGGGCGACGTGACGCAGAGTCTCTCGGACACCTTCCTCACCCGATTGATCGAGGAAGGCACCGGCGCATACTTCGCCCTGCTGCTCTTCCCGCTGCTGGTGATGGCCGAGCGCCGGTATCCGCTCACGGATGTCCACTGGCGCGCGAACTGGTTACCGCACGTGCCGACGTTCATCGGCTACTCGGTCGTTCACACGACGCTTCTGTGGGGCAGCCGCGCGGCCATTTTCTCGTTGGCCGGATTGGGGCTCTACGACTTCGGCCGCCTGGGCGCGCGCTATTTCATGGAATCGTCGAACGACCTGTTCGCGTACTCCGTGTTCCTCGGCGTCATGACATTCATTCGCGTGCGGCGGTCGCTGGTCAATCGTGAACTGCGCATCGCCGACCTCGCGCGCACGGCAGCAGAATCTCGCGGGGCCGCGTTGAGTGTCCGCCTTCAGCCGCACTTCCTCTTCAACGCCCTCAATTCGATCTCGTCGGCCGTCTACGAGAGCCCGGTCATTGCTGATGAGATGATCGGTCACCTGGGCGAGCTCCTTCGACATGCGCTCCGGACCGCGGATCAGCCCGAAATGGCGCTGGCCGACGAGCTCGACGTGCTCCACTGCTATCTCGCCATCATCAACGCGCGCTTCGGCGAGCGCATCCGGTGCGACGTCCAGGTGGACGCTGCCGCGAAGTCGATGGCGGTCCCCTCGTTCCTGCTGCAGCCGCTCGTGGAGAATGCGGTGCGGCATGGCTTCGTGGTGGACTATCCGAGCACCATTCTCGTTCGCGTCGAGTGCGACGGTACGCGGCTGCGCATCGGCGTCGAGAACGAAATCCCGAGCGGTGCCGCCGAGGCGGCGGTTCCCGGCGCTGATCTCGCTACCACGCGCGACCGGCTGCGACTCCTCTATGGCGACGCGCATACGCTGACGACGCTTGCGGTCGGCCGCCGGTTCGAAGTGAACATCAGCCTTCCGGCGCGACCCGCGCCCGCGCCAGCCGCGCCCTGCCCCGCGGTACAGCATGCGGGCGCTGATCGGTGACGGCTTGGCACCCGCGCGGGAGGGGGCGCTTGCGCTGGGCCGTAGCTTTGTCGAGTCCTCGATCCGGATCAGCCTCATGCGCAATCGTTTTTTGCCCGCGAATCGGGCCATGCTCCTCGGTATCCTGACCGCCTGCGTCGTCCTGTCGGGCGTCGCGCTCGCTCAGACCGCCCCGCACGCCGGCGAGTGGTCCGCGTACGGACACGACGCACTTGGCAGTCGGTATTCGCCCCTGACCCGCATCACGCGCGAGAACGTGGCGCAGTTGGTCGTGGCCTGGACGTACCGGACCGGCGAGGCCGGCGTGGAGACACAGCAGGCAACGAAGTTCGAGGCCACTCCGCTCATGGTGGACGGCACGCTGTATCTCTCCACGCCGTTCGGCCGAGTCATCGCGCTGGATCCGGAGAGTGGTCGCGAGCGGTGGACATACGACGCGCGCGCCGATCGCGGTGGTGACTGGGGCGATTTCGCCAACCGCGGGGTGTCCACCTGGCTCGATTTGCGCGCCGCCGCCAACGCGCGGTGCCGGCGCCGCATCTTTCTTGGGACCATCGATGCGCGGATCATCGCGCTCGACGCGAAGACGGGCTCGGTGTGCACGGGTTTCGGCGACCGCGGCACGGTGCATCTCAGGAAGGGCCTGCACAACGGGCCGTACTACGCCGAGGAATACGAACTGACGTCGCCACCCGCCGTCGTGAACGGCGTCATCGTCACCGGTTCGGCCGTGGCCGACAACAACCGCACAAATGCCGCCAGCGGCGAAGTGCGCGCGTTCGACGCGCGCACCGGCGCGTTGCGGTGGAGTTGGGACCCGGTCCCGCGCGATTCGAGTGACGCGGCGTGGGATTCGTGGCGCGGGGCCATGGCCCATTCCACGGGTGCGGCGAACGCATGGTCCGTGCTGGCGGCCGACTCCGCGCGCGATCTGGTTTTCGTGCCCACCGGCAGCGCGAGCCCCGATTACTACGGCGGTGAGCGGCTTGGCGACAATCACTACGCCAACTCCATCGTGGCCATCCGGGTGTCCACCGGGAAGGTCGTGTGGCATTTCCAGGCCGTGCATCACGACCTGTGGGATTACGATGTTGCCTCGCCGCCGGCCCTCGTGGACGTGCCGCGAAACGGACGCATGGTCCCGGCGGTGCTCCAGGCCACCAAGACCGGCCAGCTGTTCGTGCTGGACCGCGACACGGGCAAGCCTCTTTTCCCAGTGGAAGAGCGGCCGGTTCCCGCGAGCACGATCTTCGGCGAACGGGCATCGCCCACGCAGCCGTTCAACACGGTCATCCCCGCGCTGAGCCCCCAGTCACTCGCGCTCGCCGATGTGTGGGGTCCCACGCCGGCCGACCGCGAGGCGTGTGCGGCGCAAATCCGTCCCCTTCGCAACGAGGGGATCTACACGCCACCGAGCCTCGAGGGGACACTCGCGGTGCCATCCAACGTGGGCGGCGCCCACTGGGGCGGCCTGGCGTACGACCCTGTTCGACACATTGTCGTGATTCCCGTGAATCGCATCGCGGCCATGGTGCAGCTCATCCGGCTCGATCAGGTGGACACCATGGAGATCAAGTTGAATCGCTCGCGGCTGGGCGATCAGTACACGCGCATGCACGGTACGCCCTACATGATGCGTCGCCGGATGCTCGTTGGCCCGAGCGGGTTGCCATGCTCGCCGCCGCCGTTCGGGGCGCTCACTGCCATCGACCTCAACACCGGCGCCCGCGCATGGGACGTACCCCTCGGCGATCCTGCCACCATCAAGCCGGAACTCGCGGCGCTCTCGAAGACCCCGTTGGGCACACCGAACCTGGGCGGTCCGATTCTCACCGCGGGTGGCGTGGTGTTCATCGGTGCCGCGATGGATCACGTGCTGCATGCCTTCGACATCGAGACCGGGCGCGAACTGTGGAAGGGCCCGTTGCCTGGCGGCGCGCGGGCCACCCCGATGACGTACGAGATTGGCGGACGACAGTTCGTGGTGATCTCGGTCGGCGGCAGCGACGACTGGGGAAAAGGGGACTACGTCGTAGCGTTCGCGCTGAGCAGGTAGACTGAACCTCCGCCTACGCGCGCACGGCCGCGGACATGACTGGCGACTTCCTCCTGCTCAGCACACCCGCACTGATCAACACCACCACCACACCCACGGGAAAGACCTCCAGAAACGTCAGTCCCACGTTCACCGCCGGGTTCTTGTACTGCTCCATGAACTTCGTCATCTCCGCCCGTCGTGCGGCAAGCTGACTCTCGCTCGCCCCCGATGCCCGCGCCTTCTCGATCACCCGCGCCGCGTATTTCTCCGCAAAGTCAGGCGCCATGGTGCGGTAGATCACTTCCCACGCCGCCACGTAGCATGCCGACGCGACCAGCGTGATCGAGATCCCCACCTTGAACGCCCTCCCGAAGCTGATGGCGCCGGCCAATACGTTGTCGCGATACGACCGGACGCCAAAGTAGACCATCAGGAACGCAAGGATCATCGTCGAATAGCCAATGACCTCGCCATTGTCCGTGCCGATCCGATCCTGGAACGCCATCGTGACGGCGAGCATCGCCGCCATGATCCCACCGGAGATCAAGCCAAAGGTCAGGACGATCCGTTTCATGTGTCGCTCCGTTGTGCGCTGTGAGAGGAAGGATTGGAGCCATTCTATAGCGCGCACCACCTCGTTCGCGTCACCCGAACGGATGATTTTCGCCGATCGGCGGCAAAATCATCCGTTCGGACGACCTCTCGGCTGCCCGAATCCGCTCAGGGGATCAGACCGAGCTCCTTGCCCAGCTGCACGGCCTGCGTTCGGCGTTTCGCTCCCAGCTTTTCGAACACGCGACTGGAGTGGGTCTTCACCGTGTTCTCGCTGACGAACACCCGTTCGGCAATTTCCCGGTTGCTCAGCCCCTTGGCGATGAGCTCCAGGATCTCCAGCTCGCGCCTGGTCATGCCGATTGCCGCGAGCTTCTCGTCGTTTCGTATGAACGCCGAGGCCGCCGGTACGGGGACATCGCGCACCACCACTCGCTCCCGCCGGCCGGTCATCCTGAGGCCCAACCAGATACCGAGCGTCACGAAGATCAGCGCCACGAGCCCGCCGTATATCTCGACGGAGTGCTCCACGACGAGATACCGGTACTCGATTGTCCTGAGCAGCGCGATGAGCACGCCCCCCAGCAGGCCATACAGCAGGACGGGTTTCCGCACGCCCCAACTTCGGAGAGTGGGCGCCGGTTCGCTACTTCCGCTTCGATTCGGTCGGACAGCCGTTCGTCGTCAGGCGCGCCGCCAACACGCCGCGCGCCGTCAGTGTCGCTGGAACTCCGGTGCACCCAGCGCGAGTCCGATGAGTTCCGCAAGGCTCGGCGCGCCCTTCGCCACCATGGCCGACTGCCCCGCGCGCTCCGCGATGGGATTGGTGCCGGACCTGAGCACCGCGTGTGTATCGGGTGACATCTCGCCCTGGAGCAGCACGGCCGCCACGCTGTCCGCCATGGTCGCCTGGGGCACTCCCTTGAGCGTCATCGCGGGCGGCCACTTGTTGACCGCGATGCCCACGATGCGTCCCGCCGCCACGTTCGCGCCGAAATTGATGCGATTCAGCACGGCGCCCGTGTTCATCCACGCGTCCGCAACGTCCGGCCATCCGTCTGGCGTCAGGTGGCCGTACAACTGCTGGCCCAGCTGCGCCGCGTACTGGATCGACCGCGCGAGCGTATCGGGAATGCCGCCCATCGCGCGATACGTGCTGGCCACCACTTCGTATGGCGTCTTCACCTTTGCCCGGAACGACGACTTGCGATAGAACTCGGGACTGGACACGATCACCGCCATCATTTCGCGGATGTCGCCGTTCGTCTGCAGAAACGTCGCCGCCACGCGGCGGACGAGTTCCGGTGGGGCGGTGTCGGCCACGAAGTGGCGCACGAGCTTTGTGGCGATGAAGCGCGCCGTGCTTGGATGACGCGACACGATGTCGAGGACCTCCTCGCCATCTTCCGTACCACGGCCAGCCTTGAGCACGTGCCCCAGCACCACCTTTGTGTCGGCATCGTGCGCGGCGGGATTGAAGGTAAATCCACCTCCTTCCCGTGGTGTTTGCAGCGTCCAGCCCGTGAGCGCGCGCGCGACGTTGATCACGTCCTGCTGCGTGTACCCGCCGTCCACGCCCAGCGTGTGCAGCTCCATCAACTCTCGGCCGTAATTCTCGTTCAGACCGCCTCGGCGGCGGAGCGCGGCGGCGCGGATGCGCGCGGCGTCCGCGGGCGTCTTCGCCGCTTCGATGCTGTGCCATGCCGGCAGCGTCAGATGCGCCGAATCCGCGTTGCTCTGAAAGTTGTCCAGGTAGTACAGCATCGCGGCACTGTGCGCCACGGCGCCGAGCAGGTCACGGAACTTGCCCAGCGCGTGCGGACGGATCACGTCACGGTCGTACTCCAGCAGCGTGAACTGCGTGGGCATCTTGCCGCGAAACACGGAGAAGTGATTCTCCCAGAAGTCCGTCATCACTTCTTCCAGCTGGTGGTCGCTGGTGACGGCCCGTTCGAGCTTGGCACCGAGGTACTCGTTCACCCGCCGATTGCCCAGGTCGTTCATCGCCTTGAACCGCGCGCTGTCCTCGGCCGTCATGACATACTGCGCGGTCGCGGCGAGTCCGAGTTCCAGGCGGCGGCGGCGCACGAAGACGTCTTGCTGCGGGCTCGAATCGACGAGATCGCGGACAGACATCCGCAACACCGGAAAGCGCGCGAGCGCGCTGTCTCCAGCGTGATCGGGCCAGTTCTCCGGCGTGAGCTCACGGACGAGCCAACGATCCAGCCCTTCCTGGCGCAGCACGGCAGTGGCGTCGCCGGGCCGCGGGCCGTACGTCAGGCGGTTCAGTGCGTGTTTCACCTGCTGGTCCACGGCCAGCTCGCGGGGCTCTTCGTGTCCCGGCAGCGTGGGCTCGGGAACGACCTGCGGCGGCGAGTGTGAGCAGGCGGATAGCGCGCCCAACGATGCCAGCACGGCGGCGACAAGCGATCGCTTCATATGAACAGTGGGCTCAGCCCGGCCTGGGTTTCCGTGCGTCGTCGCGCGAGCCGACGGGAAGCATGGCGTCCTCGCGGCCGGACATCAGCTTCGTCGTGAAGCGCTGTCCTTCCGAGATGCGTTCGATCTCGATGGCCATGGCGTCGATCGACTGTTCGATCCGCTGTAGCTGGTCGCGCGATCCGTCCTCAACTGGGTTCCTTCCGGTTTGTTTCCCCTCCATGCGGCGTGCGAAGGCCCGGGCAATCGGTGTGAGCACGAAGACGGCCGCAATCATGACGATGACGAATTCGGCGAACACCATCTTCTCCTGCCGGCGTGCGTGATCCAGCCGCATCGCCTGCATATCGAAGTCGGGAGGCTGCAGCGTGATGCCGCCCGGCACTCCTCGGATCTGCTGCTGCACCTGATCCCGGATCGCTTGCGCCTGGTCGCGAATATTCTGCGCGTCCTGCCGCGCAGCTTCAGCCTGCGCCTGTGCCGCGGCGCGAGCGCCCTGCGCCGCCGCCGCCGCCGCCGCCTGTGGGGTACCGGGTGCTGGCATGAGAGTCATGATTGGGTGGTTGAGCCTCGACATTCCCTACGCAAGACCGACGGCAGTGTTCCATCCACGAGGGAAGGTGGCAATCATACCCAAATCTCCCAGGTGGCCGGAAGCGTCGGGGAACTGCCTACCGCGGATGTACGCGGATCCTACGGATCGCCGCTGATTGCTCCCCGCGGTATTCTAGGAGCGACCGCAGCTCGAATCGCTCGGTGATCAGCCTTGGTCCGGCGTCGGTCAGTCCGGGCGCGATCCGTTGGTGTCTACGCCGTCAGGTGACGTCTCCGTCGCCCAATCCGACCGACGAGCGGAAGGACTCCCAACGCTACCAGTGCCATGGTGCCCGGTTCGGGCGTCGCGGTGGTGATGTTCACGTTGTCGATCACCCCTATGTTGCCGTACGTGTCGGCAGGGGAGTGGTCGCCCCCAACGAATGCAAAGGCATCGAACTGGGACGCGCCGGCCTGGTTCCATCCCGCAATCGTATTGAACTGATCGAGCAACTGGGTCCCCGAGGCGCCATCCCAGATCTGGCTGTGGAAGATGCCCGTCGTGATGTCCAGGCTCTGCGCCACCGTGTACCACACGCCGGGTGTGGCGGCCACGTTGAGATTGATGTCGGCGTTCGTCCCCGCAATGGCGACGTAGAGCCTCCATCCTTCCGTGAGTGACGACGCGTAGATACCGGCCTGCGGTGTGTTGGCCCAGTTGTCCACCCCGTTCTGCCCGAACGAGAGTTGCATCGCCCAGTCGCCGACGGTGTTTTGGGGATGGTCGCTGTACCGGTCGATCCGCACGTCGGCGAACAACGAGTACTGCGTGGCAACCGGGACGAACGCAAAGATGCCCTTGCTTTCCGCGAGCGCACCTACCGTGCTGACGGCCTGTGTCGCATTCCCGTGCTTATCGAGCGTATTGATGACGAAGGCCGACGGGAAGGGAGGAACGGGGAAGCCCGGCAGCACGGCGCCCGCATCCTGCCATTTGGGCGAGGGGAGCGAGCCCACGGCGTACGACTGAAAATTGTCGGATATCTGCGCGTGCGCCGCGGCGCTGTAGGCGATCACGCCGCCGACCAGAATTCCAGACAGCGCGAACCGCCGGGAGAAGCGAATCATCTTTCCCTCCCTTCTCATTTCAAAACGTTGGTATGCGAACGCCGCTTCTGCGCCGAAGCAGCAGTCTCGGCAATAACGTTCACGTCTCCGTCAGTTTGGTCAAGTGTCCGGGTGGAACTGCCTACCGCGGATGTACGCGGATCCTACGGATCGCCGCTGATTGCTCCCCGCGGACCTCGGCTCACCCCGCGCAGCCACTCGGCGGTTCACCCCCAATTGATCGAGGTAGCCGAGCGACGCAGCGTGTGCTGCGGTGAGCGCGTGATTGGCGTCGTATCCGTGCCAATTCGCGCCGTTTCATCCGCGTCATCCGCGGTATTCAGTTCCCGGCTATCACGGCTGCGGCTTCTTCACGAACGTGACCGTCAACGACGACGGATACTCCGCCGAGTGATGCACGCGGTTGTGCGCCACCACGCCCTTTGTCTCGTCGTAGTTGTTCCCGCCCGTGTTCAGGTTGCGGTCGAACCGCGGGAAATTGCTGCTCGACACTTCGATGCGGAGCTTGTGGCCCTTCTCGAAGTAGTTGCTCGTGTTCAGCGGCTGCAGCGTCACCTTCGTGACCTTGCCCTTTTCCATCCACGCGAGCGGCTTGTCGTAGCCGTTGCGATATCGCATCCGCTGGATTGACTCGTCGAGATTGTACGCGTGTCCGTCCGGGTAGACGTCGAGCACCTTGACCGTGAAATCGGTGTCCTTGGCGTCCGAATCCACATACAGGGTGGGGATGATCGGCCCGCTCAACTCCGTGCCGTCGGTGAACGCGTCGCTTGTGAAAACCAGCACGTCCGGCCGCGCTTCCGTTTCGCGCTGATCCATCGCGCCCGCGCCAACGGCATTGCCCTGGCAGCAGACGTTGCCGCCGTGCGACATCACCGGCTTCATCGGATCGTACGTGAACCGGTCGGGCCTGTCCGTCGTTGGCTTTTCCCTGCTCAGCGTCCCGTCGCCGTTCAGCGTGTTCGCGTTGCCGCCGCTGGACAGATAAAACGTGACCGGTTCGGCGCCGCGCGGAGGCCATTGATCGGCGCTCTGCCATTTGTTCGATCCCATCGTGTAGTAGCGCACGTGCGGCATCGTATCGAGCGCCGCGCCGCCCTGGCCCTTCAGGAAGCGGTCGAAGAACTCGTACATGATCTCCTGATAGCCGAGCCGCGCGTCTCCCATGTCGCGCTCGCCCACCACTGTGTGCTCGGTGGCACGGGTATAGGAGCAGTGTCCCACGGGCGCGATGATCGCCCACTGCTGGTTCTTCGCCTCGCCTCTGGCCGTTTTCCTGACGTGGTTGAACATCTCGAGGTTCGGTCCCACGGACACGTCGTACCACGACATGAACCACAGGCCAGGTACGTTGATCCTCATGTTGTCGTGATACAGTCCGCCCTTGTACCACGCCGGATCGTTCGGCGCGCGCTGGATCATCGCGCCGCCCGAGGGCACGGGCATCCTGTCGGCGAAGATGCCCTTCTGCCCCACGGTGCCATGCTGCCGATCGACGTGCTTCAGCAGGTCGGTTTCCGGCAGCGTCCAAAACTCCGTGGCCCAGTCCACGGCCGGCTGATGCTCCGCCAGATCGAACGACTTGGAAGCGAGGATCAGATCCGCCTGCGACGTGTTCCTCGGGAAGGTCGGCCGCACCTGATTCTCCTCGCCGTACAGCCAGTCGATGAACAGCATCTGGACGGCACCGCCGCGATACCAGTTGCCCTGCTCGTAGTATGGCCCTACCCGTCCGACGCCGGCGCCAAACCCCTGGACGTTGAAGGCCGCGTAACCCGGCGTGTTCGTCGCCACGACAGCGCCTTGCCATTCAGCCGTCGATGAGCATCCCGTGGTGCCCACCTTGCCGTTGGACCACGGCTGACTGGTCATCCACTTCACCTCGTCAACGCCATCGCTCACCGGCGGGCCGAGGATGTCGTAGTTGCCCTCGGCAAAGAAGTGTCCGCGTTCCTGCATGTCCACGTAGGCGTAGCCGCGCTTCACGGCGGTGAGCGCGGCGGTCATGTCACGCGGCACGCCGTTCTGGACATCCCAGAAGTTGAAATTGTATGGCGTGCGTACCCAGACGGTCGGATACCTGGTCGCCGGGTCCTTGGGATGGTAGATGTCCGCTGGGATGCGAATGCCATCCCGCATGGTAATCATCACCTTGCGGTCTACCGCGGCCAAGGACTGCAGCTCGTTTTCGACCGCCCACCGGTGCGCCTTGACGCTGTCGGGCAACCCGCCCCCTCGGCCCTGAGCCGGTGCGGTCTGAACACCCGTTAGCAGCAATGCGCTCGCGACGAAGATCGTGCGGTAGCCACGTGCCATCGGCCACTCCTGTGAGGGGTTAACGCGTCGGAGACGCAGGGGCCAACAATCGTTCTAGTCAGCGGTCAGGTCAAGAAAGAGAAGCTGGTCCAGTACTCGCATCGGCAGTTGTTTCTTTATTCACTGCAGAATGAAGTACCGGACTACTGCAGTACTGGGAATGGCATACCGGCTCCCAAAACGAGTGGACAGATCCTCTCCAGGCTTTCTGGGAGGGTGGATGCCAGTCCAAGTACTGCTCCAATCCAGTACATCATTGTGCGGTGGCTGTCTTCTCACTTTCCGGGGGGCGCTTCGACATAAGGCGAGTCATGAGCCTTCCGTCCGACGTACGACTTGACTCCTACGGCCGCTACCACGAGCAGGACGACCGCCGCAAGCACGTACATCGCCACTCGTCCTTCGGACGTCGCTCTCATTGCGCGCCCGAAGGGTGTCACGCGCGGCTGATCCCGGGGGTCCGTTTCGGACATTTCCTGCTGGATGGCCATCAGCTCGCCCGCCCACGGCACGGCGGCCAGTGCGACCGGCTGCTCTCTTTCCTGTCGTTCCAGGTCTTCGATCCGCGCGCGCGCGCCGCGCAGGGCGGGATGCTCGGCCCCGAGCATCGGCTCCCGTATCGCCAGCGCACGTTGATGACATGTGATCGACTCGGACAGCTTGCCCTGTAGCGCGATCGCGTCGGCGAGCTGCACGAGCGTCGCAGCGATCGAAAAGTGAGTGGGCGCCAGCCATCGTTCGCGTATCGCGAGCGCGTCGCGAAATCGTCGTTCCGCGCCGTCGAGATCACCGAGCGCCATCCGGATGGCGCCCATACTGGCCAGCACCGTGGCCACGTCGGGATGCTCGTCGCCTTGCGCCTGCTTGATCGCAAGCACGCGGCGGAGGAGCGGCTCGGCGGATGCGTAGTCGGCCTCCGCGAGACTCAGCCGGCTCATCTCATTGAGCAGCACCACCAGGTCGGCATCGCTGGACTCGCCGCTCTCGTCGCGGAGCCGCAACGCCTCCGTGAGGACGTCGTGTGCATCCTCGGCTGCGCCGCGGGCGACGAGCACCTGTCCGAGCGCGATGAGCGTCGAGACGAGCGCGGTGCCGTCGGCTTCCGGCGACCCTGCCCTGACCCGCAACGCCTCGCGAAACAGCCGCTCTGCTTCCTCGAGGTTGCCCGCGTCGTATTCGAGGGTGCCCTGACGCAGTAGCGCATCCGTCTGGATTCCCTGTGCCCTTGCGGGCCGTCCGACGTCCGTCTCGAGCATTGCCGAAGATATCTGTCTGCTCGGCCGATCGCACGCCATCCGGCAGAATCCGCTTGCCGCTTTCCAGACGGCCTTGGTGACCGTAGCGTTTGCGTCACGCCGCAGCCGGCTCTTCCACGATTCTCGGAGGCGTTCATGAAGCTGCTCTTCTGGTCATCGGTAGTGTGGGGCGTTTTCGCATCGTCAGTCTCTGCTCAGACACGAACCATCGCCGAGCGACTCGGCCATCCTGCCGACACCAAGCTGCTGATCCTCCACGCCGACGATCTCGGCGCGGCCCATTCGGTGGACGCCGCCAGCTTCGACGCGCTGGACCGAGGTGCCATCTCGTCCGCCAGCATCATGGTGCCGACTCCCTGGCTCACCGAGGTGGCAGCCTACGCCCGGTCGCATCCCAACGCGGACCTCGGACTGCACCTCACCGTGACGAGCGAGTGGAAGACATATCGCTGGGGTAGCGTGGCACCGAACGACAAGGTGCCGAGCCTGCTCGATTCCGACGGTACGTTCCCGAACGAAACCGATCCGGTGGCGGCGAGGGCGAAGCCGGCGGAGATCGAACGAGAGCTTCGCGCTCAGGTGGACCGTGCCATGGCGCTCGGGATTCATCCCACCCACCTCGACAGCCACATGGCGGCGCTCTTCACCACGCCCGACCTCATCGCCGCGTACGTCAAGGTGGCGCGTGAATATCGCCTTCCCTTTCTTGCGGTTCGCGACGGCCCGCGCGCCGCGCCGCAGGGACTGTTCTCGGACCGGGACGTGGTGCTCGATGCGCTGATCGTCGCCAGCACCGACGTTCCGCGGGACCAATGGAAGGCGTTCTACTTGAACGCGATCGCCAACCTCAAGCCCGGCCTCACGCAGATCATCGTCCATCTCGGCCACGACGACGCCGAGTTGCAGGCCGTAATGGTCGACCATGAGCCGTACGGCTCGGCGTGGCGACAGCGCGACTACGACGTGATGACGAGCGCCGAATTCCAGAAGGCGCTGCGAGACAACCACGTGGTGCTCGTCACGTGGCGGGACGTGCAGCGGGCCGCGCAGCAGCCGTGAGTTCAGCACCCGCCCCGACCGAGTAGACCGCGCTCGCATTCACGATGGCGCTCTGCGGGCGCGCGGGTGCGCGCTTTGCACGTGTGTCTGGTGAACCTCAGCGGAGCTCGTTCGTGCCCCCTCGCTCACCGCGGCATCCAGCGTTGGATCTTCCCGCCTTCGATCGCGAATCCGGCGCATTGATGGCAATCGTGGAAACACCGCAGGGCAGCCGCAACAAATTCGCGTTCGACCCGGCGTGCTGGCTCTTCCGGCTCTCAGCGGTGCTACCCCAGGGTGCGTCGTTCCCGCACGCATTCGGCTTTGTGCCTTCCACGTTGGGCGAAGATGGAGATCCGCTGGATGTCATGGTGTTGATGGACGAGCCTGTTTACCCCGGCTGCCTCGTCCCTTCGCGGCTCATCGGCGTGATCCGCGCCCGCCAGACCGACAACGACGGCACGGTGATGGAGAACGACCGGCTCCTTGCCGTATCGGTGGACTCGCACCGGCATTCGCAAGTGGAGCGTCTGGGTGACCTGCCTTCCGACTTCATCACGGAGATCGAGCACTTCTTCGAGTTCTACAACCAAGCGCGCGGCAAGATCTTCGAGGTGCGGGCCTGGAAAGGCGCCCGCGCCGCGCTGAAATGTGTGAAGCAGGGCCAGAAGCGGAGCGGGCGCCACAAGAAGGTCTGACCCGTTGGTGATCAGTGCAGAATCGCTGGCGCGCGGCGCAGTGTGACGGTGAACGCGGATCCCTGGCCGTCCTTGCTGCGGACACGGATGTCGCCGCCCATTCCACGTGCGAGGTCGCGGCTGATGGAGAGTCCCAACCCGGTGCCGTCCATCGACCACGTTGTGGACTCATCGCGCACCTGCACGAACGGCTCGAAGATGACTTCCTGCTTTTCCAGCGGGATTCCGATGCCGGTGTCCAGCACGCGCAGGTAGACGACGTCCGGCGTGGCGGGACGCGATGCGAGCTCCACTTCCACGTGGCCGCCCGTGGGCGTGAATTTCGTGGCGTTGGCCAGGAGGTTCAGGACGACCTGCCGCAGCTTGTCGGCATCGGCCAGCACGTGACGGTCGAGTTCGGGCACGTGAATCTCATATGACAGTCGCTTGGCCGACATCTGTGGTTCGATCATCGGCGTCACGTCGTCGAGCACCGCGCGCAAATCGGTGGATCGCACGTCGAATTCCACGGTGCCCGTGCCCAGCTTCGCATAGTTGAGCAGCTGGTTGATGAGGCCGAGCAGATGCTCCTGCGCGCGTTCCACCCGCTGGAGCGTGCTGCGCTGCGCATCCGTGACGGGGCCATGTAGCCCCATTTCGAGCAACTGCACGTGGCCCGCGATGGCATTGAGGGGCGTGCGCAACTCGTGCGACATGTTGGCGAGAAATTGACTCTTTGCCTGGCTGGCAATTTCGGCGGCCGCTCGGGCCCGTTCCGCTTCCGCCCGTGCCGTCTGCTCCGCCTCGTACAGTCGCGACCGGTCCAGTGCCTCGGCGCACTGCCGCGCCACGGACTCGAGCACCGCGCGTTCCCCCACAGAAAAGCGGTGGGGTGCGGCAAAGCTGAACACCGCCGCACCCACGGTGCGTTCTCCCATGGTGAGGGGGACGAATGCGGCAGCGCGCAGTCCCGCCGCCACGAACGGTACAAGGCCCGGGTCGTTCACGGATTCCGCGGCCAGCGATTCTACCCAGAGCGGCTTGCCCGTGCGCACGACCTCGCAGGCGGCAATGGGCGAGTCCAGCGAAATGTGGTGGAGTGCTTCGATCAAGCCCGTGGCGTAGCCCGCGTGGTCCACGACTTCGAGGACATCGTTCCCGGCTTCGCCCTTCGTGCAGACGAACAGCGAACCGGCGGCGGCGCCGACGGCGGGCAGTGCATGGTCGATCACCACGCGCGCGACGTCCGCGCGTCGCGTGACCCCGGCGAACGCCTCGGTCACCGCCTGCAGCACGATCATGCGCTCGGCGGCCATGCGATCGGCCTCGTGCAGTCGCGACCGCACCAGCGCCTGTGCGCACAGTGACGAAACGGACTCGGCAAAGGCGAGATCGTCGCCGGCAGGACGAGGGGAGTGGAAGCTCATCGCGAACG
>JANYIN010000054.1 GCA_025362035.1 Gemmatimonadaceae bacterium | reverse complement strand
AGCGACTCGAGTGCCGAGAGACCCTTGGCGCGCACGCCGATGCGGCGGCGGCCGGTGGCGGGATCGTCGACGACGACCATCGAGTGCATCAGGCGGTCCTCGTCGATCTCGCCATACGGAACGCCGCACATGAGGGCGTCGCGCTTGAGGTAGTCCATCTTGTCGAGGTCGAGCGAGCCCGAGATGAGTCCCTGCAGGGGGCTGGCGCTCCTGCCGAGAATGAGCGCGATGATACGGTCGGGCGCATCGTCGCCGAGCTCGGACCGCAGGATGTCGGCGACGTCGCCGCCCATGATCAGCGGCCGCGCAACCTCCTCGTGGTGGAGGGCGCCGATTTCCTCGAGCGCGTGAGAGAAGGGGTAGTGCCCAATGTCGTGCAGGAGCGCGGCGTACGGCACCGCAAGCACGTCCCTGCCATCCACACCCGTCGCGAGCTCGCGCTCCTCGAACAGCGACAGCGCGCGCCGCGCAAGATGATATGCCCCGAGAGCGTGCTCGAAGCGCGAGTGGCTCGCGCCAGGGTACACGAGGTATGCGAGACCGAGTTGTCGCACATAGCGCAGCCGCTGGAACACCCGCGTGTCCATCAGTCGCAGCGCCACCGGATCGACCCGAATGTTGTTCCAGAGCGGGTCGCGGATGATTTCGGACATGGTTAGGCGGTCGTCGGGCGTCAGCCCCTGGGACCCGCCTCCTTGATCGCATCTGCAACACTGCCGAACTTCTCGAAGTTTTTCCTGAACATTTCCGAGAGCTTGCGGGCCTGCGTGTCGTACGCCGATGCATCGGGCCACGTGCTGCGCGGGTCGAGCACCTCGGTCGGGACGGTCGGGACGGCTTGCGGAATGGCCAGCCCGAAGATGGGATCGGTGCGAGTCTTCACGTCATTCAGGGAGCCATCCAGCGTGGCGTGCACCATGGCGCGCGTGTAGCCGAGCTTGATGCGCCGGCCCACGCCGAACGGGCCACCGCTCCAGCCGGTATTCACGAGCCACACGTTCGATCCATGCTCATCGATGAGACGGCCGAGCATCTCGGCGTACTTGGTGGGATGCCACACCATGAACACCGCGCCGAAGCATGACGAGAAGGTGGCCTGCGGCTCGGTGATGCCGCGCTCCGTGCCCGCGACTTTCGCCGTATAGCCGGAAAGGAAGTAGTACATGGCCTGGTTGCGCGATAGTTTCGCGATGGGCGGCAGCACACCGAAGGCGTCGGCGGTGAGGAAGACGATGTTCCGCGGATGACCACCCCGGCCGGACGGCACGAAGTTGGGGATGTAGTGCAGCGGATACGACGCGCGCGTGTTCTCGGTGATGATCTGCGACTCGAACCGGACCTTTCGCGTGGCAGGGTCGAGGACGACGTTTTCGAGGATGGTGCCGAACATCTGGGTGGTGCGGTAGATGTCGGGCTCGCCCTCGGGGGAGAGGTTGATGACCTTGGCATAGCAGCCGCCTTCATAGTTGAAGGTGCCGTCCGGCGCCCATCCATGCTCGTCGTCGCCGATGAGGGCGCGCGTGGGATCGGCGGAGAGCGTTGTCTTGCCAGTGCCCGAGAGGCCGAAAAACAGCGCCGTATCGCCATTGGGGCCGATGTTCGCCGAGCAATGCATGGACAACACGCCTTGCCTCGGCATGTAGTAGTTCATCACGGTGAACATCGCCTTCTTCAACTCACCGGCGTATCGCGTACCGCCGATGAGGATCATGTGCTCGGCCAGGTTGAGCGCGATGAAGGTTCCGGTGCGCGTTCCGTGTCGTGACGGATCGGCCTGAAACTCCGGCGCGTGGAGCACCGTGAAGTTCGGCGCGAAGCTCGCGAGCTCGGCCAGTTCGGGGCGTCGGAACATGTTCCGGACGAACGCCATGTGCCACGCACTGGGCGACACGTATCGGACGGCGAGATGGTATCGGGGGTCGGCGCCGCAGTGGAGGTCTTGCACGACCAGCTGGTCGCGGCCGTCGAGATACGACTGCACGTCGGCACGCA
Source organism: Gemmatimonadaceae bacterium (assembly GCA_025362035.1). Classification (GTDB taxonomy): domain Bacteria; phylum Gemmatimonadota; class Gemmatimonadetes; order Gemmatimonadales; family Gemmatimonadaceae; genus AG11. Next base: position 3,674 of record JANYIN010000054.1, on the reverse strand, counting down.
GCGCGTGGAAGCACTCAGGCGAGATGGGCTGGTTCACCGTGCCCCAATCGACGTCGGCCTCGGAGCCTGGCTCCTTCACGATGAACTTGTCGTTGGGCGAGCGACCGGTGTGCGGTGTGGTCACGGCGACGAACGGCCCCATATCGGCGAGCTGGCCTTCGCCGCGCGCGATGGCGAGCTCAATGAGCTGGGGAGTGACGAGGTTCCAGTGGACTTGACCGGCAGGCGCGAGTCCCTGACCGGCAAGGCTGCCTTGCCGGCTGGTTTCATGCTGCGGCATCGTCTCTATGGCCATCACATTCTGTCCTCGGGTATGAGCTCGACCGGCGCGTGCCGGCGGGCTAGAGTTTCGAGAAGATCGTCGGGGCCGGACTCGCGGCAGCGAATGCCGACTCCGGCGATTGGGTGCGTTCCTGCGCGTCGACGACGGCCACGGCGGCCATGTTGACGATGTCCTGCACGTCGGCACCGCGTTCGAGCACATGCACGGGGCGCCGCATTCCCAGAAGAATGGGGCCGATCACGGTGGCCCCACCGAGATGGTGCAGGAGCTTGTACGCGATGTTGCCCGCGCTCAGGTTCGGGAAGATGAGGACGTTCGCTTCTTCCTTCAACATGTTGAACGGATAGTCCCGGCGCATGATTTCCGGGTCCAGCGCGGTGTCGGCCTGCATCTCTCCGTCCACGATGAGCGACGGATCGCGTTCCCGCAGGATCTGCGCGGCACGGGCCATCTTGGCCGCATCGGGATGAGCGACCGACCCGAAGTTCGAGAATGACAGCATCGCGATGCGCGGCGAGATGCCCATGGTCTTGGTGATGCGACTCGCGGCGAACGCGATCTGCGCGATCTGTTCAGCCGTTGGATCGATGTTGACGGTTGTATCGGCGCAGAAGACGACGTGCCGGTCGGTGACGACCATGTACATGCCGCTCACGAGCTTGGAGCTGGGATGCGAGCCGATCACCTGAAGCGCGGGGCGAATCGTTTCCGGATAGTGCATGGTAACGCCGGAGAGGAGCGCGTCGGCGTCCCCACGCGCCACCATGCACGAGCCGAAATAATTGCCGTTGAAGAGCTGACGCCGCGCCTCGTCGAGGGAAAGTCCCTTTCGCTGACGGAGCTGCCACATGTAGTGGGCATAGCCGTCTCGTCGTTCGGACGTGGACGGATCTTCGATCGCAATGCCCTCGAGCGGGATACGGTGTTCCGCGGCGATGCGTTCGATGGTGGCGCGATGACCGAGCAGCGTCGGGAAGGCGATGCCGTCGTCCAGGAGCAGGTACGCGGCCCTGATGATCTTCGGCTCTTCGCCTTCCGGAAACACGATCCGCTTCGGGTCGCGCATGGCCCGGTTGATCAAGCCGCGCATGATGCCACGTGCCTTGCCCAGTCGCAGTTCCAGCGTTTCCCGATATTGCTCGAGATCGATGAATTCGCGCGCGACACCGCTCGCCACGGCCGCCCACGCTACCGCGGGCGCGACCCAGAGCAGAACACGCGGATCGAACGGGAACGGAATGAGATACTCGGAACCGAAGTGCACATTGCGGAGTCCGTACAGCGCCGACACCGAGTCGGGTACGTCCTGTTTTGCCAACAGCGCAAGGGCGCGCGTGGCTGCCATCTTCATTTCCTCGTTGATCTCGGTGGCGCGCACGTCGAGCGCCCCGCGGAAGATGAAGGGGAATCCAAGGACGTTGTTCACCTGATTCGCGTAGTCGCTCCGCCCCGTGGCGATGATCGCGTCGCTTCGCACCTTGCGCACTTCTTCCGGCGTGATTTCCGGCACGGGGTTGGCGAGCGCAAAGATGATGGGGCGGGCTCCCATCTGGGCCACCATCTCGCCCGTGACGGCCCCCGCGACGCTCAAGCCGACGAAGACATCCGCGCCGACGAGCGCATCGGCCAGCGACCGCGCGCTGGTGGCCTGGACGAATCGAGCCTTGTACGGATCCATGCGCCCGTCCGTCCGGCCGTGGTGCAAGACCCCGCCACGGTCGCACATGAGGATGTGCTCACGCTGGACGCCGAGCCGAACGTAATGCTCCGCCGTGCTGATGGCGGCAGCACCGGCGCCGGAGAAGACGACCTTCACCTGACCAATGTCCTTGCCGCAGATCTCGAGTGCGTTGAGCAGCGCCGCTCCCGAGATGATGGCCGTTCCATGCTGGTCATCGTGAAACACCGGGATGCCCATGGTCTTGCGCAGGGTCTCCTCGATGTAGAAACACTCGGGCGCCTTGATGTCTTCCAGATTGATGCCGCCCACGGTGGGCTCGAGCAACTGGCAGAACTTGATGACGTCGTCCGGATCCTCGGAGCCGACCTCGAGATCGAATACATCGATGTCGGAGAACTGCTTGAACAAATTCGCCTTGCCCTCCATCACAGGCTTGGCGGCCAGCGCGCCGATGTTGCCGAGTCCCAGCACCGCGGTGCCGTTCGTCACCACCGCCACGAGATTGCCGCGCGCCGTGTACCGGTAGACCTCGTCCGGATTCGTCTGGATCTCCAGGCACGGCTCCGCAACGCCTGGCGAATACGCGAGTGAGAGATCGCGCTGGTTGTTCAGCGGCTTCGTGGGAACCACGGCGATTTTGCCGGGTCGTCCGCGCGCGTGATAGTTGAGGGCGTCGTCGCGTTTCGTCATGAGCAGGCGATAAAGATAGCCGATCGATGCGAGCGGGAGGAACCCTGCGCGGTGCGAATGACGACCGTGACCCGGTTCGACGTGCGCGCGGCACGCGTCACGCTTTGCAACCCGGCCTCGACTCCTTGCGCACGCTTCCGCCATTCGAGATGATAGAGCGAGCGGGAGTGGAAGTGTCCAGCAGGTCGGGACGGTCGTTCCTGCAATTCCCGGCCGGCTTGCCCGACGCTCCAACTCCACGAGGTTCGCGCGCATGCGTCACCCGGTTCGCTCTGCACTTTCGCTCGCGTGGCTCGTCTGGTCGGCCGCTTGCACCGCCTCGAGAACCGAGCACCCGGTGTTCAAGCTCCTGAGTCCGGAGCAGACCGGCGTGACGTTCGCCAACACGATCGTCACGGACGACTCGTTGAACGTGCTGAGCGATGTCTATGTCTATAACGGCGCCGGCGTCGGGATCGGAGACATCGACAACGATGGATTGCCCGACATCTTCCTTGCCGGCAACACGGTGTCGAGTCGGTTGTACCTCAACAAAGGTCACATGCGGTTCGAGGACATCACGGCGCACGCCGGCGTCGCGACGAACCGGTGGGTCACCGGCGTCACCATGGTCGACATCAACAACGACGGTTTCCTCGATATCTATGTGTCCGTGTCCGGACCCGGATGGTCCAAACCGGAGGACCGGAAGAATCTCCTGTTCATCAACAACGGTGACCGCACGTTCACGGAGTCTGCTGAAAAATACGGCATTGCCGACACCAACTTCACGACGCAGTCGGTGTTCCTCGATTACAACGGCGATGGCTGTCTCGATCTCTTCCTGCTGAACAATTCGCCCCGGGACTTCTCGCGCAACGACGTGGCGACGAACCCGTCTGGCATGCGCGGAAAGACCCCCGGAAGCCTCAACCAGCTCTATCGGAACAACTGCAACGGTACGTTCACGAACGTGTCCATGGAGGCGGGTATTCTGCAGGACGCCGGCTACGGACTCGGCGTGGTCGTCGCGGACCTCAG
>JANYIN010000030.1 GCA_025362035.1 Gemmatimonadaceae bacterium | reverse complement strand
GGCGTGCGCGGACAAGCCGACTCCTGCGTCACAGGACTCCGCCATCGCGCTGCTGAACCGCCCGGTGACGACCGTGAAAGCCGTCCAGGCACTCGGCGCCGATCGCGACTTTCTGCGCAGGCTCGGCGACCGCCACAAGGGGATGATCGCCATGGCGCATCTCACCAAGGAGAGTCCGCGCGATCTCTCGGTCAAACCGCTCGCCGTGCGGATCGACAAGGAGTACGACGGCGAGATCGATCAGATCGTGACCATGCTCGAGCGGGACTACAAGGATCCCTACGCGCCCGCGACATCCGCTGCGGATCAGGCCGCGCTGAACGACCTGAAAACGAAGAACGGGGCGGCATACGATCGCGCCTTCCTCGAACATGCGATCGCGCACTGCACCGACGCGCGTGCGATGATCGATGCGTATCTCCCGGCGGCTGCGAGCGAGGCGGTAAGAACCCTCGCCGCCTCCATTTATGGCCGGCTGGACAAGGAGATTCCGGAGTTCACGGCCATGCTGGCGAAGTCGGCTCCGGCGCGCGGGTAGCCGGCAGGAGGGGCAGCCTAGCCGCGAGCTATCGCAACCGTAGCGACACCAACCCCAGCCGCGGCGGAACCACGCGCTGCAGGATTGGCCGAGCGCTAACGCGTCATGTAGCCACGGCGGAGCGGTACGGCGACGCCACCCGCGGCGCCGGGCTTCCCGAACAGTGTCTGAACCACGTTCAGAGCGCCGCTCGCGAAGCCGTGCGCCGAGGCGGCCATGTACAACCGCCAGGTCCTGTAGATACGCTCGTCCGTTAGCGCGATGGCCTCGTCCTGGCGGCGGCTGAGTCGTGTCAGCCACGCCCGGAGCGTCAGGGCATAGTGTTCGCGCAGGCTCTCCACGTCCACGGTGGCGAAGCCCTCCGCCTCGGCCGCGCCGATGACCGCGTCGAGTGGGCCCAGGCGGCTGTCGGGAAATACATACTTCTCGATGAATGCGTCCCGGCGCCACAGATACTTGTCCAACCATGCCCAACGGGACGGCTTGCGCGCCGCGTTCGCGCTCACGATGCCGTGATTCAGAAACAGGCCACCAGGGCGCAAGGCGTCGTGGACGGACTGGAAATAAACGGGAAGTTTTCCCACGCCAACATGCTCCACCATACCGATGCTGGCCGCCTTGTCGAAGACACCCGAATCCGACAGCGCGCGGTAGTCGCGGATTTCCACGCGGCAGCGCTCGGAAAGCCCGCGTTCCGCGATCCGCGTCCGCGCCAGGTCAGCCTGTTCATCGCTGAGCGTGATGCCCAGCGCCGACACGCCGAAGTGTTCCACGGCATGCATGATCAGCCCGCCCCAGCCGCACCCCACGTCCAGCATGCGTTCACCCGCCGTGAGCTGGAGCTTGCGGCAAATCAGGTCGAGCTTTGCGAACTGCGCGGCGTCCAGGTTCTGGTCGACATTCTCCCGACTGTCGAAGTAGGCGCACGAGTACACCATGCGCCGGTCGAGAAACAGGGAGTAGAAGTCGTTGCCTACGTCGTAGTGATACCGGATGGCGACGCGATCTCGTTCCGGCTGGTGCAACGATCCGGCTTTCCGGATTGCCTTGTCCGCGCGGCTGTCGCGGACGTCCGAGCCGGCCTCGTGCTTCGGCAGGGCGAGCAGGTGACGAAGCAATACCAGCAGCGTGGCGGGAGACTTGAGCCGGCCGTTGATGACCGCGTTCAGGGACATCGCGGCCTCGATGTCGTCTTCGACGTCGATGTCGCCCGAGAGCACTGCTTCCACAATGGAGAGTTCGTTCGGAGGGAGCAGCATACGCCGCAGGGCGCCCGCACGACGCACGGAGAACGTGAAGCGCGCGGTGTCGCTGGCAGGCTCGAGATCCCCTGTCCAATAGCGAACCCCAAATGAACGCGCGCCTGCAGGGCCAAAAATGATGGCCACGACGGCCCGCGCGTGGAACAATGCAGACTCGTTGTCGTGCGGAGGCGTTCCCTTGCGGGAATAGGTGACAACGCGATTGCCGACCGCTCCCTCTCGCCCGCGTGAAGGCGGCTCGGTGGTCGCGCTGTCTGTCCGTGGGCGCGGCATGTTTTCCATGTCACCTCATATGCGCGAGCATTCGTCAGGTGGGCGTATCGAACCCCACAATGCGGTATTCCCCTAGACTGCGCCATACCATTGTTCACCCCGCCTATGGCTGGACGTCGACGCGGGCCGCATCTTCCACGGGAGCGGGCCTCGACCGGTTCGCGGATGTCGCACCTTCACTGCCACGACCGAGCATGCGCTTGCTGATTGTCGAAGGCGACAGGACGCTCGCGAAGTTCCTGGAGAGCACGCTGACCGATAGCGTCTGCACCACAAGAACCGTGTACTCCTCGGCCGACGCAACGGCCGTGCTCAGCTTCAAGGAGTACGCAGCGGTGCTGGTGGACCTCGATCATACCGACGAAAGAGGCGTAGACGTCATTCGGCACGTCCGGGGACGTGCGCCGGTGGTGCCCATCCTCATCCTGGCCGGACGCGCGGATCCGCACGCGGTGGTCGTAGCGCTCGAAGCCGGCGCCGATGACTTCGTGACCAAGCCCCTCTGCGCCGACGAACTCGCGGCGCGCATCCGGGCGCTCGTCGGCCTGGACGGACCGCGATTCCGCGACGAATTCCGCCTCGGGCCGCTCAGGCTCGTGCGTGCAGCCTCCGGCGCGTGGCTTGGTGACGCGGATCTCGGGCTGACGCGCAAGGAATTCGCCCTCCTGTGGCACCTGGCGCACAACGTCGGCCGCATGGTCGCCGGCGCCGAGCTCCTCGAACACGTCTGGGGTGACGACCAGGGCCCCATCTCAAACGTCGTCAACGTGACCGTCGGGCGTCTTCGCAAGAAGTTGAAGGTGGGAGCCGCGCATCCGCGGATCGTCACGCGGCGATTTGCAGGCTTCACGCTCACCATGGAGTAGTCGGCGACACTTCATGGCGGGGGCATTGCCACTGCAGACCTGAGTACTGGACTACTGCAGTACTCGGAATGGCATACCGGCTCCCAAAACGAGTGGACACATTGGGGCTCTGGCACTGCCACTGCCACTGCAGACCTGAGTACTGGACTACTGCAGTACTCGGAATGGCATACCGCCTCCCAAAACGAGCGGAGAGATCCTCTCCAGGCTTTCTGGGAGGCTGGATGCCAGTCCAGGTACTGCTCCTGTCCAGTACTTCATTCTGCAGTGGTAGTTTTCCACCGGAACGAAGAATGATCTCTCACTCCGAGCCTGGTAACTTCGTCGGCAGCCGCCCCGCCCTCTTGAGCGCCTCTCGCAGCAGATGGTCGATCTGCGCATTGGCAGAACGCAGGTCGTCGTTGGCCCAGCGCTGCAGCGCATCCAGCAACGCCGCGTCCACGCGCAGCAGAAAAGTCTTTCGGTCGGCCACCACTCCCTCGATCAGCCGAAGATCGAACCGGCATTCACCACCGGACTCGCCGCACGCTCCGAACAGAGGACGACGAGCAGGTTGCTGACCATTTGCGCCTTTCGCTCCTCATCGAGCACCACGATTCCCTTGCGCGACAGCATTTCCAGCGCATGCTCCACCATGCCCACTGCCCCCTCGACGATCTTGGCGCGGGCAGCGATGATGGCGCCCGCCTGTTGGCGCTGCAACATGGCCTGGGCGATTTCGGGTGAATACGCCAGATGGGAGATGCGTGCCTCGATCACCTCCATCCCCGCCTTGACGAGTCGGTCCTGGATGGCCTTCTGGAGCGAGAGTGACACCTCCGCGGTGTGCGTGGAGAGCGCCTCCTCATTGTCAGTGTGCGAATCGTACGGATACGTGTGCGCGACGCCGCGCACGGCTGACTCACTCTGCACCGCCACGTAGGTGGCGTAGTCGTCTACCTCGAACAAGGCTTCGGCGGTGTCCACCACCTTCCACACGACGATCGCCGCAATCTCGATGGGATTCGCGCGATTGTCGTTCACCTTGAGCTTCGCCGTTTCGAAATTGCGGATGCGCAGCGAGATCGTTCGCTTGGTGAGAAACGGATTCGCGAACCAGAAGCCCTGCTGGCGTACCGTGCCCTTGTACTCTCCGAACAGCTGAAGAACCTTCGCCTCGCCGGGATTCACCACGAACAGCCCGGCAAAGCTGGTCAACACCAGGACCATGACGACGACCGCAACGAGGACCACGGCCGGCAGGTGATTCCCCATGCCGTAAGCGAAGGTAGCGAGCGCCGCCAACGCGGTGAGTATCTGCACAAGCACTGTGGCAAGACCGGGCGACACACGGTACTCGTTTTCGCGAAGCATGAACCGATGACTCCGTTGGAAGTGATATCACCGTGATATCACTTCCGTCGGCTGTCAAGATCGATCTGCAACTGCTCGCGCACTGACAACCGCGAATTGAACCAACTAAGCCGGGCGAAATTCGCGGAAATGTAACGTCCGCTGCCAGCGGGTTCAGGGCCGGCGGACGGGCGGGGTCGGCGGTGGCGTTCGCGTTTCGTACATGGCGGTCACTCCGCCATTTGCGTCGCAACGCTGCGACGATGGCGACCCGAACAGATAGACGCCGTCCTTGCAGCGCATGGTCGCGCCATTGGGCCGGGCCTCCCTGCTGTCCACCACGCGCGCCGCCACAGACTGCCGCGCTGCAGGCATAGGAGGGGGCGCTGGCTGAATCGCTGGTGCGGGTGCCGCACCGGGGTCGGTCCCATCTCGTACGAGCGCACGGCTGGCTGCGACACCCTGAGCCAACGGCGTTTGCGCCCCCGCGGCGACACCGGCGCCCCTGTTTACGGGAGCCAACGACTGCCGCGGTGCGCGCAGCGTGGTATCCACCGGAGTGCCGCCCGGCGCGGGCGGAAGAATCGTGGGCGGCGTGGGCGTCCGACGCGCCGCGGGCACGCTCGAGGGCCGGTGCACTGAAGGCGGCTCCGCGGCGGGCGATGGCAGAAGCAGCGGAACCGTATCCGCTACCGCCGACCGAACCGGCCGCGCGCCCTGCGCGCGCGAAACCTGGGCGGTGAGCACGAGTAGCGCCGTGCCGCACAGTACGGCAGCCAGCGAGCGATCGAGTGCGGTGCGCGTCATGGGGTCACCGTCACACTATTGGTGTACGTAGTGTAGTTGCTGCTCGTGATGCTCGCCGTTCCAGCGCCGGCCGTCACGCCCTTCAGATAGAACTGGACGTACTGAGTACCGGCCGCGATGGTCACCGAGGTGATCACGGTGCTGGTGCTGCCACCGGATACGAACTGGACGTTCGCATTGGGCGAGAGGGTAAACGTTGTCGCCGCAGCGACGTACTGCGTGCCCTGATTCGGATCGCGCGCGTATAGCGTGACCAGGGTCGAGTCGCCGGCCTTGAGTGACACAGTCGGCCAGCCGGCGAGTGGATCGATCCGTCCCACCCCCACGCTCACGACGCCCGAGGCCGGGTTATGCCCGGGCGGCGACGCCGTGATGGTGTCCGAACCAACCGACGTGCCGGTGATCGTAAATGTCTGCGAGGTGCTGTTCGCCGGGATGGCCACGCTCGACGGAGTGGTCGTACGCGCCACCGCCGAGTGCGAAAGGGGAACGGTCAGCCCGTTTGAAGTGGTATTCGGGATTTGCACGTACTGCGTGGTGTATTGGCCGATGCCCAGCGAGTAGTTGTAGAACGACAGTTGGGCAGTGGGGATTATCACGGACACGTTGACCGTGCCGGCGTTGTACCGGTAGTACGCCGCACGGGTATCCGTCGCGGAGAACTGCGCCGTTCCCGCTGCGCCAGGAGACCATTTCGCATTGTTGTTGTAGTAGCTGCCTTGCGCAATTGTGACGGTCTGCGAGTCGATCGTCGCTACACCTGTGGCCGACGATGCCAGCGTGACCGTCACGTTCTGCGTCGTGTAGTGCGGGTTGCCCAGCGCGTCCGCCGTATACACGTTGACGTTCGTGCTCGGCGACGTGGTGTTCAGCTGGTTGTACGTGTTGATGAGGAATTGCGGAGCCGTCACCTGCATGTTGACGTTCGTGCCCGCATAGCCGGTCGCGGTAGCCTGGACCTGGATGGTACCGATGGTGTCCTGCGCCGTGATGGTGAAGTAGGCGTAGTTCGTATTCGGCGCGATGATCACCGACGCGGGCACGGTCACCACCCGCGGGTCGGTGCTCACGAGATTCACCGTCAGTGGCGTGCCGACGTTGTTGGGCACGTACACGTAATACGCGTTTGGCGACGACTGTTGCCGCATGCCGAGCATGCCATTGTTGCCGCCGGAGATGGACAGTGATGGCCCGGTGACGGTTACCGTATTCGTGGTGGTGGCTAGATAGCCGGAATTCGCCGAGTCGGAGTAGGTGATGGACGCCGTCCCGGGACCCGTGTAGATGATGGTCGGGTTCGAGTAGTACGCGTTCTTGAGAATGCGGAAGTACGGCTGCCCCGGCACAAGGACCGCGGTGTCGCTCGACACGGCGTGCACCACCACCGTATCCGAGGCGTAGTGGAACCCACCCACCGAGTCCGCCGTGTACAGCGTCGTGGTGTACGGCGGATTGGTGGTCGTGGCCGTACCGGGCACGCCGTAGACAAACAGGTGCGGGGTGGTGACACGCACGTATCCCGTGTCGGGCAGGTAGCCGGGTGCGGTGGCGATGATCGTGTCCACGCCAGGCGTGAGGCCGCCAAAGCCGAAGTACTGGTAGTTGCTGTTCACCGGTATGGTGAGCGACGTGGCTGTCACCGACACCGCCGACGGATTCTTCTGCGTCAGGGTGACCGTCACCGGCGCGCTCCGGTTGCTTGGCATACTCACGCTGAAGTCCGTGGGCAGGCGATGTTGGCGCGCGCCGATCGTGTAGTTCTTCCAGCTCAGCCGCAGCTTGGCGGGAAGGACGGTCCACGAGACCGTGTCCGGGAAATGCCCCGGCGCCGTGACGATGATCTGCGCGGTGCCTGGGCCGACGGCGAAGATGCCGAGGCCTCCCGGTACGGAGCTGGAGCCGGTGGGAATCGTGCCGATCGTATCCACGGTGAATACCGTGGAATCGGTCGAGCGCAGGCGCACGGTCAGCGGTGCAATCCGATTGTGCGTGTAACCGACCGTATCCCTGGTGTACACGTTGAACGACGTCTGCGAGAAGTTGTTCAGATTCCCATTCCCCGCGAACGCAATCTTTGGCGTCGTGACGGTCACGGTGGACGTCGTCTGCGAGTACCCGGGCGCCGTCGCTGTCAAGATCGACACGCCGGGCACCAGCCCCTGGACGGTGAAGTACAGATAGGTCTGCCCGGCGGGAATGGTGACCGTCGCCGGCGCGGTGGCCTTGGTGGTATCGGAGTTGGCGAGTGTCACCACCACCGGCGTGGAGATGGCGTTCGGAATCTGGAGGTACCATTGGTCCGACTGCCCTGCGCCAATCCGGCCCGTGTAGCCGTAGCTTAGGTACAGCGACGGACCGGCCACGGTGAACTGCACCGAGTCCGCAGGCGAGTGCCCGCTCGCGCTCACCTTCACCCAGGCCGTGCCCGGGCTCCCGCCGGGGATGACCCGTGCGCTGACGTTATAAGTATTGGCTGCGATGGTCACCAGGGTATCGATGACTCTGATCACGGTGCTGTCACTCGACGCGACGCGAACAGCCAGCGAACTGGTGCGGGTATGGATATTCCGCGACGAATCGGCGGAATAGGCGTTGATGCTGGTGGTTCCCGACGTGGTCGTCAGGTTGTTGCCGCAGCACACCGTCACCCTGGGCGTGGTGTTGACCACCGTCATCGTAGCGGACGTCCAGCCGGGCGCGGACATCGTGATGGTCGCCGTGCCCACGCCCACGCTGTAAACATTGAAGTAGGCGAAGTACCCTGTGCTTTGGATCGTCACCGACCGCGGCGATGTCGTGACGATCGTCGTATCCGAACTGGTCAGCGTCACGTTCAGCGGCGTGTTCATGTACTGCGCAACCAACACATAGGCGTTCTGGAAGTTCTGCCCTACGCCCAATTGCAGCGTGCCGTACGCCGCAGACAGCGTCGCCGGAGAGACGTTCACGAAGGACGCCGTGCCGGACACGCCCGTGGCCGTCGGCGTGATGGTCGTGTTGCCCGCCGCCAGACCCGTGAGAACGACGTTGGACGCGAGCTGACCGGCCGGAATGAACGCCGGATCCGGCGACAGCGACGCCTTGCCGGCCGTGCTGTAGGTGTACGTCACGAACGTTCCGCCAACCGGCGACGGATCCGACAGCAGGACCTGGGTGGCCAGCTGATCGGTGGCATTGAGGCCGTAGCTGCCGTTCGCAAGCCGCACGCTCGCTTGCACGGCGAGAACGGCCGTGTCGCCGCCGTAACCAGTGCCGCTGCCGTCCAGCGCCGTGATGATCGTGGTGCCGGCGTTGTGACCGTTCAGCTGCGCGTTCACCGCCGTCTGGCCCGCAGGGATGGTGACGGATGCGGTGCTCCAGAACGCCGACGTGTCGCCGACGGTCAGGTTCACCTTCACATTCGACGCGCTCGGCTTGCTCAGCAGGATCGGTACGGACAGCGTGCCCCCTCGGCCAATCGCGATGGTGTCCCGACTGAAGGTGATGAGCGCCGCCCCGGAGCTGTTCACCGACACCACCGACACGTTGGAGGTGATGCTGGCGGACGTCGCCGTGATGTTCGTGGTGCCGTTCGCCACGCCGGTCACGAGACCGCTACTGCCATTCACCGAAGCGATGCTCGGCGCCGACGACGCATACGTGAACGTTCCGCCAGGGATGTAATGGTTCGTCGCATCGCGACCGCGCGCCAGCAGCGCCGTGGTGCCGGTCACGGCAACAGTGGCGCTGGTTGGCTGCAGGTCGATGCTGGACAGCGCCTGCGAAATCGTGAGCGTGGCCGCTCCTGTCACGCCCTGTGCGATCGCCTGGATCCTCGTGGTGCCGTTCGCCGCGCCGGTCGCATACGCGCGCAGCGTGTTGAATGAATCGATGGGCGCCACGGACGCGTTCGTGGACGACCAGGCGAAGGTGACGCCGCTCATCGGGTTGAGCAGCGTGTCACGAGCCACGGCGCGGTACACGCGCTGCACGCCGAGCGACACCATCGTGAACACGTCCGGCGCCGGCGCGTTCGTGGAATCGTACGACACGTCGATGCGCGTGATGGGCGTGATCACAGCGAGGCTCGCCACCCCCACCGTGGTGCCCGCGGTGGCGCGAATCTGCGTGGAGCCGAGCGTGATGGCCTGCGCCACGCCCGTCGCCGCGTTCACGCTCGCTACGCTCGCCTGTGACGACGACCAGACGAACGTGGGCTGGGACGCCATGGCAACGCCTCGGCCGTCCACCGCCGCCGCCGTGAAGGAGAAGTGGCCGCCAGTATAGAGTGACCGGTTGCCAGGCGTGACGTTCACGCTCGCGATCTGCTGCTGCACCACGACCAGTGCAGAATCCTTCGTGCCGCCCGATTCAGTGGCGACCACGTACGTGCTGCCATTGGCCACCGCGGTCACTAGCCCCGAGGCGTTCACTGTCACGGTCGATGCGCGGCTGACCCAGGTCCATGTTCCGGACACCACGTTGTTCGCCGCGTCGCGTCCTGACGCCGCGAGCTGATACGTGTCGCTGATGGAGGTGAGCGTATCGAAGTGTGGGCTCACCACTGTGCTCACCAGCGTGCCGGCGCCCAGCGAGGCGCTGGCCGACAACGGCGAACCCGAAAGCCCGGTGGACGTGATCGACAGCGTCTGCGGCCCGGACGCGCCCAGCACCCACGTGTCGGACGCCAGACCACTCGCGTTGGTCGTGGCCGTCGGCGTCCCGACCGAGCCGCCGCCGGCACTGACCGCGAACCCGACCGACACACCCGATACCAGGTTGCCGTTTGCATCCGTGACTTTCACCACCACCGGCGCCGACAGCGCGGTGGACGGCTGGCCCGCTTGATTGTTGCCGGACTGGATGGCGATGGTGGACGCCGCGCCCGGAATGACGTTGAAGGCGTTCGACGCGGCGGCGACGGTGCCTGACGCGTTGACGGTCAACGTGTAGCCGGTGCCGACCTTGTCCAGCGAAGCGCCGGTGAACGTCGCCGATCCGGCCACCGCATTCACGCTCGTCGTGCCGCTGAGCGTTGCACCACCGGGATTGGCGCCGATGGCCAGCGACGCGGTACCCGTGTACGACGTGACCAACACGTTGGCCGGCGTGAAGAGCTGTCCCACCACGGCCGGCGTGACCGCTGCGCCAGCCGTCTGCGTGGCCGCCGGCTGTTGCGAAATCACCCAGTGATTCAGGGTGCTCGTGACCGTGGCGTTCACCGTCAGCGTTGGCAGTCCAGCGCTCGTGACCGTCAGCGTTTGCGCGCCGGCCGTGGCGCCAAGCGTCCACGTCGTCGAGATCGTACCGGCGGCGCTCGTCACACCCGAAATCGGACTCGCCGAGCCACCGTTGGATGCGGCGAAGTTCACGGTCGCGCCGGGCCGAGCGTTGCCCGCGGCGTCCGTCACCAGCACCGTTACCGGAGACAGCGTGGCGCCGGCGGCGCCGGACTGCCCACCACCGGAGATCAGAACCAGCGACGTCGGCGAACCGGTAACGATGTTGAACGCCGGTGTGGACGCGCCGGTGAGGCCCGATGCCGTCGCGGTGAGCACGTACCCGGTGCCCGGCGTGGCGATGGTCAGATTGGTGAAGCTCGCGACGCCGCTCACCGCCGCCACCGTAGTGGTTCC
>JANYIN010000126.1 GCA_025362035.1 Gemmatimonadaceae bacterium | reverse complement strand
ACCGGGCACGCCGTGCGCGCGCCCGACGGGCCGCGGGGGCAGGGCAACTACGTGGACGGGCCGCGCCGAAGTTTTGCGGGCGGCGCCGGCCTCGTCTCCACTGCCGCGGACTATGCGGTGTTTCTGGAGATGATCCGGAATCACGGCGCGTTGCACGGGGTCCGATATTTGTCTCCGAAAATGGTGGACCTCATGACCACCAATCAGGTCGGCTCGCTTTACGGCAGCCCGGGTCAGGGATTCGGTTTCGGATTTGCCACGACCGAGCGCCTTGGCACCGACGGCCTGGCATCGGTAGGGAGCTTCGGCTGGGGAGGCGCCTATGGCAGCAACTACAAGGTGGACCCGGCCGAGCATTTAGTGATAGTCTTCATGTTGAATCAGCTACCGAATTCCTCTGATATCGGTGCGAAGTTTCCAAACCTCGTTTACCAGGCATTGTCGGACGCCAGAGCGGGGGCGGGAGTGGTCCAGCGATAGGTGCGCAGCCTTCTCATTGGCGTTGCGTTTGCAGGTCTCGTCACGGCGTATGGATGCGTCGGTCACCGCAGCGCTCGAGGTAGCGAACAACGCATGATTGCCTTCTCCGATCTCACGACTACCCCGGTAGCCCCGGCCGATTACAAGATCGCCTACGGCGTGCAGCCGGAGCAGTTCGGTGAACTCCGGCTGCCGGCCGGAAGCGACACCGTTCCGCTGGTGGTGCTCATTCACGGCGGATGCTGGCGCGCTCAGTACGATCTCAAGCATGTGGCAGCGGCGGCGGCGGCCATCGTTGGGCACGGGTTCGCCGTCTGGGCGATCGAGTACAGCCGTCTCGGCGATCCGAATGGCGGCTGGCCGGGAACGTTCGACGACGTAGCCAAGGCTGTGGATTACGTACGCGCGCTCAACACCAAGTTTCCGCGGGTGGATTCCGCACGGGTGATTCTCGTGGGCCATTCCGCCGGTGGCCAGCTTGCGCTCTGGGTGGCGTCTCGTCGCCAGAATGAGGCGACGGGATTGTTTCGGTCTGCTCATGCACCTCTGAAGGTGATGGGAGTGGTCAGCCTCGCCGGCATCACCGATCTCGCGGCCTACGGCGCCCAGCCCGGCGGCTGCAACTCCGCCGTCACGCCGCTACTGGGCGGGACGCCGCAGATGGCGCCTGGGCGCTATCGCGCCGTCAGTCCGCGCGAGCATCTGCCCATTGGCGCGCCGGTGCGACTCGTTCATGGCGAGGCGGATGCCATTGTTCCACTGGCGCAGAGCAGCGATTTCGTGCAGCATCTGCGCGCCGCGGGCGACATCTCCAAGCTCGACGTCGTGCCGGGGGCGGGTCACTTCGACCTGGTGGCCCCGCAGTCCGATGCGTGGCCTGTCGTGATACGCGCCATCCGCGCCCTGGCCTCGCGCGGAACGACGTCCACTCCCGTGAATAACCCCATTCAATGACGTTTTCGCCGACGAATGCGACCCACTAGCCCAGCAGCCGCTTGAATGCTCCGGTCAGGGGTTGGCGATGGCGTCGCTGCGCGTCGCCCTCCTACCGTTCGCAGGTCAGTGCGCCGCGAGTTTGTCGCTCCAGAGCGACACGTAGCGCTCCTTGAGGTCCGCGATCTTGGGCGCGTCATTATACGCGATGTACGGCTCGTTCGGGTGTAGCGTGGCATAGTCCTGATGGTACGCCTCCGCCGTGTAGAACGTGGCCAGCGGGGCTACCTGCGTGACGATGGGCCGCTTCACGGTGCCACTTCTGGTGAGCTGCGCGATGTATTCCTGGGTGGCCTTCCGCTGCGCTTCGTTCTGGTAGAACACCGCGGAACGGTACTGCGTCCCGTGATCGGGCCCCTGCCGGTTGAGCTGGGTGGGATCGTGCGCAACACTGAAGAAGACTTCCAGCAACTGCTGATACGACACTCTGGCCGGATCATAGACGACACGCACCGATTCGGCGTGGCCGGTGGCGCCCGTGCTGACCAGCTCGTACGACGGCTTTCCGACCGTTCCGCCCGCATATCCCGACGTGGCGCTCACCACGCCCTTCACGTGTTGAAAGACGCCCTGAACCCCCCAGAAGCAGCCGCCCGCGAACACGACTGTGTCGAGCGGAGCGGTCACGGTGGTCGGCGAGGCGACAGCGGGCGCTACGGCAAGGGAAAGCAACGCAATGGCACGGAGGGCAGTCTTGATCATGGCGATCTCGGAGTAGTGCGAGGTGATGGCGATGGCCTGCACTTGCTATACTCTCCGCACCGTCAATTGGTTCTCTTCGCGATCCGCACCGTCACTTGAACAGGTGCGGCACGAACCGCGACGTGTTGCCCGTCACCCATCCGTCCGCTTCGCGCACCCCCATGCCGGCCGCCTCCTGTCCGATGATCCAGCTGCCGATCACCGGACGCTTGCCACCAAAGTCGGGAATCGGCGCGAGTTCCTGGAACACGTAGCCCTCGGCGCCGTACTCGCCGGTGGATTCGACATGCTCTTTCATCGTGTGCACCGTGACGTTCGCACCCTCGCGCGAGAGCAAGGGCTTCTTCACGTACTCGAACATGCCGTTCGGCTCGTCGAAGTAGGCGGGAAGAAGATTGCCGTGTCCTGGGAACAGCTCCCAGAGAATAGGGAGGATGCCCTTGTTGGACAGCACCATCTTCCATGCGGGCTCGATCAACAGGGTTTCGGCCACGCGAAGGTGATCGCCGAAGGGCTCGTGCATGAGCCATTCCCACGGATACAGCTTGAACAACGTGTCGATGCGGACATCTTCGCGGTCGCAGAACTCTCTGGCCTGCGGATCCCAGCCGATGTCCGCGACGGCAAGCAGTTTCACCTGCAAGCCCGCCTGCGCGGCGGTCTCGGCGAGATAGGCGGCCGTCATGCCGTCTTCGAGCTCGTCGAGAGACGCGAAATGCACAAGCGGACCAAGGTCACCGGTGGTCTCCAGACTGTCCTGCACGGACTGCCAATACGCCACCAGCTTTTCGTGGATCGAGTTGAACTGGTCGGCGCCCGGATGCAGAGCCTGTAGCCAGTCCCATTGGATTACCGACACCTCGAGCAGTGCCGTCGGCGTATCGGCGTTGTACTCCAGCATTTTCGGCGGCGACGTGCCGTCGTACGCGAGATCGAATCGCCCGTACACGCTAGGCGGCTCCTCCTCCCAACTCTTGGTGATGAGCGGGATGGCGTGTTCAGGGATCTTGAGCTCCGCGTAGCGCTTCTCGTCGATGACGTGCTGTACGGCTTCGAGACACCGATCGTGGAGCTCGTTGGTCGCACGTTCCACGGTGTCGATCTGTTCGGTCGTAAAGGCGTAGTATGCGTCTTCCGACCAATACGGTGTGGCGCCGGTGTGCCACTTGAGTCCGCGCTGTTCCACGATGGACTGCCAGTCCGGACGCGGCGCACTCACAATGCGTTCCATTTCAGCTCCCCGCCACGCCGTGCGCCTCGCCGATCCCTCCGAATCCACCGCGCACCACCGTCGTGCGTCCCGGCGAACCTCCCAGGCTCGGCGACGAGTACGCCCCTGGCGACAGGGCGCGGACCGAGCCGCCCGAACGGACGTACCCGCCGTACCCGTTGTTGTAGTAGAGGAACGGCATGGCGTATACGTGGCGGTACCACATCCCCCCGTAGTAGTAGCCCTGATGCTGTACTGCGTACTGGCACGCCACGTTGTTGTAGACCTGCGGCAGGCATGGATCGACGCCAGAAACGACGGCTGGACCGGAAGGGCCGCAGCTCACGATCGAGGCCAGCACGGGGACGAGCGACAGGGTAACCGTGGACGAACGTTTGGTCGAAATCATATGACTGATCGCGGATCGCGCGACAATTGGGTGTAGGCGTGTTGCTTTCGTAGAAGACTTACGAATTCCGGCGGGGCGAGTTTCCACAGAACCGGCCGTTGATGCGGCGCTTGCGCGCCCTGGGCCATCACCACACCAAACGCTCCAGCCAGCGTTGTGAGTCGAGCAGCCAAACTAGGTGATAAGGCGTCCCGGCGCTCCCACGCCCATGAGACCGTCGCGATAGACCTCCATCCCGCCTACGTACGTCGCCCGGATTTTACCGGTGAGGGTGCGTCCGGAGTACGGCGTGAGCGGATGCTTGTTGTACAACGTCATGTCGTCGACGCATACCTGGGCCTCGGCGTCCCAGATGACGATGTCGGCATCGTATCCGGCGGCGAGCTTGCCCTTCCGGTGGCTGAGGCCAGCGAGTTCCGCCGGCGCCGAGCACATCCACTTTGTCACATAGTCCAGCGGGATGCCGCGCGCCTTCGCCTCGTGCCAAATGGCTTGCAGCGTCAGCCGCAACGACGGAATGCCCCCCCTTGCCGAGAAGAAGTCGCCGCGCTCGGCGTCTTTCAGGGCTGGCGGACACGGGGAATGGTTCGAGACGATCATGTCAATCTCTCCGGCCAGCAGAGCGTGCCAGAGGGCGTCGCGAGTCGCCGCGTCCCGAATGGGCGGAGCGCTCTTGAACTGCGTTTCCCCGTCCGCGATCTGTTCCGCCGAAAAACAGAGGTAGTGTGGGCACGTCTCTGCGGTGATCTTCACGCCGCGAGCGCGCGCGTCGCGCAGAAGAGGAATCGTCGCGGCGGACGACACGTGCACGATGTGGACGCGGGTTCCGAATTCCTCGGCAAGCCGGATGATCAGTGCTACCGCCTCCGTCTCAGCCGCATCGGGGTGTGACGCCAGGTAGTTCGCGTAGCGGCGAGTGTCCCCGGCAACGCTGGAGAGTAGCAGGTCTGCCAGTTCCGCGTGTACCAGCAGGGTGGCGCCCAGCGACGTGAGGACCGGCATGGCGGCGCGGAGATCCGCCTCCGTGACCGGACGGAACTCATCCACGCCGGATGGCGCGAGAAAGCACTTGAAGAGCGTGACGCCGGCCGCGTGCAACTCCGGCAGCTCGGCCTGGTTTCCGGGCACCACACCGCCGATGAACCCGACGTTCACCATCGTCTTGGCATGCGCGGCGGCGCGCTTGGCCTGCAGCGCCGCAAGGGACGTGGTGGGCGGAATGCTGTTGAGCGGCATGTCGAACAGCGTCGTGACCCCGCCTGCGGCGGCCGCACGCGTGGCCGTGCTGAACCCTTCCCATTCCGTGCGGCCCGGCTCGTTGATGTGCACGTGCGTGTCCACCACGCCGGCCATCACGATGTTGTCACCCGCCTTCACGAACAGCGATGTCGGCGGCACGACGTCGAGCGTCGTGACGGCGACGATCTTTCCCAGGCGCACGTGCACGCACCCCGGGCGTATCCCCTCTGGCGTGAGGATACGCTGCCCATGAATCACCAGGTCGGTCATTTCGATAGTCCTTTCAGCCCGTGTCGTCCCGGACGTGTCCGCCCGTGATTCCATGCCGGGAAGTGAGATGGCTGGAGTGAGTGAACATGCAACGGCGCGCTCGGTCTCGGCAAGCGTGCGGCGCGCGATGGTTCACGCCGTATGTCGCTAGATTATTCTGCCGCGCGCCGACGTCGGACGCGTCCAGCCGCTCCCGGATTCATGATCGCACTCCTCTGCCTGCAACTTGCCGCCGCGTCGGCGATCCCCGCGCACGGCTCTGTGTACAACGCCCGGCAAGGGAGCACCACGATCCGTTCGCCGCGGGGCGAAGACGACGTCGTGATCGACGGTCACCTCGACGAACCGCAGTGGCGGCGCGCCGCCGTGCTGACGGGCTTTTCCCTCTACCAACCACTCGACGGCGCACCGACACCCGACTCCACTGACGTCCTAGTGTGGCATTCGGCCACGGCGCTCTACGTCGGCGTGCGGGCATGGGAGCCGCACGGCGAGCCGCGCACCACCGTGCACGCCACGCTCGCCGACCGTGACAAGATTGCCGGTGACGACAACATCCAGCTGCTGCTCGACACCTTTGACGACAAGCACCGCGCACACGTGTTCGGCGTGAACCCGCTTGGCATCCAGGGGGACGGCATTCGCAGCGAAGGAAGCGGGGCTGGTGGCGCTGGCGGGTCGTTCACCGGCAACGGGACGGATCTGTCATCCGACTTTCTGTATTCCTCCAGCGGGAGACTCACCGAGTTCGGATACGAGATCGAGATGCGCATCCCTTTCCGATCCCTGCGGTATCCTGCTCGGCGCACGCAGCGCTGGGGGATCAACGTGATCCGGACCGTGCAGCACAGCGGCTACACCGAAACGTGGACGCCGGTTCGGCGAGCGAGCGCGTCGTTTCTCGGCCAGTCGGGAACTCTCGAGGGGCTGGAGGACCTGCAACGCGGTCTCGTGCTCCAGTTCAATCCGGAAATCACCGGGCGCGTGGACGGAGCGGCCGGCACGGCGGCGCCGCCTGCCGAGTGGTCGTACGTCGGCTCGCAGGATGTCGGTGGGAACGTGAAGTGGGACGTGAACAGCAGTCTCACCCTCAACGGGACGGTGCATCCGGACTTCTCGCAGGTGGAGGCCGACGCGGCGCAGATCGCCGCCGACCCGCGCTTTGCGCTCTTCTATCCCGAGAAGCGCCCGTTCTTCATCGACGGGTTGGAGCAGTTCGATGTCGCGCACCAGCTGGTCTACACGCGGCGCATCTCGCAGCCGATCGGAGCGACGAAGCTCACCGGCAACGTAGCCGGTACCGATGTGGCGGTGCTTGCGGCGGAAGACTCGCGCAGCGCATCGGTGAGCGGCGTCGGACGCCCCACCTTCCTGATCGCCCGCGCGCGGCACGACGTGGCGGGCCGAGCAACGCTGGGCCTCGTCTACACGGAACGCAGAGATGGTCCGGCCGAAAATCGTGTGCTGGGCGTAGACGCCCGCTACCTGTTCGGCGGACTGTACTTCGCGCAATTCCAGGCGGTGGGAAGCCAGACGCGCTCCATCGGGGACTCGTCCACCGCATATGCGCCGTTGTGGGAGGCGGTCCTGGATCGCACCGGGCGGAATTTCGGCTTTCACTATCAGCTGACCGGGATCGGCAGCGATTTCGTGGCGGCCAGTGGATTCGTCGCGCGCACGGGGTTCGTGAAACCGTCCATCGCAAACCGGTTCACGCTGTACGGTGCGCCGGGCGCGGTACTGGAGAACTTCACCACGCGCCTGAGCGTGGACGGCACGTGGGAATACGGCGAATTCTTTCGAGCCCATTCGGTGCTCGAGGACCACGCGTCGAGCGACAACAGCTTCACCTTTCGCGGCGGCTGGATCGTGACGGCCACGCCTTCAATCCAGACCTTTGCGTTCGATCCCGCGCAGTACGCGACCGTGGCTGTCGCCGGCACGCGCGACACGGTTCCGTTCATTCTTCCCGTCCGGCTGTCCACGGCGAACGTGAAGGCAGGCGTGTTCACGCCGCAGTATCAGCATGTGGCCGCTTCCGTGTCGTATACCGTCGGGACTGACGTGGATTTCTCGGAAATCGACGTCGTGCGGCGGCGGGATGCGGCGGCGAACGTCGATTGGCATCCGAGCCAGCAGCTGCGTCTCTCTGCGTCATACCAGTCGAGTGCGCTCACACGCGAACGCGACGGCGTCGTGGTGGCCACGGCGCGCATTCCCCGCGTGAAGACCGAGTACCAGGTGAGTCGCCCCGTGTTCCTGCGTCTGGTGGCGCAGTACGAGTCGCGACGACGACTTCCGCTCGTGGACTACAGCACCGGCGCACCGATCGCCATCGGCACGCCGGGCCACTATGTCGTGAGCTCGGATCAACGCACGAACGGCGTGCGCGTGGATGGTTTGTTCTCGTACCAGCCGGCGCCGGGCACGGTGGTGTTTGTCGGTTACGGCAACAGCCTCACGGAGCCCGATGCCCTCGCGTTCCGCCGTCTGCGGCGCGTCAGCGATGGATTCTTCGCCAAGGTGAGCTGGCTGTTTCGCGGCTAGCTGATTTCGGGCGCGTGGTAGTGGATTGCCGGCGCTGATGAAGCGGGCTGACGCGCCACAACCGCCGGTCGGACGTGGGAGCTACGCAGTTCTCGGCAGCTCGTCCACTACCCGACTGGCGCCGGCGTACGCGTTGGCATGCATGGCCCGGAGATCGAGCTTCCGCACTTTTCCCGTTGCCGTGCGTGGAAGCGCGTCGGTGATGACGAAGGCATCGGGAATCCACCAGCGTGCGAATTGCACGGCGAGGAATTCGCGCAATTCGTCCACGTTCGGCGTGCAGTTCGCACGGGGTACGACCACCGCGAGCGGCCGTTCCTGCCATTGTGGGTGCGCCACCGCGATGACTGCGGCTTCGGCCACGTGGGGATGTCCCATGAGGTGGTTCTCCAGCAGCACGGAGCTGATCCACTCGCCGCCGGACTTGACCAGATCCTTGCAGCGATCCTGAATCTGCAGTTCGCCTGTTGGAGCGATGGTCACGATGTCGCCGGTTCGGAACCAGCCGTCGTCCGTGAACGCGGCATCGGCGCTCTGCCCGTGGTATGCGCTCGCGATCCACGGACCGCGCACTTCCAGTTCCCCCATGGTGACTCCGTCCCACGGAACCAGTCCCTCGTCGCCGCGCGCCCGGATTTCCACGAACGGAACGGGGCGACCCTGCGTTGCCCGATAGCGATGGCTGGCGGGTCCGCTTCGCGGAGCGCCGGCTCTGTCAGTCGTGAACGAGCCCATTGGCGACATCTCCGTCATGCCCCAGCCCTGCATGATCCGCAGGTTGTGCCTCTCTTCGTACGACCGAATCATCGATTCGGGCACAGCGGCGCCGCCGATCACCATGCACCGCAACGCCGAGAGGTCGTGCCTGGTCGGGTTGGCGTCCAGATAGTCGAGAATGCCCAGCCAGATGGTCGGGACGCCAGCCGTGAGGGTCACGCGCTCCGACTCGAGCAATTCCACGATGCTGGCGGCGTCGAGGAAACGGTGCGGCAGCACCTGCACCGCGCCCACCATCGCGGCAGAATATGGAATGCCCCAGGCATTGGCGTGAAACATGGGAACCACGGGAAGGACCGTGTCCGAGTTCATGGCGCCGAACACATCCGGCGCTGCGCTCATCATCGTGTGGAGGACCTGCGAGCGGTGCGAATAGACCACGCCCTTGGGCCGACCCGTCGTGCCGGACGTATAGCACATCGCGGCGGCGGAGTTTTCGTCCGCGATATCCACAAAGGGCTCCGGTTCGCTCCCTTCGAGGAGCGCTTCGTAGTCCAATGCGCCGGCGGGTGAGACGCCTTGCTCGCTCATGACGATCACGTGTTCGAAGCCTGCGCGTCCGGCGAACTTTTCGAATTGTGGCCACAGCACTTCGTCCACGAGTGCCACGCGATCGCCCGCATCGCGGGCGATATAGGCGAGATCGTCGGGATGCAGGCGGATGTTCAAGGTGTGCATCACGAAGCCGGCGGTGGGCACGCCGAACCACGCTTCGAGATGGCGGTGATGATTCCAGGCGAAGGTCGCGACGCGGTCACCCGGCTTCAGGCCCAGACCACGAAGGGCGGCGCCGAGCTGACGCGCGCGGCGCAGGCAGTCCCGATACGTGTACCGATGCAGCGAGCGGTCAGCGCGGCGACTGACGATTTCGCGCGTCCCGTGCAGACGCTCCGTGTGGCGTAGCAGGGCCGACAGCGTCAAAGGGGAGTCCATCATGAGGCCGCGCATGGGAGCACTCCGCTGAGGGAGTCCCATACTGCACCGACAGGTCCCCCGTGTAAATGGCGGCGTTTTGCGCGCGTCAATTACCGGGGATCCAACACGGACGCGATGTGGCGGCACGACCAACGGGTCGCGCGGGCCGCCACTTCACGGCGGCAGGGAGCGCCGAGGGGCGCGGCTCACGTCGGCAAATCGCCGGGGTTTTGCCGTCCCTCTTGTGTAGGTGCGTTGGTCCCTCCCTCTTACCAAGGCGCGCAAGAGGCGCGTTCCCATCACCACCCTCGAGGAAAGAATGCTCATTCTCGTGTCGCGCCGAATCCTGACCGTTCTTGTCGTTACCGCTCTGGCTGGATGCGCGGGCTCGTCGCCGCCAAGCGTACAGCCGAGCGGGTCGTCCGCTACGCTGTCGGAGGCGGACCGCGCCGCGGGATGGCGCTCGCTATTCGACGGGAAGTCCCTGAACGCCTGGCGCGGCTACAAGTCACAACAGGTACCCACGGGATGGAACATCGTGGACGGAACGATCATCAAGTCGGGCGAAGCGGAAGACCTTGTCTCGCGAGAGCCGTACGCCAACTTCGAACTCTCGCTCGACTGGAAGCTCGCTGAGGGTGGAAACTCCGGCATCTTCTATCGCGCAACCGAGGAGTACGAGCACATTTATTGGAGCGGGCCGGAATACCAGTTGCTCGATGATGCGCACGCCCCTGACGGCCGCAATCGTCTCACCGCTGCCGCGTCGGCGTACGGACTTTATGCGCCGCCGGCCGGCGTGGTGCGCGGGCCGAACGAGTGGAACACCACGCGAATTCTGGTGAGCGGTACGCACGTGGAGCACTGGCTCAACGGACAAAAGGTGGTGGAGTATGAATTCGGCAGTCCGGACTGGAAGGCGAGGGTGAAGGCCAGCAAGTTCGGCGAGTGGCCGAACTACGGCCTGGCCAAGGCAGGGTACATCGGAATTCAGGGCGACCATCACGGGATGTTGGCGCTTCGCAATCTCAGGATCCGGGTGCTCCCATGAGCGGAATCCGACTGCGCCTCTCGACCATGATGTTCATCCAGTATTTCATCTACGGCTCGTGGCTCGTGACGCTCGGCACCTTTCTCGGCAATACGCTGCACGCCACCGGAACGCAGGTCGGACTCGCGTACATGACGCCCGCGATTGCGGCGATCCTCACGCCGTTTGCCGTCGGCATGATCGCGGACCGGTTCTTCTCGACGGAGCGCGTGCTCGCTTTTCTGCACCTGTCCGGCGCTGCGCTGCTGTACTTCGCCACGATGCAGACGACGTTTTCGGGGTTCGCGTGGATCTTCCTGGCATACACACTCTGCTACATGCCGACGCTGGCCCTCACGAACTCCATCTCGTTCGACAACATGAAAGACCCGTCGCGTGAATTCCCGAGCATACGGGTGCTTGGGACGATCGGCTTCATCGCGGTGGGACTCACGATCGGACGCCTTGGTGCGGACGCCACCGCGCTCCCATTGCGGATGGGCGCCGTCGCGTCCGTCGTGATGGCGCTCTACTGTCTCACGCTCCCGCATACGCCGCCGCACGCCGCCGGCAAGCCGCTGTCGGCGCGTGACGTGCTCGGGCTGGATGCGCTGGCGCTCCTCAAGGACCGATCGTTCGCCGTGTTCGTGCTCGGGTCGTTCCTGCTCTGCATCCCGCTCCAGTTCTACTACGCGTTCACCAACCCATTTCTGAATGAAATCGGCGTGACCGGCGCCGCGGGCAAGATGACGTTCGGGCAGATGTCGGAGATCTTTTTCATGCTGCTCATGCCATGGTTCCTCGTGCGACTTGGCGTAAAGAAGATGCTGCTGATCGGCATGGCCGCCTGGACCACGCGCTACCTGCTCTTCGCCAATGGCAACGCCGGCTCCGCCATGTGGATGCTGTACATCGGCATCCTGCTGCACGGCGTCTGCTACGATTTCTTCTTCGTCACCGGGCAGATTTACGTCGACCAACGGGCGGACGTGAAGATTCGCGCCGCGGCGCAGGGATTCATTGCGCTCGTCACGCTCGGCGCGGGCCAAGCCATTGGGTCGTGGCTTTCCGGCGTCGTCGTGGACGCAAACACGCACCCTGTTGGCGGGGTAATGCACCATGA
Organism: Gemmatimonadaceae bacterium; assembly: GCA_025362035.1. Taxonomy (GTDB): domain Bacteria; phylum Gemmatimonadota; class Gemmatimonadetes; order Gemmatimonadales; family Gemmatimonadaceae; genus AG11. Next base: position 86,831 of record JANYIN010000126.1, on the reverse strand, counting down.
CTGGTTCGCGATCTGGCTGGTGCCGGCGATTGGCGCGTTCGCGGTGCTGCTGATCTTTGCGGCGCTGTTCAAGCCGGGGCGCACGGCGGACGCTGGGGTGTTCAAGCCGATGGCGGGATAGCGGCGGTGGCCAGCTCGCATGTCGCCTAGGGACATTCAGGGCCTGTTCGGAAACATCGACATCTACCTTTTCGACCAGTTGCTTCGAGGACGGATCACCCCCGGCATGCGCGTACTCGATGCCGGCTGCGGCGGTGGTCGGAACCTCGTTTATCTGCTCAACGAGGGTTACGACGTGTTCGGCACGGACGTGAGCGCGGCGGCGATCGACGACGTCCGTCGCCTGGCCTCGGCGGTGCGGCCCGATATCCCGCTGGACCATTTTCGTTGCGAAGCGCTGGAGTCGATGTCGTTCCAGGACGGCGTTGCCGACGTGGTGCTGTGTAGCGCGGTGCTGCACTTTGCACGAGACGATGAGCAATTCAACGCAATGCTCAACGGTGCATGGCGTGCGCTGAGGGCCGGCGGGCTGTTCTTCTGCCGGCTCGCGTCATCCATTGGAATGGAGTCGCGCGTGGAACATGTGAACGGGCGCCGCTATCGCCTGCCCGACGGCTCGGAGCGATACCTGGTGGATCAGGCAGTCCTGCTCGATCTCACGAGGACGCTGGGCGGCCTTCTCCTCGATCCACTCAAGACGACCGTCGTGCAGGACCAGCGATGCATGACCACCTGGGTGATGCGGAAAGGCTAGTGGAAGGTCACGTCGTGCGCCCGCCAGCGGCGGACACGACATTTCGAATCGCTTGGGCGCGCGTGACGACGCGTACGTAGTCGGACGGCGGCGGCAGGCGCGAGAGCGTCGTGCTGGCATTTCGATATCGCATCATGCTCTCGATGGGTTCGCTGCCCCGAACATGTACCTCCGTCACGCCGCTGGCGAGCGTTACCGCGGCCACGTTTTCCGCCGTAATGGACCCACCTGCCAGCACCGTGAGGGCTCTACCCGCACGTTGTACCAGCCGCCTGATGGCTGCGGTCCCCTCGAGGGCCGTGGCCGAGCCACCCGACGTCAGTACGCGGTCCGCGCCGAGTTGCAGCAACGCGTCGAGCGCCGCGTCCTGATCGCGCGCAAAGTCGAACGCCCGGTGAAACGTCACCGCCATGGGGCGCGCTGCGGCGATCAATTCACTCGTAGCGTCTTCGTCCACGTCACCCGCGACGGTGAGCGCGCCCAGCACCACGCCCACCGCGCCAAGCGATTTCGCCATCGCGATATCGCGTCGCATGACGTCCCGCTCATCGGAGGTGTACAGGAAGTCGCCCGTGCGCGGTCGGATGAGGACGAACAGCGGAATCCGCACCCTATCCAGCACCGCTCCGATGAGCCCCGCGCTTGGCGTCACTCCGCCCTGCAGTAGCTCGCCGCATAGCTCGATTCGTCCGGCACCGCCGCGTGCCGCTTCCAGCGCCGCGTCAATCGCGTCGACGCATGCTTCGACCAGTACTGCCACGACGTCAGCGGCCCTGCTTGGGAGGCTTCCACGCGCCGCGAGCCACGGCGGGGACGAACTTGTCCAGGCCGCGCGGCGGGAAGTCGATGGTGCGTCCCTCTTCGGCGCTCTTGTAGGCCGTCATCAGCATCTTTACCACGTCGAGGCCATCGTCGAACGTCAGTAGCGGCTCTTCCTTGCCGAGAAAGCACCGCACGAAGTGCCGGTCTTCCGCCTCGTAGCCGTATGCCACCGCCTCATCGGCGACGACGGGCATCTGTCCGACTTCGGCGTTCTGCTTCTCGACGAGATCCTCGCCAGCGCGCCCTTTCACTTCGCGTGAGAAAAAGAGCTTCAGGCCCGCATCGAGCGAGTTCCACTCCATCGAATACTCGGGGCCAAGGAGCTCGGTGGAGAGACGCAGTCCTGCGCCAACAAAGCTCCACGACGTGGTCGCCTCGCCGATCACCGTGTATCCGTCGTTCGTCTCGAACTCGACGTGCATGCTGGCAAAGTCTTCGCTGGCCGCCTTTGTGTAGTCCACGCCGCGGTGTGCCTTCGCAAGCTTCCGGGCGTATTCGGGCCGCGTCCACTTCAGCGAGGCGATGTGCGCCGTGATGCGCTTGGGCGTGACCGTGGTCAGCGACTGTCCCGGCTTGGTCAGCAGTTGCCGCACGACGAGCGCGGAGTGACACATCATGTCGTTCAGCACACCGCCGCCCTGCAACGCGCCTTGCCAGAACCAGGGCGTGTGCGGTCCGCTATGTTCTTCCGCGGCGCGCGCGAGGTAGGGGCGTCCGGTGGTGGCGGCGCCGCGCGCCCAGATCAGCGCGCGCCCCCTTTCCACCTGTGGCACAAAGGCCTGGTCTTCGAGATAGCCGTGCATGATGCCGGCCTTCTTCACCATCCGAAGGATCTCTTTCGCTTCGGCGACGTTGCGCGCGAGCGGCTTTTCGCAGGCGATGCCCTTGAGCGTGCCGCGGCCGCGCTCGAGCGCGTCCACGATTTCCTGCACGTTTTCGATGCGCGCCTGATTCGGCCCGGTGAGCCAGATCGCGTCGATGGCGGGATCGGCCACCATGTCGCTGATGGACGTGTACACCTTGGCGGCGCCGACATCGAGTTCGTTGGCATACCGCGCGGCGGCGGCGGCATTCTTCGCGTTCGGGCTCCAGACGCCGAGGACGTCCGCATCGCGAACGCCCCTCCACCCGAGCATGTGGAATCTGGCGATGAAACCGCTACCAACGAACCCGACACCAAGGCGGTGAGACGTCATTCAGATCACGGGGAAAACGTTGACGGCGTCCTCGTACTTGTAACCGCGCGTGGTGACGTTGCGGGGTTTATCGGTTTCCCTTGCGTGACTTCTCCAGGCTCGCATCGAATTCTTCGTAGCTGACCCCCAACTTCCGCGTCGCCTCGGGCGGGCAGCCATTCCAGCCAGGATTGAACACGTTGCCGACATAGCGCAAATCCTGCCAGCCCATGGCGCTCGAGTAGAACGCTGACGCCACCGACGCGCGGAATCGATCGAAGAACGCGGCGCCACGGCGGAGTTCGGGCTTCACCTTCTTCCCGAAGGCGATGTCGTCCAGCACCTGCCGACGCTGCGAATCGGTGCTCGAGATGAAGCCGGAGCCGAAGCGCGAACGCATCTCCGTATCGAGCCACGCGAGTCCACCGCGCATCTGGACTCTCGAGTTTTCGCTCGTGTCCTTTTCCGCGAGCATGAAATCCATGAACTCGGGCGCCTTCGCGTCGGTCGCGCTGCCAGAGTGCTCGTCCTTCGGAATGATGATGTCGGCCAGGGTGCGGACGGTCTTCCACTCGTGCGCGTTGAAGAACTTCGGAGCGTAGGAGGAGGTCTCGGCGGTCTCGTTGAGCCGGTCGATCATCCGACTGGCTCGGGCCACGCCGGGCGCGGACCAATCCAGCATGCCCGCCAGCGGAGCGACGCCCAAGACCCTCAAGGCATCGCGGCGATTGAGGTCGGTCATAGTGCACCTGCCTTGCGCTGCTGGGTGATGAAGTCGGATGTCTTCCAGGACAGTGCGAGAATCGTCCACGTGGGGTTCTTGTCGGCCTGCGTGACGAACGGGCCGCCGTCGGCGACGAAGAGGTTCCGACAATCGTGCGCCTGGCAATTCGCGTTGAGTACGGACCGGCTCGGATCGCTCCCCATCTGCACGCATCCGAGCTCGTGAATGATGGAGCCGCCCGTGGAGAGTCCGTAGCCCTGCTCCTTCGTCGGCATCGGCGAGAAGACCTCGCCGCCCATTTCGTGGATGAGCGACCGAAATGTCTCCTGCATGTGCTTTGACTGGTTGTACTCGTAGTCGCTCCACTTCCAGTGAAAACGCAGCACTGGTATGCCCCACTGGTCCACGGCAGTGGGATCGATCTCGCAGTAGCAGTTCTCATTGGGAATCTGCTCACCGCGTCCGGAAAATCCGATCGTGGCCCCGTAGTACTTGCGGTAGTCCTGCTTGAGCGACTGTCCGTAGCCGCCACCACCCGGATAGTTGGCAATGCCGCCCATGAACCCGAGCCCGGGCGCGCCCGGGCCGCCATACACTTCGATGTGGTAGCCACGCGGAAAGTCGAGCTTCTTGTTGTCGAGCCACCAGGGCATGTACACGTGCATGCCGCCGACACCGTCCTCGTTGTGCGGAACGTGGTCGATCATCGCCGGGATGAAACCGGAGACGTCCGTGCCGGTGGTGTCGGTAAGGCCCTTGCCGACCCAGCCCGTGGAGTTGCCCAGCCCCTGAGGAAAGCGCGACGACCTGGAGTTGAGCAGCAGGCGCGCGGATTCGCACGCACTCGCGGCCAGGACGACGACCTTTGCGTTCACGTGTCGGTCGGCGCCGGTCTTCTTGTCCACGTAGGCCACGCCGGTAGCCAGGCCGTCCTTGCCTACCATGACTTCGCGAGCCATCGCGTGCGTGATGAGCGTGAGCCGCCCGGTCTTGAGCGCCGGCCCGATGAGCACATCGGGACTGGAGAAGTTTGCCTTCACCGCGCAGCCGCGATTGCATTGGCCGCAATAGTGACACGCTCCACGCCCGTTTATGGACTTGGTGATGATGGAGAGGCGCGACGGAATACAGGTGATGTTCAGCCGGTCGCTTGCCTTCTTCACCAGCAATTCGTAGCAGCGCGGACGCGGCGCCGGCTGGAAATTTCCATCCGGATGATTGCGCAGCCCTTCGCGCGAGCCGAACACGCCGATGAGGTCGTCCACGCGATCGTAGTACGGCGCGATGTCGTCATAGGAGATCGGCCAATCGTCGCCGAGCCCGTCCTTGCTCTTGCCCTTGAAGTCATCGGGGCCGAAGCGGAGCGAAATGCGTCCCCAGTGGTTCGTGCGTCCTCCGAGCATGCGACCGCGCCACCAGCTGAACTGGGTGCCCGGCGCACGCGTAAACGGCTCGCCTTCGATGTCCCACCCGCCGTCACAGGCGTCGAATTCGCCGAAGGGACGGTTGCGGTTCGACGCGCCCCGCCTCGGCGAGGCAAAGGCGGGCACCATCATTTTCGAGTCCTTCGAGGCGTACCACTCGCCACCCGCCTCGAGCATCACGACCTTGGCTCCCTGCTGCGTCAGCGCGTACGCAGCCATGCCGCCGCCCGCGCCAGAACCGACGATGCAGACGTCGTAATCCGTTGCCGCTCCACGTTCAGCCATCACGATCTCCATTGTTTGTCACTTCGAACGGCGGCGACGACTCTTGCCATCGACGCCATATCCGCTCGCGGCACGAACGGCCAGGGATTTACTCGTAGCGCAGCGCGGCGAGGTACCGGTAGCTGACTCGCGCGGACTCGATCGGATCGACCGCCGAGTCGTGCTCGACGTACACGTGTTGCATGCCCGAGAGGCCCGCGTTCTCGAAGATTGTCTTGAAGTCGATCGTCCCGGCGCCCACCTCGGTCATATCTCGCGCCGGCGTCGGCGTTGCGTCCTTGGCATGCATCAGCGGAAACCTGCGGGGATAGCGCCTGATGAGGCCCAGGGGATCGGCGCCCGCTTTCACCACCCAATACAGGTCCATCTCGAAGTCCACCAGACTGGGATCGGTCCTCGACAACAGGACATCGAGGCCGGTTCCGTCGCCGAACGGTACGAACTCGAAGTCGTGGTTATGATACGCGAAGCGAAGTCCCCGATCTCTGGCCTTTGCGGCCAATTGGTTCAATCGGTCCGCGAGACGTGGCCAAATCTCCGGTCCATTCCGCTGCGACGGGTCCAACCACGGCATGACGATCCACCCGTGTCCCACTTCCGCAGCCTGATCCAGTGCGATGGACCACGCGTCATCGCTCGCCGGCAACGGCGAGTGTGCGGATGGGGAGGTAAGGTGGTTGGCGGCGAGAACGTTTCGGATCTGCGTCGAGGTCCGACCGAAGTACCCCGCGAATTCCACCTCGCGATAGCCGATCTCGGCCACGCGCGCGATGGTGCGTTCCAGGTCCTGCTCCATCAGCGAGCGAAGTGTGTAGAGCTGGATGCCGACGGCGTCCAGACTCCCGCCGGCCAGCGCGGCGGCGAGGGACTGGAAGCGGCCGAGGGCCAGCGTTCCAACTGCCGCCCCGCCAAGGGCGCCGATGAACTTTCGCCGAGTAGTCATAGTTCGCGAATTTGCCCCCCCGCGACCCGTGACGGCAAGGGTGGTTTTCGCCATTCGGCCTGCAAACCGTGTCGGGATTTCGTATCTTCCGACATGACAATCTCCGTGCGCGACACCCCGACGAGTTCGGCTCCCGAGCGCAGTGCAACGGGTTCCCGCGCGTCGGCGATCGCGGCATCGCTCGTCGGGTCCGAAATCCTGAAGATCGCCGCCGACGTCCGGACGCTCGCGGCGGGGGGACGTGACATCTGCAACCTGACCGTCGGCGATTTCAGCCCGTCGGAATTCAGGATTCCCGAGCAGCTCGAACAGGGCATCGTGGACGCGTTGCGTCGAGGGGAAACGAACTATCCGCCGTCGGATGGAACGCTTCCGCTACGCGAGGCCATCCGGACGCTTTATGGCCGCGAACTCGGATTCACGCCCGACCTTGCGTCCGTGGTCGTCACCGGAGGGTCGCGTCCCGGCATCTATGCGACGTACGCCTCGTTGATCGACCCCGGCGACCGGGTAGTGTACCCCACGCCGTCATGGAACAACAACCACTACGTGCACTTGAGCGCCGCCCGGGGCGTCCGCATTTCGTGTGATGCGTCGTCCAATTTTCTGCCGACACGCAAGTCACTCGAAGACGCCGTGCGCGGGGCCCGGCTGCTGGTGCTGTGTTCCCCTCTCAACCCGACAGGCACGGCATTTGGCGCCGACCAGCTGCGCGGCATCTGCGAGCTCGTCGTCGAGGAGAATGCTCGGCGCGCCGGCGGCGAGCGGCCCCTGTTCTTGATGTACGATCAGGTGTATTGGACACTCACGTTCGGTGGCACGACGCACTACCATCCCATAGCCGTGTGTCCCGAGGTGGCGCCGTATACCGTCTATATCGACGGCATTTCCAAGGCGCTGGCCGCAACGGGAGTACGTGTGGGCTGGATCGTTGCTCCACCGGACGTCGCTGCCCCCATGAGTGGGCTGCTCGGCCATGTGGGCGCGTGGGCGCCGAAAGCGGAACAGGCCGCCGTCGCGATGCTCCTCGGCGACGATGGCGCGATGCGCAGCTATCGGAGCCGCATCGTGGCCGGGCTGCGCGAGCGGCTCGACCTGTTGCACGCGGGTCTGTCCGCGATGCGCGACGCCGGCCGACCGGTGGAGGTGCTTGCCCCCGAAGGGGCGATTTACCTGAGCGCGCGCTTCGCACTCGCAGGACGAACCACGACCGATGGCAGCGTCCTCGACTCGGATGAGGACGTCCGTGCCTACCTCCTTGCGGCAGCCGGCGTCGCAATTGTGCCGTTTCAGGCATTCGGCGTGACGGAGGACACAGGGTGGTTCCGTCTCTCCGTCGGGGCCGTCTCACCGGACGCGATCACGAGAATGTTGCCTCGGCTCGACCAAGCGATCGGGAACTGCTGAGGGGCACTTCGGCGCGACTGGCGGCGCCTCGCCGGATTCGCGCGCCGCTGCCAACCGCTCGTATCCGTTGTTGCATTCCGCTATGTTGAAGAAAGAATTCTGCGCCAAAGCGCGACTCGCGATTCCCGCGCGTGCATGATGTCGGGAGGATCTGGTCCCGCGCCCGAATTGAATCCCGCCCCCGCCGAACGTTGCGCGTGTTCCAGGGGTAGATGCATTACCCGCACTTCCTCTCCGCGTATCCGTTGTAGCAAGGCCACTCCAATGCATGATCGCACATCGTCGATTGGTGTCTGGCCGGCGTCGGTCAAGCGCTTCGTCCGCGCCGCGCGCAGGGTCTACCCCAAGAGTGGGCTCAAGGACGCTGCCGATCGCGCGCTCTTCGTCATGCGGAGCGTCTCCTGCCATCCGTCAGCGGACGAATGGTATGCATGGCTCGATGAGCCTCTCATGGCCCCCGTCGCGCGCGCCAATCCCAGCCTGTACAAGAAGATCATTCGTCCGTACCTCACGCCCGGATGCATCAACGACGAAAAGCTGTCGATCCTGAGAGAGCATTATCGCTACCTGTCGTCGCAGGTGACGCGGAGTGCCTTCCTGGATATCTGCAGTCGCAACGGCCTGGAGCTGGCACGGTTCAACACGTCGGATGGCGACTCCTTCCGACTCCGCTGCCTCAGTGACGGCAAATTCAGAAAGGAGGGCGAGCATAGCCTCGTGCTGTTCAGTGAGCGGCACGACGTGCCGGTGTCCTCCATGACGTTTGTGCTGCGTCGACAGACGGACGGCGCCTGCGTGCTGCTCATCGGCGGCACTCAGGGACTGCCCAAGCGCGCCGACAAGAGTGTCATCAAGGACGTGACGAAGTCCTTTCACGGACTGCGGCCACGCGCATTCCTGCTGTTCGTGGCGCAGCAGCTCGGCGCCGCGTGGCACCTCGACGGTATCCGTGCACTCGGCAACGCTACGCACGTGTCCCGGCATCGCGACTACGCGCTCAATCGCGCGCGGCGCCCTCGCCTGGCGTATGACGAGCTCTGGCTGGAGAGTGGTGGCGTGCCCGCCGAGGATGGGCTGTACGACCTTCCTCGTCGCCATGCATCGCGCAGTATGAGCGAGATCAAGACCAACAAGCGCTCCCAGTATCAGCAACGCTATGCGCTGCTGGAGCGGCTCGCCGTCGTGCTCCAACTCGGGTTGGCGGGGCTCGGCGTGGCAAACGTCAGTCCGCCACGGGCCGCACCGGTCGGACGGGCCCTCGTGTCGACCTGAAGCTTGCCCTCCATTCCGATCACGGCAGTAATGAGCGAATTCGCGTTCACGGCGGCGGTTGCGTCGACATTCGCCCGACACGCGCTCGTGCACGTGGAGCGGGAGTATCCGAACACGTCCGATCACGTCCTCAACGGCCCGGGCGACGCGCGCACACCCCGGGCGCTGCATCCCAGCATCTTTGGCAGCGACGACTGGCGCTGCTGCGTGCACGGCTATTGGCTGCTCGCGACGGTGCTACGATGCCATCCCCGCATCGCTGAGGCGGCGCTCATTCGGCAGCTGTTCCAGCGGCAGTTCACCGAAATACACGTCGCGACGGAGATAGCCCATCTCGGTGAGACGAATCGTGCAGGAATCGAGCGGCCATGCGATTGGGCGTGGCTCTTGATGCTCACGGCCGAGCTGACGCGTCATGACCAGGCCGACGCCCGACCATGGTCAACGGCGATCAAACCGCTCGCGCGCGCGTTCGTGGGCCGCTTCACGGGTTTGCTTCCGGGGGCGACACATCCGATTCGCGCCGGGACGCACTTCAATTCCGCGTTCGCGATCGCGCTGGCGCTGGAGTATGCGGATACCGTGGACGACAAGCGGTTCGCGCGACTCCTGCGAGGGCGAGCGGTGGCCTGGTTCGCGAAGGATGTCGACGAACAGGCGTCGGAACCCGCTGGGGACGAGTTCCTGTCGTCGGCGTTGATGGAAGCCGAGTGCATGCGGCGCGTGTTGGACCCGATCGCGTTTACGTCCTGGTTTGATCGATTCCTGCCACGGATCGCGTCGGGCGATCCGGGCACGCTGTTCGCGCCGGCCATTGTCAGCGACCGCGGTGACGAAACGCTCGCACACCTCGACGGTCTGAACCTGAGCCGGGCCTGGTGCTGGCGGTCGCTGGCGATGACGTTCAGCAGCGATGATGCGCGAGTGCCGCTGATGCAGGCGACGGCCGACACGCTTTTCGACGCAAGCTATCCCCACATCAGCGGGGACTCTGCAGGCGAGCACTGGCTGGCAACGTTCGCGTTGCTGGTGTTGAATGCGGCGTGAAGTGAGACTGCCCAATTCGTCGAGTGCCTACTTCGCCCGCGTTTCGGCGCTGACCACGAACGTCTGCGATTGACTCCGACCGTTTGCGGAAAGTCGGGCCGTAAACGTGCCGGTCAACGGCGCACCACGACGCGGCGCGCCATCTTCATCGGGTGAACCGCCTGGGGGCGGCCCCACCGGGTTCCACACGACGCGATGCAGACCGGGCGCTGCGGAGAAGCGCTCGGGCGCTTCACGCCAGAGTGGGGAGAGGTTGGGGATGCCGCCGCCACCAGCGCGTCCACGTCCTCCGCGCCCTCCGCCCGAAGGCGGCTGCCGCGATGGATCGCTCGAGAACATCTGCAGCGTTTTTCCGCCCGCGTCCACGATCTCCAGCGTTACCGGCGTGCCTGGCGCCGCTTTGAGGTAGTAGTCGATGAACGCGCCATTCGGTCGATTCTGTGCGTGCGGCTCGTCCTGCTGCAACGGGGTCCCGTTGTCTCCGCCCTGAGCGTAGGTGATCGCGTTGGCCGGCTTGAACAGATGCGCATCCGACGCCAGCACGGCATCGGTGATTTGACGCAGCGGGCTGATGTCATCGATGACCCATATGCCACGGCCGTGCGTGCCGACGATCAGATCGTTGCCGTAGATCTGGAAATCGCGCACCGACGTGACGGGCAGACTGAGTTGCAGCGGCTGCCAGTTATCTCCCGCGTCGAGCGACATGAAAACGCCGCGCTCCGTGCCGGCAACGAGCAATCCGCGACGTACCGGGTCTTCCCGCACGACGTGCACGTATATGCCGGCGGGCAGCCCCGTGGTGATCCTCTTCCAGGTCCGACCCATGTCCCGCGTGCGATAGATGTACGGATCGTAGTCCTGCAGCTGGTGGCGATCCACAGTCGCGTACGCAGTCTTCACATCATGAGGCGACGCCTCCACGGTCGTCACTCGGCTCCACGGCGTCAGGGCGCCGGGCGTCACGTCGAGCCACGTCTTGCCGTCATTCGGCGTGTGGTAGATCAGGCCGTCGTCGGTGCCGAGCCAGATCACTGCCGCGCTCACCGGCGACGGTGCGACCGTATAGATGACGCCTCTCGTGCCGTTACGATCCAGCTGAGCGGCCGCGGCCGCGTCCAGGTTCGCTGGCGGCGGGGCCGCGGGACGCGTGAGGTCCGCGCTGATCTGCGTCCACGTCTTTGCGCCGTCGGTGCTCTTGAACAGATACTGCGCGGCGTAGTAGAGCGCACGCGGATCGGCGGGCGAGAAGACCAGGGGCTGGGTCCAATCGGCGCGTAGCGTTTCCCCCTGCGGAGCGTGCGGCGACGTCGTACCAGGCTTCGGCGCATTCGTCTCGAGATCGTAGCAGCTTCCGGCACCGCCGTAGATCACGCCCGGATGCAAGCGGTCGCCTGCCGTGTATCCGCTTTCGCCACCCGCGCCTATCGGCTCCCAATCGCGCATCGAGATCTCGGCGAACTTGCCGCGGGAGCGGACGCCCACCGCCCCGCTGTCTTGCTGGGCGCCGGTCACCCAGTACGGGAAGCGATAATCCACGGAAATGTGGTACAGCTGCGCCGTGGGCTGGTTGAGCCACGAGCTCCACGTAATGGTGCGCGCGTCATCGGCGGTGGCGTTACGCGTGACGATCGCGCCCTGATCGCTTGCGACAATCATGGTGTTCGAATCATCGGGCGACACCCATGCTTGATGGTAGTCGTCTCCGCCGGGCGACCCGCGCATGGCGACCCACGTCATGCCGCCATCCTTGGAGCGGTTGACGGCGACATTCGGCACGTACACCGTGTCCGCATCTTTCGGATCGACCGTGACCTTCTCGAAGTACCACCCGCGTCCCCAAAGCGCCTGGTCGCCCGACACCTTTGCGAACGTCTCACCTCCGTCCTCGCTGCGAAAGAAGCCACCCTGGCCAGGCTGCGGCTGACCCACTCGGGCATTTGCCGACGGTGCCGGCGCGGGCGCCGCTGGATCGGGAACGAGGCAGTCCACCACGGCATACACGCGTTGCGGATTCGATGGCGCCACCGCGATGCCCGTGCGCCCGATCCCCTGGGCGGGCAAGCCCACCGTGAGCTGTCTCCACGTAGCGCCGCCGTCCACGGACTTGAAGACCCCTCCACCCGGTCCATTTGTCGGCGCGTAGGTGAACCACGGCGGTCGGCGTGTGTTCCAGAGTCCCGCGTACACGACCCGAGAGTTGCTGGGGTCGATCACGACCTCGATCGCTCCCACGTTCTCGTCCCTGAAGAGCACCTGTTCCCAGCTCCTTCCGCCGTCGCTGGTCCTGAACACGCCTCGCTCCTTACTTGGCGCGTACAGGTGTCCGATAACGGCAACGAACACCACGTCCGGATTCCGCGGATCGATGGCGACCTTGCCGATGTGCTGTGAATCAGCGAGCCCGATGTGTGCCCACGTCTTGCCGGCATCCGTGGACTTGTACATGCCGTTGCCATAGCCGTTCGAATCGCGCAGCGTCGATTCACCGGTGCCCACGTACACGACGTCCGGGTGCGAGGCCGACACCGCAATCGCGCCGATCGACGCGACCGGCTGGGAATCGAACACCGGCACCCATACGCGGCCGGCATCGACGGACTTCCAGACACCTCCGTTCACCGAGCCGAAATAGAACTCGTTGGGCCGGCCGGCCACTCCGGTGGCCGCGGCAACGCGTCCGCCGCGAAAAGGGCCCAGCAGGCGCCACTTCATGCCGGACCCGATGACGCTCAGGTCCGTTGAAGAAGTGCCCCAGCGTGATGCGTTCCGCCGCTGAATGTTCGTCGCGAACGCCGCGGAGCGGAGGAATCCGCTGATGCCCGGCGCTGCGACGGTGAGCGTCGCTGCTACCTGGCCGGCCCGGAGGAGAAAGTTGCGTCGAGAGAACGAGGATGCGTCCTCGTCCGGGTCACGCGGTGTGTTTTCATCAGCTGTAGTCATCCGTCTCCTGTGCGAATCGCCGGGGCGTGCTGGTCGCGTCGAACCCGGCGGCCAACGCGCCTGCGAGTCAAGGCGTGTGGTGGTTGCCACCAGCCCATAACGATGCGCTCGGGGATCTCGCTGCGCTACGCTCTCTGTCCTGCATTCGAATGACCCCCTGCAGCGCCGCCACGTACCGCGTAGCTTCCCGGTCGGCATCAACACTTCCCGAGCTTGAGAGATCGATCTATGCGCAGGTTCGCCGCCGCCTTTTCGTTGTTCGCCGCCTTCGCGTTGCCGGTGTTTTCAGTGCGTGCGCAGAATGTGCAACGTCCGCCCGATCGCGCCGAGCATCACGAATTCGTGATGCGGGACTTCAGGACGGAGAGCGGCGTCACGTTGCCCCGAGCTGTCGTGGTGTACGGCACATACGGTCACCTCAACGCGGCGCGCGACAACGTGGTGCTGCTGCCCTCGCACTACATGGCGACGCACCACGGCTACGAGTGGCTCATCGGCCCAGGCAAAGCGCTCGATACCACCCGTCTCTTCCTGGTTGCCACCGAACTATTCGGCAATGGACATTCGTCGTCACCGAGCAACACGCCTGAGCCATATCATGGGCCGCGATTCCCCGTGACCACCATTCGCGACAATGTCGCGGCGTGTCGTCGCCTGCTGGAAGAGGACCTGAAGGTCACGCATCTCCGGGCCGTGATCGGGTTCTCCATGGGTGCTCAGCAGGCATTTCAGTGGGCCGTGAGCGCGCCCGGGTTCGTGGATCGCGTCGTCGCCACGTCGGGCACGGCCAAGACCTACGGTCACGGCATCCTGCGTCTCGAAGGACAGATCGCCGCGCTCGTGGAGGACCCTGCATTCCAGAACGGTGACTACGTCGCGGCCCCTGCAAAGGGAGTACAGGCGTTCGGTTTCGTATGGGCGGCATGGCTCTTTTCCCAGGAGTGGTGGCGCCAGGAGTTATGGCGCAACCCGGCGAGGCCGAACCAGACGTTCGAGCAGGTGATGGACAATTATCGCACCAATTTCTTTGCTCCCGGCACCGATGCCAACAATCTCATCCTGCAGGCGCGCACTTGGGAGCAGCACGATGTCGGGAAGACTCCTGGCTTCGACGGTGACGTCGAGAAGGCGCTCCGCTCCATCGAGATTCCCGTTCTCTACATGCCCTCGGAAACGGACCTCTACTTCCCCGTGCAGGACGCCCGGTATGAAGCGCAGTTCATCAGGCACGTCAGGCTGGCGCCGATCCCGTCGCTGTGGGGTCACCCGGCCGGCGCCGCCGCAAGTCCCGCCGATGCGAAATTCCTGAACGACAACATCGCCAGATTTCTGGCGGAGCCTCCACGCTAGGCCCAACCCGGTCGCGCTCAGACGTGAAACGCCAAGCCCGGGCCGAACACGCCGATGAACGCGATGCCGCACACGACCGCGAGGGCGAGCGCCGCCCAATTTCGCTCCACGAGTTCCACGGGAACTGCCGCCATGTTTGACGGTGTGCGCGGGCCGCGAAGGGTTTGTGGTCCCCACGCCAGTCCGGAGGTCCCGCCCAGTGAAGCCGCCGCACCCGACATCAGGACCAGCCTGATGCCGCCGGGATTTCTCAGGCTGGCGGCGATGGCCAGGGAGCACCCCACGACATACGCCAGACCGGCGAGTCGCAGCGCGTGCCGGAACCGGCGCGGTCGCGCTTCGCCCACCATTGGCTCGAGCGCTCGAAAGAGCATGGTGGTCGTGACCAGGTACAGCACGAGACCCGTGGCCGCGAGCCCGCCGCGCCACAGCCAATGCGGCTCCAATCCGTCTATGACCTCTGCCCAGTCTCCGACCTCCGCCACGCCGGAGAACAGGAAGTAGCCTGTGCCCTGCATCAGGTTCACAGCGGCGAACAGCCAGAGTGCGTATCGCCATGCCGCGTTCGTGCTTCCCTTCGAGTGGTGGTAGGACAGGAGCGCGACGCCGCCCCCGATGAGCGTCGCGATCGTTCCGCCCGCGGCGACGACGCGCTGCGCTGTGGCGGCGTTGTCCGGCAACGCGCACTCGAAGTGCATCGACGATAGTTCGAGTGCCGTCCCGTGAACGGCCAGACACACCCCGCCATGACCAACCGCTTCGTGCAGGAGACTCGAGAGAGCATACACGATCACGGCTACGGCGCTGACCGTCCACGCATCATGCCGAGTACTGGCGTGGACGGTGCCGGGGTGAGTAACGACGATCTCGACGGCCACCTATTGCATCACAGCGACTTTGCCGTTGTCCTTGCTGCCGTATTTCTGAAACCAGCTCCGGAGATAGAGCTGCGTCCGCATGTAGTTCGACGGTTTCGACGATGTTCCGTGCCATTCGTCGTTGAACCGGATCATGGCCGTCGGAATCTTGCGCAGCTTGAGCGCGCGATAAAACTGCTCCGTCTGTTCCATGGGAGTACGGAGATCATTCACTCCCGTCATCAACATCGTCGGCGTGGTCACGTTGCCCACGTACATCAGCGGCGATCGGCGCAGGTGCTCGCTGGGATCTTCCCAGGGTAGCTTCTCGAAGTTGTAGTACCAGGAGGCGCCGTCCGTGGTGCCGACGAAGCTCATCCAGTTGATGACCGGGCAGTTGGACGATGCCGCCGCGAAACGGTTCGTATGCCCCACGATCCACGCCGTGAGCACGCCGCCGCCGCTGCAGCCGTAGACGAACAGGTTTTTCGTGTCGACATAGCCGCGTCCGATCACTGTATCGACGCCAGCCATCAGGTCATCGAAGTCCTTGCCCGGATACGCATTCTTGATCGCATTGCCGAATGCGCTTCCATAACCCGTGCTGCCGCGCGGATTCGTGTACACCACGACATATCCGTTCGCCGCGTGGTCCTGGCGCCCGAAGTTGAACCCCAGGTTGTACATGGAGTGCGGACCGCCATGGATGTCGAGAATGAGCGGATACTTCTTGCCGGGGTCGAAATCCGGCGGCTTCACCACCCAACCCTGGATTTTCATCCCGTCCTTGCTCGTGTACCAGATTTCTTCGGTGGTGGCGAGTTTCTTTCCCTGCAGCACATCCTCGTTCACGGCCGTGAGCCACTTGATGCTGTTCGGCGTCGCGACGTTGAAGGCGACGACGTCCTGCGGATGCTGCATGGTGCTCATCACGCCGACGGCCATGCCGCCGGGATTGATCGACGTCACCGTGAGCACCTGCTTGCCGGTGGTCACCGGCTTCACCTCGCCGCTCATCGTGGCGACATAGAGATTCCGCGAGCCTTCGTTCTCCGCATCGAAGTAGATGGACGTGCCGTCCTTCGACCACACCATGTTGCTCGGCGCGCGATCCCACTTGGGCAGCAGGAGCTTGTGGCCCGTGCCGTCGGAGCGCATGAGGTAGAGCTTCGCGTCCGTCCACGTGTCACTCGTGGAATCGTAGCCCGTGTAGGCGATCCACTTCCCGTCGGGCGACGGCGTGGGGTTGTTGTCGGGACCGCGGCGTGTAGTGAGCTGAGTGATCGTGCCGCTCGCGACGTCCACGCGATAGATGTCCGACTCGCGCCACTGATATTCGGCGTCGGCCATGCGGAGCCCGCTGAACACGATGGATGTGCCGTCGGGCATCCAGTGCGGCGCACCGTGGTTGTAGGCGCCGCTGGTGACCTGATGCGGCGTGCCGCCGTTGTCGGCCGACAGAGTGAAGATGTGCGTGTTGCCGTCTTCGACGAAGCCCTGACGGTCAGCGCGATAGTTGAGCTTCTGTACGATGCGCGGCGCTTCGGTCCATTTGGCGCCCTTCGGCGCGGCCGGCATGTCGATGTGCCAGGTGTTCACGGCGGGGACGAGCATGGTGAACGCGAGATGCTTTCCATCCGGCGACCACTCGATGTTCGAGGGCACTTCGGAAAGATGCGTCAGCTGCGTGGCCGCGCCTTCCGCGTCCATCCACCGCACAAAAATCTGCGGCTTCTCGCCCGTCGTGCCGGCCGGCGTGTTGGTATACGCGATGCGAGTGCCGTCCGGCGACCACTTCGGGCTCGAGCCGTTCACGAGGAACCGCCCTCTGCTGCCGTCCACGTTCATGATCCACAGCGATGACTCCCACTTGTCGTTCAGCTTGTCGATCCATCGACGGGTGAAAACGACTTGCTTGCCATCTGGTGAAAGTTGCGGATCCTGAACGTCCTCCCAATCGAGGTAATCCGAGGTGGTGATGCGATCCGTACGGCGCTCGGTGGAGGTGGCTTGTGCACGGAGTGCGAAGGGCGCGACGAGGAGCGCGCCGGCTGCCAACATACTGAGCGCGTGGATTCGATGAGCATTGGTCATTGGTTCCTCCTGGTACATGGCAAGCGTCGTTGAACCTCATACGGTGCATCCGACCGGCCTCCGGCGCCAGAGCGCTCGGACGGTGCATCGTTCCAGAACACTGTGACCATTCGATCCAATGCTCGGGTCAACCCGTACATCTGTGCTTCGCACGCGAACGATTTACTGAGCAGTCACGACAGCGCTCGTTCCCGTCCATCCCGGGAGACTTCCCGTGCGCGTACTTCACGTCGCCTTCTTCGCTGGCCTTGTGGCCAGCGCACTGACTGCTCCCATCCGGGCTGCCGCCGGGCAGTCGCTACTCGATCGCTCGGACAATGTGTCGGGCGACTGGGTGGGGAACACCGGCACGCTCTACTTCAACTTCATCCATCGCTTCAGCGTCAGCGACGCGCCCGAGCGCAAGGTCACGAACTTCCCGACCTTTCTCATCGCCACGGGTATCGCGTCACGCGGACTGCTCGGCGTGAACTACGCCACGAATTCCGCGCTTGCGTCACGCTATCCGAATGAGTGGGAGTTCTTCGGACGCTACGCGCCGCTTCAGCAGGAAGAGGGGGCACCGTTCGACCTGGGCGGACAGGTGGACTACAATCTCGCCGTCCAAGGCGTCGATGGCGAACTGTCCATCTCGCGTCGCGACGGCCCCCTTCGGCTCATCGTCGTGAGCAGACTCGTGGCGGACACGCTCAAGGGCGGCAATACTCGCTTTGCCTTCGGCGGCGGGAGCACCATTCGCCTGAATCGATTCATCGCCTTGGCCGGCGATGCGGCCACCTTCACCAATCGTGGCGCGGGAGATCGGGTGGCGTGGAGCGCCGGACTTCATGTGGCGCTGCCGAATACGCCGCACACGCTCTCTCTTCACGTGTCCAACGCGAACACGGCCACGCTGCAGGGTCTTACGCGCGGCGCGGACACGAAGCGGTACGGCTTCGAGTTCACCATTCCTATCACCATGAGCCGCTTCACCAGCAATCCCGGCAGCACGGCACCGCCAACGACCGGTGTTGCAGCGATGGGGGCCCCGCTTCCGGTTGCGGATTCCCTCGCCGCGCGGAAACCGGTTCTGCTGGACAGCGTCGCAACGCCGTCGCCCGCGAAGCCTTCGCCCGTAACCCCTCCCACAGCGGTAGCCGCGGCGCCCTCGCCTTCCATAGCAGTCCGCGATACCACCTCGCGCGTCGCCGCGCCGAGCGCCGCGTCGCGTGCGCCGGCGCCACGGAATGTGAATGCGCGACTCAAGGGTCAGGCGTTCCTGCCCGACCATATCGAGATCACGGCGGGCAGCACAATCACGTGGAAGAATCTCGACCAGCTCGTCCATTCCGTCGCCGCGCTGGACAAGAGCTTCACGTCACCGATCATCGGCACGGAAGGCAGCTTCAGCCACACCTTCAGCAAGCCTGGCACGTATCCCGTCTACTGCACGGTGCATCCGTTCATGAAGGCAACCATTATCGTCAAATGAGCCCGCGCCTCGTGTGCCGATCGTACGCGGGCGCGCGGGTCGTGCTGACGCTTGTTTTCGTGACACTCGGCCTCGTCGCGTGTTTTTCTGACCGGGCAACGTCCGCCACGCCGACGAATTCTCTCAGCTGCACGGTGCCGTCGAGCGCGGCAGGCGCGACGATCGTGTTCATCAGCAAGTTCGCGTTCATTCCGCCAACCGTACATGTGAAGGCTGGTCAGAACGTCGCCTGGGTGAACTGCGAAGCCGGCGCCACTCCGCACACGGCCACGGCCGACGGCGGCGCATTCAACTCAGGCACGCTCCACACGCCCGATGCCTTCATTCAGAGTTTTCCTACTGCCGGAACGTTCCCGTACCACTGCGCGGTCCACCCGTCCATGAAAGCGACCGTGGTCGTGGACTGACCCCGCCGCTCAAACGACCTTGGCTGTGACCCGGGGCATGCCTGCCGAGTTGAATTTGTGGACGACGCGAAGGACCTTTCCGGGGTGGCGGACGGTAGTCCTTCGCACCACCCGCGTGTCGATCCCCTTGCACAGCACCCCGTGAGCTTTTTTCGCACTTCGGCAGTAGTGGCAACCGTCCTCTTGGCGGCGTGCAGCGACAACATCGGTCTACCCGCCGCCACCGATTCCGCCTTCCGCGTCGTGAACGCCAGCCGGGTGCCCATCGACGTGCTCGTGGACGGGACGGTCGCCGTGACCGCGCTGGGCGTGGCAGCCGTGTCGTCTCCCATCGCGGTGCCGTCGGGCCCGCATCTCCTGCACATGCAGTCCGCGACGGCCGGCTCCGCGGACGTTGCGGTTCAGACCGTGGCGGCGCAAACGGTGACGGCCTACGCCGTCTCCAGCGCGACCTCGAGCGTCACGGCAAACGTGCTGGCCGATACGGGTGCGAACGTGCCGGACGGAAAGAGCAAGCTGCGGGTGTCGAATCTGGTGGCCAACTCCGCAGCGATCGAGATCTGGCGTACACAGCCGGACTTCCAGACGCCGGTTCACATCATGACGCCGTTCGCGTACCTCGCGACGTCGCCCTACCTCCAGAGCGATCCAGGAGCATGGGAAGTGTTCGTGACTGCCGCGGGCGGCACGACGAAGCTCGCCACGACCGGTGCCGTTACGCTGGCGAGCGGTGAGCGCATCACGGTGGTGCTCATCGATAGTCTGGGCGTGCTGCGCTTTCGGACGATACCATAGCTCGTCCTGAGGTTACGCCGTGCGGCGTGGCGTGCGGCGCATGCCGCACGCCGTCAGTGTGCCGGTAGAGTGAATGCGACGATCGTCCCACCGGATTCCGCTCCATTCTTTCCGCCGCCGCAGGCGATCACGACGTACTCCTTGCCGTTCACGACGTAGAGCGAGGGCGTCGCATTGCCGCTGGCGGGGAGTGCGGCTTTCCAGAGCAGCTTGCCCGTGCGCTTGTCATAGGCGTGAAAGGTCTTGTCGTACGTCGTGGCGCCGATAAAGAGCAGTCCGTTCGCTGTGACCACTGGGCCGCCGTAGTTGTCGGTGCCCGTGTCGTGCATCCCCTTCGCCGCTAGCTTCGGATATTCGCCGAAGGGAATCTTCCACTTGATCGCGCCCGCGTTCAAGTCGATCGCGTTCAGCGTCCCCCACGGAGGCGAATAGGGCGGGTACCCGTCCGGATCGAGCCAGAGCTTGTAGCCGTCGTTGCGATACGACAGGTAGTTCGGATTGCTCCCGGCGGTTTCCGCGACGTCCTTGCCGGTGATGAGGAAATTCACGACGTCGCCGATGGTACCACTGTCGAACAACTCGCCAAACGCGGGCATGCGCGCACTGCCCGCCCGGATGATGAGTGCCAGCTCGTCGCGCGTGCGTCGGGTGCCGACGCCCACCAGTGACGGAATGTTGTTCGCGTTGCCCTTGAGGTCCGAACCGTGGCAGCTGGCGCAGTTGTTCTGGTAGAGTGATTTGTCGCTGCGCGGCACCATACGAAGCAGCCATGCCATCTCGTTGGCATTGACGTACAGCAGCCCGGACTCCGGATCGTACGCCGGGCCGCCCCACTCGCCGCCGCCGTCATAGCCTGGAAAGACGACGGTGCCCTTTGTGCTTGGCGGATTGAACAGGCCGTTCGAATCGTACTCCCTGAACGTCTTCACCGCGGCGGCGTGCGCCGCCGGCGTGCGACGCGTGAGCATGTTCAACGTGATGCGTTGGCGCGTGAAGGCAGGCGGCAGCACGGGTAGTCGCTGCGTCGCCGCCGCGCGCTCGCCCGGGATGCGTGATGCCGGAACCTGCTTCTCCTCGATCGGGAAGAGTGCTGCTCCCGTGCGGCGGTCGAGCACCCATACGTGCCCCGACTTCGTGATCTGCGCGAGTGCCTGCACCGGCTTTCCATCGCGTTGCACGGTCACCAGCGCAGGCGGCGCCGGGAAATCCAGATCCCAGAGATCGTGCTTCACACCCTGAAAGTGCCAAACGCGCTTTCCCGTGCGCGCGTCGAGCGCGAGGATCGTGTTGGCGAAGAGGTTGTCGCCAAGTCGGTTGGAACCGTAGAAGTCGAAAGACGCGGAGCCGGTAGCGCCGTAGACGAGGCCCAGCGTATGGTCCACCGTGAGGCCTGCCCAGGCGTTGGTGCCTCCGTTGATCTTATAGGACTCCGGCGACCAGGTCTCATAGCCGAACTCGCCCGGATGCGGAATGGTGTGGAAGCTCCATCGCAGCGCGCCCGTCTTCACATCGAAGGCACGGATGTCGCCGGGAGACGACGGGAGGCTTTCGCTCACCGTGCTTCCGATGATATAGAGATCTTCGAACACGACACCCGGCGTGCTGGCGCTGATGCTCACGCCGTCGATGGGGCGGTCGAGTCCTTTGCGCAGATCGACGCGACCGGAATCACCGAAGGTGCGAATCGGCAGACCTGTCCTCTTGTCGAGCGCCCACAGCCAGTTGCGGTAGGTGAAGAGGAGGCGGTCGTCATGCACGGTGACGCCGCGATGCCGGAAGCGGCCGGTCTTCGCATTCGCGAGATTCGGGTTGAAGCTCCACAACTCTCTGCCCGTCGCGGCGTCGAGCGCGATGACGCGCATCTTTGGCGTGGTCGCGAACAGCACGCCGTCCACGACGATCGGATTCGACTGCATTTCCGATCCGGGGAACTCGTCGTGCGTCTGGTACGTCCAGGCCACCGTGAGCTGCTTCACGTTCGCCGGTGTGATCTGGGAGAGCGTGGAGTAGCGGGTGTTGTCGCTGTTGCCGCCGTAGATTGGCCAGTCGGCAGACGCCTGCTGCGCTCGAGCCAACGCGGGCATGACGAGGGCGAGCGCAAGGGTGCGAAGTATCATATGGTAGGCAATGTTAGCGGCTTCACGTTCGTTTCGTAACGTCGGCGCCCTCGCGAGACGATTGTACATCCAATGCACGGAGTTCTTCCCATGCTGCTGCGCGCTACCCTCGTGTCCTCGCTCGCGCTTGCCTTCGCCACGGCACTACTCGGACGTAGCATCGATTCGACCCGCCACTGGTACCATCCAGCCACGCGGACGGCCGGGTCTGTCATCATCTCCATCACCATCGAAACGTCGCTCGGACCGATCGCTGCCGACCTCGATTCGACGAGAGCACCGATCACCGTGACGAACTTCCTGCGTTACGTGGACGCGCACGCGTACGACGACGGTCGCTTTCACCGCACCGTACGCCTGGACAACCAGCCGAACAGCCCCGTGAAAATCGAGGTCGTCCAGGCGGGCACCGCCCCCGGCGCAGCAGGCCCGCACTGGCCACCCATCGCGCTGGAGCGCACCAGCATCACCGGCCTCACGCACATCGACGGCGCCCTTTCCATGGCGCGCAGCGGCCCCGCCTCGGCGACATCCGACTTCTTCATTTGCATTGGAGCCCAACCACAGCTGGACTTCGGCGGCAAGCGCAATCCCGACGGGCAGGGGTTCGCCGCGTTCGGACGTGTGACCAGCGGGATGACCGTCGTGCGACGGATACAGGCGCAGCAAGCGAGCGCGCAGACGCTCACGCCGCCGGTGACCATTCGTCGGATCGTTCGAACGGCATAGCCCTACGGCGTGCCGGGGGCAGTTCAGAGGGGTATCTGCCGCCTGCGGCGTGGTCAGCGCGCAGATCACAATACATGCTGCGATACCGACAAGGTATTCCCGTCCGGATCCTTGAACCACGCGACCTTGTCGCCCGTGGGAGCGGTCCAGATCCCCAGCGCGTCCTGCTCGAAAAAGCCGTAGAACTCGAACTGTACGCCATCCTGGCCGAGTGCGGCCACCATCTCCTCGATGTTTTCCACCTGCCAGCCGAGCACGGTGAACCGCGCTGGAGTCAATTCGTTCACGCGGACGACGCGCAGCGTCGTCCCGCCCGCATCGAAAACGAGTGCGAACTCGTCGTCGCTCACCAATCGCAGTCCCAGCACGTCGGCGTAAAACGCCTTCGCTCGTTGCGCATCGAGCGTCGGCACGAATGCCACGACGTTACAGAAGCGGAGCACCTTGTCCTCCTCGGTCCGGGTCCCATTCCAGTCCATCGGCTGTGAGGATGATATGCAGACGAGTCGGGCGCTGCACGCGGCTATCTTTCATCATGCCTTGCCGTCGCCTCTCCAGATGAAAGTCCGTTCCAACGAAATCATTCAGCGCGCGCAGGTCGCCAACATCATCATTGGCGGGGCGCTGTTCGTGCTGCTGGCCGGCTTTTTTCGCAGCCAGGTGTTGATGCATCAGCGTTACGCCCTGCAGTCCGAGACGAACCGCCTTCGCGAGCTGCCACTCCCCGCGCCGCGCGGCCTGATCTATGACCGCAACGGCAAGGTGATCGCGGACAACGTGACCGGATATTCCGTGTCGGTGCTCGGGCTTCGCGAAGACTCGTTGCGCGCCATGCTCGAGCGGCTGAGCGGTACCATCACCGTCACGCCCGCGATGATCGACCAATCCGTGCGGCGCTTCCGTCGCGCGCCCGCCCGCCCGACCGTGATTCTTCCTGACGCGAGCTTCGACGTGGTGAGCGTGCTCGAGGAGCATCGCACGCAGTTCCCCGGGCTCATTATCCAGAGCGCCCCGCGCCGGTTCTATCCCGATGGACCGCTCGTGGCGTCGTTCGCAGGATTCGCGGGTGAAATCAACGAAGGCGAGCTGGCGCGTTCGCAGAACGCGGACTACAAGGCTGGACAGCAGATCGGGAAACAGGGACTCGAGAAGCAGTATGAGGCGCAGCTGCGAGGGAAAGAGGGTAGCCAGTTCGTGGAAGTGGACGCGCGTGGTCGCATCGTGAAGAACGGCGGGGCACGCCCCGACCTGTCCGCGGTGGCTGCTCCCCCGCTCTATACGAACATCGACATGGCGCTTCAGCGCGCGACGGCGGCGTTGTTCGGAGACACGCTGCAGGGCGGCGCCGTCGCCATGGATCCGAAAACGGGCGAGGTCCTCGCCCTGTACAGCGCGCCGAGCTGGGACGCGAATCGCTTCGTGGGGGGAATTCCGGCGCAGTACTGGGATTCGCTGCTCACCAATCCGCGCCGGCCGTTGTACAACAAGGCGCTCCAGGGCCAGTACCCCCCCGGCTCCACGTTCAAGCTCGCCACCGCGGTGGTGGCGTTGGAGAATCATGTCGTCACCATGAACGATCACATGCCGCTCCCGTGCACGGGCGGCATGCAGTACGGGTCGCGGTACTTTCGCTGCGATGGCAAGCACGGCGACCTTTCGCTGGCCGGTGCGATCGCGCAGTCGTGCGACGTCTATTTTTACCAGCTTGGATTGAAGCTCGGCCTGTCGCGCCTGCTCGCTGGAGGGGTATTGCTCGGATTTCGGGAGAAGGCGGGAATCGACCTGCCCGAAGAGCACCGTCCCCTCTGGCCCGAAACCATCGATTACTTCAACCGGCAGTACGGGGCGCGTGGATGGACGCCGTCGGTGGTGCTGAATCTCGCCATCGGTCAGGGAGAGAACTCGCAGACCGTCCTGAACATGGCGCGCTTCTACACCGCGCTGGCGACCGACGGAACAGCGGCGCGACCCATGCTCATCAGGCACGCGCCCGAACGGAAGCGCATCTTCACGCTGCCTCCGGATCAGCTCGCGCAGCTTCGTGCCGCGCTCGCGAACGTGGTGCAGTCGGGAACGGCTGCAGGCGCGAAGATCCAGGGCGTCACCCTGGCCGGAAAGACGGGCACGGCGCAGACCGGAAAGTTCGGCCGCGATGGCAAGGAACTGAACCACGCCTGGTTCGTGGGCTTCGCGCCGGTGGACGATCCGAAAATCGTGGTTGCCGTGATGCTCGAATACGTGCCCTTCCATGGGGCGATCACGGCGCAGCTCGCATCGAAGATCATCGAATCGTACCTGCACGTGAAGCCCGTGTCGGCGGTCGTAAATTGAGCGGAGCGGTCACGAGGGGTGCGCAAATGTCGGGTACGTCTGCCGCTTCTGGTTCCTGCGTGTAGGCACAACAAGATCAGTCAGCTTCCTCGCGCTCATTCTCGGAGGTATTTCGTGACGCAGGTCCTGAGCAACACCCGGCGTCTTGTCTCGCTAACGCGTCATAGCTGCATGCTGCGGGTCGCTGCCCTCCTGTTCGGCGCGGCGACGGCGCGCGCACAGGACACGACCGCAACGGCCAATCTCGCTCCCACAGCGGCTGACCGCGTCGTGCAGCTCGTGCTGCGCGATGGTTCCATGCTGCTCGGGCGCGTGCTGGAAGTGACGTCTACCACCGTGCGGTTCACGTCGGCCGTGGGCGAGACGATGATACCGCGGTCCGCCATTCGATCGGTGCGTTCCGTCAGCGGCACGGCCCTGCACGACGGCGAGTACTGGCCGGAGGATCCGAGCCGCACGCGATTGTTCTTCGCGCCCACTGGACGGATGCTGCGCGGCGGGGAGAACTACTTTTCGGATGCTTACGTCTTCTTCCCCAGCTTCCAGTCGGGTCTCAACGACCGGCTCAGCGTTGGCCTCGGCGCTTCCGCATTCCCTGGCGTGGCGCTCGACCAACAACTCTACTACCTCACGCCGAAAGTCGGGGTCTACGCGAGTCCGAACGTGAACGTAGCGGTCGGAGCGCTCGTGGCCGGCGCGAAATGGTTGTCCGACGTGAGTCCCGTGGGCATCGGCTACGGCGTGGCGACGTTTGGCGGTGAAGACAATAATTTGACCGCGGGTGCCGGTTTTGGATTCTCTCGAGGAACAGCGTCCTCCACGGCGCTGCTGATGGTTGGCGGCGTGACCCGGGTGTCGAAGAGCTTCGCGCTGGTGTCGGAGAATTATTTCAGCACAGGTCGCGATACGGGCGCGCTGTTTTCCGGAGGCTTTCGGTTCATGAGCGAACACATCGCCGTCGATGTCGCGGGCTTCGGATCGACCGCCTCGTCCGTCGTAGTGCCGTACGTGGCGTTCGTCTACCGGTGGTAGCGTGAGCGGCGGCCCGCTCGCGATTGCTGGACCGTGTGGGGTGCCGCGGTTGACGTCTGCCTGTCGCGGGCACGGGCGGACGGTATACTAACCGAACGTCCTCGCCCAAGAGGTGCTACCATGTCCACTCGTCGAACCGCCGTCGCCACCATGCTCGCGCTCACGGTGCTGGTGGGGGCGTGCTCGTCTGATTCACCCGTCGGGCCGTCGACGCAGCGGACCACGACGCTGAGCCAGGTCCTCAGCGAGATGTCGCTGCCGTGGATGTCGGCCGCGTCGTCAGTTGGCGACAAGTCGCGGGCGCTCTCCATCGGCGGGCCCGTCGCCAGCAATTGCGTCTATAGCGCGACATTGCAGAGCTTTGCGTGTCCCGCGACGACCTCGAACGGTCTGACCATCACCCAGTCATTCACGTTGCTCGACGCCTCCGGCAAGCCGCAGTCGCAGTTCGACGCGAACGCCACGGCTGCCGTACACCTCAAGTCCACCATCGCGGGCACGCCATCACCGACGGGGATGTCCACGCTGACGATTGACCAGCAGCTGGACATGACGTTGAGCGGCCTCCTGACGAGCACCCATGTGCTCAACGGAGCAATGACGACGCACATGACCGTCATGACAACTTCCGTTCCGCCCACGCCACCGACCTCGTTCGACGTGACGATGTCGATGTCGATGTCGAATCTCGTGCTGCCCCCATCGATATCGGGCGGTAATACGTGGCCGCTCTCCGGAACGATTACCGAGGATCTCACGTCGTTGGATGGCGCGAAAAGCCCCGCAATCACGATGCATGTGACCTTGACGTTCAACGGCACCAGTAAGGTTGCCGCAATCGTGACCATCGGAGGACTGGCGCAGCAATGCACCATCGACCTGTCGACGGGCACTTCGACGTGCGGCTAGTACCCGTGGTGCGCGCGCTCGGCGCGGTGCTCGCTACCGCGGTCGTGCTGCTCGCGGCGTGTGCGCACGCGCCCACCCCACGCGCCGCGATGCCTGTTCTCAACACCGACGTCTATGCCATCCGCTACGGCACGCTCCGCAACTTTCCCGTCGCATCGCTCGTGGCGGGCGCAGACACCGCGCGGCGCATGGACGTCGCGCTGACCTTCTGGCTGATCAAGCGCTCCGACGGTACCATCGTGTTGGCGGACGCGGGCTTTTATCGCGACAAGTTCATGACGCGCTGGACGCCAGCTGACTACCGGAAGCCATCTGACGCCGTGCGTGCGCTCGGCCTCACGCCCGGAGATATCACCGACATCATTGTCTCGCATGTCCATTGGGATCACATGGACGGCGTCGATCTTTTTCCGAAGGCGCGAATCTGGATTCAGCGCGCGGAATACGCGCATCACATCGGTGACCTCGGCCGCCCGATCGATCGCGCGGTGGATTCACTGGATGCAGCAATGCTGTTCGGCCTCGATCGCGCGGGCCGAGTGCGGCTGGTGGATGGCGATGCCCAGGAGATCATGTCGGGTGTCACCGTCTACACTGGCGGGAAGCACACGTTCGCCTCACAGTACGTCGGGGTGCGCACCGCTGGGAGCACGATCGTTCTAGCATCGGATAACGCGTACCTGTATGAGAACCTCGCGAAACGCACGCCGATAGCGCAGACACTGGACGCGGAGTCGAATCTGCGGGCCCAGGATCGGATGGGCGTGCTGGCGACAACACTCCGGCTAATCGTGCCGGGCCATGATCCAGACGTGTTCGTTCGGTTTCCGTTGCCGGGTAACGGGATCGCAAGAATTCAGTAGCTTTTCCTGGGCCCGCCGCGCCCGGATTCGTTGGTTCCTCCCCCCTTCGATCGAATCAACCTATGTTTCGACGCCTTTTCGTCCCGCTCGCGCTGGCGCTGTTCGCGCCTGCCTCGTTCACGGCGCACGGCCAAGGTGGGCCCGCGACTCCTCCCGCCACCGGCCTGCCGCTCAAGACCGCACGGACCCACACCTTCACGACCACGAAGGGCACGTGGATCTCTCTCGATGTCTCGCCGGATGGCAAGACGATTGTCTTCGACCTGCTCGGCGATCTCTACACGATGCCGATCGCCGGCGGGAAGGCAACGGCGCTCACGCATGGGATGGCATACGACGCTCAGCCACGCTATTCGCCGGATGGCACGAAGATCGTGTTCGTCTCCGATCGATCGGGCGGCGAGAACCTCTGGCTGATGAACGCGGACGGCACCGACACCACTGCGCTCACCACCGGAAACACAAACATGTATGTGTCGCCGACGTGGACGCCGGACGGTGAATACGTCGTCGCCTCGCGTTCCGGCGGTTTGTTCGGGACGGCAAAGTTGTGGATGTTCAACGTGGACGGCGGCAAAGGCGTCCCCCTCACGGCAACGCCAGCGCTGGCCCCGGCTCTCAAGCAACTCGGTGCGGCGTACGGCAAGGATCAGCGATATGTCTGGTACGCGGCTCGCACTGGCGACTGGCAGTACAATGCCGTCGGTCCGCAATATCAGCTCTACCTCTGGGATCGCGAGACAGGGCGCACCTCGCAGATGTCGACGCGCTTCGGTTCAGCGTTTCGGCCCGCCTTGTCGAAGGACGGCAAATACCTCGCGTACGCCGCGCGTTTCGAGACGAAGACGGGTATCCGCTTACGCAACCTCGAAACGCAAGAGGAGGACTGGCTCGCCTATCCCGTGCAGCGGGACGAAACGGAATCACGCGCCCCCATGGACGCGTATCCGGGCTATTCGTTCACTCCCGACTCGAAGGCGATCATCATCTCCTACGGCGGTGAGATCTGGCGCGTGCCGGTGGACCGGAGCGCGCCCGCGAAAATCCCGTTCGAGGCCGAGGTCAAGCTGGAGATGGGACCTGAAGTGAAGTTCGCGTACCGCGTGGACACCGGGTCGTCGTTTACCGCAAAGCAGATCCGTGACATTGCGCTCTCGCCGGACGGCAGCAAGCTCGCCTTCTCGTCGATGGACCGCCTGTATGTCGTCGACCTCCCGAGCGGCACGCCGCAGCGCGTGAGCAGGAGCGACATCGGTGAGTTCGGTCCGGCGTGGTCACCGGATTCCCGATCGCTGGCCTACGTCACCTGGTCGGATGCGAAGGGGGGACAGGTGATGCGCGCCACCCTGGACAACCGAAACGCATGGAGTATCAGGCTGCTCACCTCAGGCGGACTGTATGCGGACCTCGCGTGGTCACCGACCGGCGATCGGGTAGTCGCGGTTCGCGCCGCGTCGCGCGAAATGCAGGAGGCCGGTGCCGCATTCTTTGGTCCGGTCGCCGCGGAGTTCGTGTGGACGCCGGCGGCTGGGGGCCCCGTCACCGTCATCATGCCCACCAGCGGCATGGGGAATCCCCACTTCGCCTCGAATCCCGATCGCATCTATGCGTACGGGCGCGACGGCCTCGTGTCGTTTCGCTGGGACGGCACAGATCTCAAGACGCATCTGAAAGTGACTGGCCCGCTGCCTCCTGGCGCGGGTGGATCGCCGATGACTCTGGACGCGGGACTCGACGCGGCGGTGGGCAGGCACTGGATCGGAGGCCGCGCGGCGCGGCCCCTCGACATCGACCTCCCATCCACCCTCGACCCCACGGAGCCCACTCCGCCGCAGCCGCCGCCAGCCTCGCTCGTGCTCATGGCGCCCAAGGGCGACAAGGCACTGGCCGTCGTGGGCATGGACCTCTACACCGTCACGATTCCCGAGGCTGGTGCGATCCCTCCCACGGTGTCCGTCGCCGACCCTGCAAGCGCGCCGGTGCCAGTAAAGAAGCTGAATGAGATCGGGGGTGAGTTTCCCACTTGGAGCAGCGACGGCAAGAGAGTCATGTGGTCCCTCGGCAACGCGCTATGGACGTACGATCTGGATCGTGGAAAGGCCGTGGACGATTCACTGAAGGCCGACGCACGGCTCAAGGCAACGTTGCGCCTCGATCCCGCGAAGAAGGACAGCCTCGCGCGTGCCGACTCGCTGGCGAAGGACACGACGGGAGGCAGGAAACCGGTCACGCCCGGCTACAAGCCGGCTGAAACGCGCATCAACGTGGCCGCAACGCGTGACACGCCGCGGGGGAGCGCCGTATTTCGCGGAGCAAAGACGATTACGATGAAGGATCATGAGATCATCGAGAACGCAGACATCGTGGTGCACGACAATCGCATCGTCGCGATCGGGCCGCGCGGCAGCGTCACGATTCCGACGGACGCAAAGGTGATCGACGTGAGCGGCAAAGTCATCATGCCCGGCATGGTGGATGTTCACTATCACCCCCAGTGGCTCACGCCGCAGATCCACAACACGCAGACATGGCAGTACCTCACCACGCTGGCGTACGGCACGACCACGACGCGTGATCCGCAGACGGCCACGACGGATTTTCTCACGTACGGCGATCGCGTGGTCACCGCCGACATGGTGGGCCCGCGCATCTACACGACCGGGCCCGGCGTCTTTGCGGGCGAACCCGTGCGCGATCTCGATCATGCGCGTCAAATCCTGTCGCGCTACGCGAAGTACTACGATACGAAAACGC
Organism: Gemmatimonadaceae bacterium; assembly: GCA_025362035.1. Lineage (GTDB taxonomy): Bacteria > Gemmatimonadota > Gemmatimonadetes > Gemmatimonadales > Gemmatimonadaceae > AG11. Next base: position 56,326 of record JANYIN010000126.1, on the reverse strand, counting down.
TCAAGATGTACTTGAGCGGCAATCGGCAGCAGCGTCAGTGGATTATCATGGCTGCCAAGGAGCTTGGCATCATGCCCACGACAGAGGGAGGACTGGACTTCAAGCTCAACATGACGCACGGCATCGATGGCTATCCCGGCATCGAACATACCCTGCCCATCACGCCGAAGTACGACGACGTGTTCCAGTGGTACAAGGCGACCGGCGTGACGAATACACCTACGCTCATCGTGGAATATGGCGGACCCTTCGGCGAGGGATGGTTCTATCAGACCGAGGATCTGCTCGGGGACGCCAAGCTGCGCCACTTCACGCATCCCGTGGACTTCGACACGAAGATTCGTCGACGGGGCGTCGGCAACGCGCCCGGACCCGCCGGGTTTGCCGTGAAGGAGGAGTACGCCATGTGGCAGCACGCGCAGGACATCGCGAAGACAGTCGCCGCTGGTGGACGGATCGGCGTGGGCAGTCACGGGCAGTTGCAGGGTCTGGGTATGCACTGGGAGCTGTGGCTGCTGCAGAGCGGCGGACTCTCCACGCATGATGCCTTGCGGGCCGCAACCATCGTCGGCGCGGAGGCCATCGGGCTCTCCCAGGACATCGGTTCGCTGGAGGTCGGCAAGATGGCGGATCTGCTGGTGCTCGATCGCGATCCTCTGATGAATATCAGGAACAGCAATTCCATCTCGATGGTGATGGTGAATGGACGGCTGTTCGACGGAAATACGCTGGACGAGATCTATCCGCGGCAGAAGAAGTTGGCAGTGCAGCCGTGGAGCTATTCGGCGCCGGTCGTTGGAGCGGGGATCCGGTAGGAGACCAGACCACGCCGCACGCGACCGGGTGGGCCGACACTGGAGCACGGGCAAACGGCCCAGTGTCGGCGCGATCGTTGGCAGTGGCCGTTACTTGCTCCATGGCGGTTTGACGCCGATGGAGCGCGCATACGTGATCAACTGTCCGAGGTGTTCGTGCATGTCCCCCGACATGCTGAACGCTGCCTGGTCGAACGTGATTCCCCACGGCTTGTACTTTCCCGTGAGCGTCGTGGGATCAGCGGCCGCCAGCTCGGTCTTCGAGTGCGCCCACGACTTGTTGAGCTGGGCGATGACGTCGGCCTTGGCCGTCGTCTTTTCGAGCTTCGGAAGGGCTTCCTTGGGGACGCCGAAATCGGCCGGCGGTTTCTTGCCGACCGAGCCGGGCACGTAGTAGTACCACTCGCCGGCACAGTGCATCAGCACTTCCGAAATCGAGCGCACGCCGGGCGCTGGGCGCCAGGTGTATTTCTCCGCCGGAATCGCGTTGGCAAGAGCGAGGATCTTCACGTGCACGGTGTCGAGATCGTTCGCATACTGAGTCCGCAGGTGTGCGACGGATTTGGCGTCGAGCGCATCCTGGGCCCGCGCGAGGTGCGATGGAGCGGCGAAGGAGACTGCCAGGATCACGGGCATGAAGGAGCGCATGTGAGCGTTGGAGAGGTGACGAGACACGAGCAGACTCCGGAAAAGGGGTGAGTGTGAAATACGCAGCGGTCGGGCTGCTGGCGCCAGGGCGCTCGTCGCACCATTTATCGACGACGGCAAGATCGTTATACCCGATGTTCTCACCCCCTTCGATTCGTGCATCGCATGCAAGCCCGTTACCGCGTGTTCGTCGGATGTCTCGCCTTCTTCGCCTGCAGGCCTGCGCTCCGTGCGCAGTCCGCGTCGGTGGCGGACAGTTCGCCCTTCCGGCGCCTCGACCTTCCCGCGCCCAACGAACAGCGCACCGGGGCTGGCCGCCCGGGGCCGCGCTATTGGCAGCAGCGGGTGGACTACCGCATCACGGCGTCGCTGGATTCGTCCAAGAATGAGCTTCGTGGACACGAGACGATTCGCTACAGCAATCGCTCTCCCGACGCGCTGCCGTACCTGTGGCTGTTCGTGGAACAGAACATCTGCGCGCCAAACAGTATCACGAACGTCCTGAACCAGCCGCCTCTCGTGTTCGGCGACATCAGCTTCGACTTCTCGTGCGGCGGGTTCACCGGACGTCCGACGATGGAGTCTGCGAAGGTCAACGGCGTCGACGCGAAGCGCACCAACTATGGCACCACCATGCGTGTCGATCTCCCGAAGCCACTTGCACCGGGCGCCACAGTGGAACTGGAGTTCACCTGGCACTTCACCGTACCCGAACAGGGCGTGGGACGCATGGGTCGCGACGGGGCGCTGGTCGAGATGGCACAATGGTATCCGCGGATGGTCGTCTACGACGACGTGCGCGGCTGGAATCACGAGCCCTATATCGGCGCGGGTGAGTTCTACCTGGAATACGGCAATTTCGACGTCGAGCTGACGGTGCCAGCCAGCTACATCGTCGCGGCGACCGGCGAACTCAGGAATCCGACCGTCGTGCTCACCGTCGCGGAGCAGAAGCTCCTCGCGCTCGCTCATACGACGGACAGTGCGGTGTCGATCATCCCGCGGGAGCAAGCAGGTGATCCGAGGTGGACGCGACCGGGACACCACCCCTTCACGTGGCACTTCACCGCCGCCAACGTGCGCGACTTTGCCTGGGCCGCCGCACCCAACTGGATCTGGGAGGCGAGCAACGTCAATGGCATCCTGATCGAGACGTTGTATCGGCCGTCGGCGGACAAGTGGCCGGAAGCCCACCGGATGGCGCGCGGCGCGATCAAATACTTCAGCGATCAGTGGTATCCGTACCCCTATTCTCACGCTACCACGGTCGAAGGGCCCGTGCAGGGCATGGAGTACCCGATGCTCACCTTCGTGCCCAACAACTCGTCACGCGAGACGCAGCAGTGGGATCTGGCACACGAGTTCGGCCACGAGTGGTTTCCGATGATCGTGGGATCCAACGAGCGCCTATATCCGTGGATGGACGAGGGCTTCAACACATTCATCGATCTTCACAACGCGGCGGAATACTTCAAGGGTACGCCGTACGGTGACACCATCGAAGTGAATCCGCTGCATCTGGCCGCGGAGCACACGAAGCCCGGACAGGAACAGCCGCTCATCACGAATCCCACCGAGGTGCGCGACCTCATGTGGGTGGGTTATGAGAAGCCGGCACTCATGCTCCAGACGCTTCGCTTCGAAGTGCTCGGGGAAGAGCGTTTCGATGCCGCGTTCCGCGATTACATCCGTACGTGGGCGTTCAAGCATCCGACGCCGGCGGATTTCTTCCGCCTGATGCGCGATGCGTCTGGCATGGATCTCGACTGGTTCTGGCGCGACTGGGTATTCACCACCGCCCGTCTCGATCAGGCGGTGGATTCCGTGACCACAGACAGCGCGGGCCACGCGGTCATCCATCTCTCGAACCGTGGCACGATGACCATGCCCGCCGAGTTACGCATCACCTACGATGACGGCCTCTCCGACACCGTGAGACTGCCCGTGGAAATGTGGAACCTTGGCAAGGTCTTCGTCTATCACGTGCCCACCGCGAAGCGCGTGCGGAAAGTCGAGGTAGATCCCCGGCGAGTCTTACCCGACTACAACCGCACGAACAACGCGTGGGAACGACGATAGCGTATACAACTACAATAGTAACGTCAATCCAGTCGAGGAACGTGAATTCGCGCCGAACCTGGTGTGTTCGTTGAACCTGGTGGCTACGCCGTCGCCAATGCCCGCTTGAACACTTCTACGCCCTGCCGCATCTCGTCCATGGTGCCGATTGAAATGCGGCAGTACGTCCCGAGTGGCGGAAACGGCCGACCCACCAGCACGCCGTCGCGCTTGCACGCCTCGCGGAATGGCTGCGCGTCGCGCCGAAGGTTCACCATCAGAAAATTGGCCTGTGTGTCGGCGGCGGGGAATCCTGCGTCGGCGAGTGCCTTGACCGTGAATGCCCGGGCCGCGCGATTCAGCATGCGCTGCTGCTCGACGTGTGCCGTCGCGGTGAGCGCGGCCATAGCGCCGCACAGGCCCAGCTCGTTCAGCGCGTTTGGCAGCGTGTACGCCCCGATCGCCTGGATGGTCCCAGGCTGCGCGAGCGCATAGCCGACGCGCATTCCCGCCAGGCCGTACACCTTTGAAAAGGTCCGCGCGACGATCACGCGCGGGCCTTCCGTCGCCAGCGGAACCGCCGTTGCGTAGGCAGGATCATCGACGTACTCGTGGTACGCCTCGTCGATCAATATCGTCGTCGCGGGAGACTCCTTCGACACTCGCGCCACGAACTGTCGCACAGGCTCGCTGCCGTGTACGGTGGACGTCGGATTGTTTGGATTGCACAGGTACACCAGTCCCGCGCCGTGCGCCGCAGCAGCCATCGCGTCGAGATCCAGCCTGAGGTCTCCTGTCACAGGGACTTCGCGCACCGGCGTGCCGATTCGTTTGGCGTCATTACCGGGGCTCTCGAAGGTCGGAGACGCCACAACAAGCGGCCGATCGGGCCCGGTGTACGCGTATACGCTCGCGCGCAGAATGTCGGTCGAACCGCAACCGAGTTGCACGTGTGCTGGCGTCAGGTGAAAGGCTTCGCCAATCGCCGACCGAAGACTCGCCTCCGACGCACGCGGATACCGATTGGCCTCGCCAAACGCGGCACTGATGCCGTCGAAGGCCGCCTTGCCCGGTCCATTCGGATTCTCGTTGCTGTTCAGTCGAATGGCGCCGGGCACAAGCGTCCTTTCATCATCGCCGTGCCGACCGCCAAGCGTCAGGGCCTCGAGCCCGCGACCGGAAACGAGCGGCACGAAGATCGATCCAACGGCACCTGCGCCCGCGATTTGAAAGAAGCTGCGGCGAGAGTACGACACGATGGCCTCCCGAGGGACATTTGAGTTCACCGAACATACCGTCTGTGGCGCGCCACGCCAGAGAGGCTATCTTCGTCGCATGCGCCTCTCGATTGCTGGTTTCGTTTTCGCCGCGGCCGTGCCACCTCTCGCCGCCCAATCCACGTTGCGTCAGACTGAAGCAGACGCCTATACACGCTACGAGCTGCTCGCACCGGGCTCCGCGAAGTTCCGGATCTCATACGAGGTGACGGCCACGACCTCTGGCGCGATCTACTACTTCAATCCCATTCGCAAGGGCAGCATCGCGTCGGACGAAAGCGTCGCGGATCGGGCTACCGGGAAGCCGCTTTCGTTCGATGTCGTCGGCGCCGTCGAGGCACGAGCGGGCGGAGTGCGTAACACCGATACGTCGCAGACGTACATCCGCGTCAGGCTCAACCGCCCCGTGCCCACACACGACGGCGAGGCGCGTCTGCTGATCCTCAAGACATATGAAGACCCACTCAGCTATTTCGTGCGCGGAGACACCATCGTCTTCACTCGGCCCTTGGGGATCAAGCGCAATGCGGTCGTGCTGCCGAAAGGGTACGAGCTCGTGTCATCGAGCTTTCCATCGCAGGTGTTACAGGAGGCGGACGGCCGCGTGGGCGTCAGTTTCTGGAATGAAACCCCTTCCGAGGCGGCGGTGACATTGCGCGCTGTGCCGGCGCGCGATGTGGCGGCCTCACGATCGACCGTTCGCAACCGTTTGGACGAGCGCGCGCATCAAGACCGAAAGATCGTGTATTCGCTGCGTCAACCGGAAACCGGCACGTTCGATCTCTATCACGATTACACCGAGTCTCGGCCCGGCACGGCCACGTACGTGAACATCGTCCGCGCCGGGAGTACCGTCTCGAATCCTCGCGCGCGAAACCTGGACACGGGCGATGAGCTGGCACACGAGACGCTCACAGGTGACGCGATCACGCGCGCCAAGCTCGATGTGAAGGACGTTACCCCACAGACGGAAGTGGTCGTATTCAGTTTTCCCGTGGTAGTGCCCGGCACGTCAACTCGCTTGCGCATGTACGAGACGTACACGGATACAGCCCGTTACGGGACGGTCGGCGACGAGCTCGTGTGGGATCGAAGTTTTGGCCGGCCGGCGAATGTGGTGATTCTTCCGGAGGGATGGATGCTCACCAACAGCGCCATTCCCGCGGCCGTGAGCACAACGCCGGATGGGCGCATTCGCTTGGATTTCGTGAATCCGCGACCGGACGAGATCGCGGTGCTGATCACAGCGCGGCGCCGGCCGCGGTAAGGCGACGCGGACCGTTAGAATGCATCAATGATCCAGTTGATTTGTGTGGACGTCGACGGCACGCTGGTCGGCAGGTCCGGCCGTGTGTCGGAGGACGTCTGGAACGCCGCTGCGCTGGCGCGCCGACACGGCGTACGGCTTGCCCTCTGTTCCGGTCGGCCGGGCTTCGGTGTGACCCGGCAGTTGGCGGAACGGCTTGACGAAAAGGGATGGCACGCATTCCAGAATGGCGCGAGCGTGATGCACATGGGAGACGGAGACACCCGATCCCGAGTCATCAGCCCGTCGATCGTCGCCCAGTTGATTGCCAAGGCGCGGCGAACGGGACGCAGCCTCGAACTCTACTCCGATGCTGACTACGCAGTCGAAGTCGACACGGACCAAACACGGCGCCACGCGGACCTTCTTGGTGTGCCGTTCCGGACGCGCCGCCTGGAGTCGCTCACCGAACCGATCGTTCGCGCGCAGTGGCTCGCGGCGCATCACGACGTCGATGCCATTGTGGCGGACCATGTGGACGGGATCATGATGCTCCCGTCATCGTCTCCCGTCATGCCGGACACGACGTTCGTGAACATGACAGTCATCGGAGTGGACAAGGCGCTGGCAATCGGCGTCATTGCGAGTGCGTACGACATTTCACTCGATCGGGTAATGATGGTCGGCGACGGCGCGAACGACGTGTCCGCGTTACGCGTCGCCGGGGTCGCGGTGGCGATGGGAAATGGCGAACCCGAGGCGCTCGCCGTCGCGCGTTACACGGTCGGGGACGTGGAGCACGACGGTGTCGTGGATGCAATCACGCTCGCGATGAACCTGTAGTCCGTGTCATACTCGGACATGACGATGACCGACTTCTCCATCGACCCGACGACATCCGCGCTGGTCCTGATCGATCTTCAGCACGGAATTGTCGCGGGCGACAAACTGCCACACACCGCTGAGTCGGTCGTTGCGAATGGCGCGGCGCTCGCGGCAGCATTCCGCGCGCGGAGTGCTCTGGTCGTGCTCGTCAGCGTAGATCCGGGACCGAATGGTGAGCTCTTCCCGAACGCGCCGGCGGACAGGCCGCGCCCGGCAATGGCGTACCCGGCTGATTTCGCGACACTCGTGGCGGAGCTGGATCGGCAGCCGAGCGACGTCTGCGTGGTGAAGCATCAGCCCAACGCGTTCTATTGTACGGACCTCGCGGTTCACCTCCGGCGCCGCGGCCTCCGCACGATCGTGCTCGGTGGCATCGCCACCAATCTGGGCGTCGAGGGCACGGCACGCGCGGCGCACGAACAGGGGTTCAGCCTGGTGTTTGCGGAGGACGCCATGACGGCGCGCGCCGAGGTGCTGCACACCCATGCTGTCACCCACTTCTTTCCCTCCATCGGGCGGGTTCGCTCAACGCGCGACATCCTTGCCGCGATAGGATAGGGTGAGTTGGCTGGGAGCCCGGCATCCGCGGTGCCGATGAATGCACCACTGGACAATTCGACCAGAACGCGCCTAGATGTTCCTTGCCCCGGGCATCGGACCCTGCGTCGGCGCGAGACGATCCGTGTCGATCCGGAACTCACGTCGACGCGGAAGCAACTCGGCGAAGCCGGTGAGCCACGCTTCGAACGTCAAGTCGGAAATGTTCATCGTATCGACCAGTCTCGGCAGCAACATGGGATCGGCACCTCTGTGCGCCAATCCCGGCAGACAAGTGGTGGAGTATTGTACACCGCATTCGCGGAGCCACGGAAAGAAATCCCCATCGTAGTCGCCGCTCGGATAGCAGAACTGTTCGAGCGTTGTGTCCGCGCCGCACAGTTCCCGAATGACCGCGATGTTGTCGCGGACGTCCCTCTGGAAAAGATACCGGTCGCGCGGCGTGCGATGCCGATGCGTGTGGAGCTGCACGTCGATGAGATCGCGCGGAAGGTTGCGCACTGACTCGGGCGCCATGATGTACAGCAGCTCTCTGGATTTGATCGCCGCGTAGTCCACACCGACTCGCTCTGCCACGCGACCGAGGAGGGCATCCTTGTCATCGGCGTCCATCTCCAGCGCCCGTGTGTGCGCCACAAAGGCTTCGAACGCCTTGAATTGTGCCCCGGCGTCTTCGTTGCGCAGCGGCCCCGACGTGCCCAGCAGGGGCGCGATGTCGACGCCGCTCTTTCGGCCCTTCCAGAGTACGTAGCGGGTCATCGTGTTGATCACCGGCAACCGCTTCTGGCAGTAGTACGTGGTGAGGTAGACCGTGGCCGGCATGTCGAATTCTCGCAACAGCGGCAGTGCGCGACGCTCGAAGTCCACCGCACCGTCGTCGAACGTGAGTGCGACACTTCGCGGCGGCAGCGTGCCGTCGTACAATCGGCGCGTGCCTTCGTTCAAGGACAGGACGTTGTAGCCACCCTGCCGCAGTGCATTGAGCCTTCGGCGAAGCTGGTCCTGTGAGATATACAGGGTCGGCGACCATTCGTGTTCGTCGTCGACCGCCACGCCGTGATAGCAGAGAATCATCAAGCGTTCATGGCGCCAGCGGCTGTCGCGAACCAGCGATAGCGCACCGACAGCCTTGGCCGCCTTGATAATGAGTTCCTTCGGACGCATTGATGGAATGCCGGGACGAAAAATCGTGACTGGAACCGCGAACTGCACGTGGAAAATATGCGGCGATGCCGTTGTTGTCATCGGCGCGGAGTGAGCCACTCCGCCGGGTTAAACGTCCGCGATCACTGCAGCGAACGCATCCCCGTCGTCGTCCCGCGCACGTGCTGGCGTTCGGGGTCCGTTGGGCGGCGCAGGCGGCAGACCACCAGCGCACATGACTCTCATTGCCTGAGGGGCGGCGTCGATGCGGGCGGATGGCGGTGTTGCGTGGCCTGTTCGTATGAATACGCAAAACCGATCAGTGTGGGCTCCGACCACGCGCGGCCGAGCATCTGGAGTCCTGCCGGCAGCTGTCCCCGCGTATAGCCCATCGGAACAGTGATGGCGGGGAAGCCGGTGCTGGGCGAGAAAAGCTGGCTGTTGTCACCGTGCGGCGTGTTGAGGTCACCGATAAGACGGGGCGGATTGCTCCATGTGGGATACACGAGCGCATCGAGCGCGAGCGAGTCCATCACGGCGGTGACGCCTGTTCGCAGCCAGGCGCGAAACTGGTCGCGGCTGGCGCAACCGGGATTGCGTGAAGGCGGCATGGTATCCATTTGCGCCGTTTCGAGCCGCATCTGGATGCTCGGGTGAAAGCGCCGAGACGCGATCACCTCGGCGAGCGTATGCACGGGCGCGCGATCGCCCTGGCGCGCGAGCCAGTCATTGATCTCCCACTTGAACGGGTTGCATCCGCCGGCTGTCCGCATGCGCTGTTCAAGGCCGGCAACCGCGACTGGATCCACGATGGTCGCGCCCTGGCGTCGCATATCGTCCAGAGCCGTATTGAACACGCGCACGACCTCTGGATCCGTTGTATCCCGGTCGTACGCCTGATGCAGGACCCCGATGCGAGCACCCTTGAGCGCCTCACGGCGGAGCGCGGTGGCGAAGTCCGCTGGGCGGTGGCCACGCGAGCGCGCCGTAACCGAGTCGCCGGCGTCCTCGCCTGCCACCACCTGGAACACCGCGACCGCGTCCGAGACAGTCCGCGCTATCGGGCCGGCGATATCCGATGCGAGGTTGAGCGGCGCGATGCCGTCCCGGCTGGTGAGTCCCATCGTGGACCGGATGCCCACCAGCGCCTGATGGGCTGATGGCCCGCGAATCGAATTTCCTGTGTCAGTACCGAGTCCCACCTCGCCGAGGCTCGCCGCAACCGCGGCGGCCGTGCCACCGCTCGAGCCCGCGGTCACCCGGTCGAGTGCGTACGGGTTCTTCGTATATCCCGGCAGGATCGAGCTGACTGTTTCGTACGGCGTGAACGCGAACTCCGCCATGTTGGCCTTCGCCAGCACGATGGCTCCAGCGTCGCGAATCCGGTGGACCATGAAAGCGTCCTGCCTGGGAACCATCCCCTGGAGCGCGAGGGAGCCGGCGGTGGTCTGGAGATCGTTCGTCTCGAAGTTGTCCTTCACGATAACGGGAATGCAGTGGAGCGGCCCAACGAGACCTCCCGTCATCATCCGTCTGTCGAGCGAATCCGCGACGGTGAGTGCCGCGCCGTTCACGAGAATGAGCGAATTGATCGCCGGGCCGTTCCGGTCGAACGCCGCTATTCGTTGCAGGTATGCATTGACCAGCGCTCGGCACGTGAGCGTGCCGGCGCGCAGGGCGGCGTGAATATCGGCGATCGTCGTCTCCGTGACGTCGAACGACGGTCGGCGCTCCGCAGGGGTTTGCCCTCCAGCGCACGCTGGCACGAGGATCAGCGCGCAGAGCGCGCGGGAACGGCGATAGGTCACGAAGTGTTTGGTGAGAGTGTGTTAGTCTTACCGCTTCCGCCACCACATCTCAAGTACTCTCCGCGCCGGGTGACGCAGGGGTGTACCATCGGGTCGGTGGAATGAAGGACCTCTCGCGCGCGCCTCCGCTTCACGCGAGTCTCGGCAGAGGACGCGCGCCCTGTTCTTCGCGTAGACACGAGATCTGACTGGTTGCTCTACCTCCTACCCCACTTTGGAGAGACACATTCGATGAAATGGCTGACGCCGCACGGAATCGTCATGCGCCTGTTCGGTCCAACGCTGTCGATCATGATTCCCGCTCTTGCAGCGGCCCAGGGAACGCTCACCGGGACGGTGACGGCCGACGGTACTGGCACGCCGCTCCAGGAGGCTCGAGTGCTGGTGATTGGCACGAGTCTCTTCACCGTCACCGCGCCCGACGGGAAGTTCACGCTTCGTCGCGTGCCGGCGGGTAGCGCGGACATCCGCGTGATCCGTGTCGGCTATGTCGAGCAGAAGAGGACGGTGCGAATCCTCGATGGCCAGACGGCTACGTTGAACTTCGCCCTCTCCACATCGGTGGTGCAGCTCAATGAGGTCGTGACGACGGCGACCGGAGAACAACGGCGTGTGGAGCTCGGAAACGCGATCGAGAATGTGTCGGTTTCGGCGCTCACGGAAGGCTCGCTGGTCAGATCGTTGTCGGACGTTCTCGCGGCTCGCGTCCCGGGCGTCATGGTCCAAGCCGGTACACAAACCGGTTCCGGTCAGCGCATCCGGGTGCGCGGCATCAGCAGCCTGAGCCTGTCCAATGAGCCGATCTTCATCATCGATGGCACGCGGATGAGCGCCAACAACGGCTCAACTTCGTTTGGAAACGGAGGGAACGATTTCAGCCGCCTCGGCGACATCAACCCCGAGGACATCGAAGATGTCGAGATCGTCAAGGGCCCGTCGGCAGCGACATTGTACGGCACCGACGCCGCGAACGGGGTCGTTGTCATCACCACCAAGAAGGGCAGAACCGGACAGGCGAAATGGACGACGTACGCCGAGGGAGGCATCCTCGACGATCGCAACTGGTATTCGTCGAACTACACCCTGGCGGGCACGAGCCTGGCCGGTAAGCCGCTCATCCTGTCGGGACAGTGTACGCTGGTGATGGTCTCGCTCGGCACCTGCACGAAAAGCGACGGGACGAAGGGATATGACAGCCTCCGCGTCTTCAGCCCCATCCGCGATCCGAACGTCACGCCGCTCGGGTACGGGTACCGCAACGCTCAGGGCGCGCAAGTATCGGGCGGCACGGACGTCGTCCGGTACTTCATGTCCGGCACGCGTGACGACGAGACCGGTGTCTTCAGGCTCGACCAGTACGAGCAACACCGATTCGATTCACTCGGCATCGCTGTCCACCCGTGGCAGAAGCGTCCGAACAGCCGTCTCCTGAACAGCTTTCGCGCCAACATCGCGGCTCAGGTCACGCCCCAATTTGATGCATCGTTGAGCGTGGGATACAACACGGTTGAGGCGCTAACCAGCAACGAGTCGAACAACACCGTCGGCATCGGCTCGCAGGCGTTCGGCGGCCCGGGCTATCGCAATAACGGCGTGGTGAACGGGCTGACCGATTCGCTCGTTGGATACCGCGCCGGCACGCCGGGCCTCATCTGGCAGGAAAAGCTGCAGCAGAACGTCAACCGCATGATTCTGAGTTCGAACTTCAACTGGCGCCCATCCAGCTGGCTGCAGACACGCGCCAACTTTGGCACCGACCTCACGGATCGCGTCGACAATCGGCTGCATATGAACGGGGAAGGCTGGCCGCTGTCAGCCACGTACCGCGACGGACAGGCGTTCAACGGCCGAACCAACATCACGAATCTCTCAGCGGATCTGGGCGCCACCGCCAACTACAACCCGGCTCGCTACTCCTGGCTGAATCTGAAGACGACGGTCGGCACGCAGTACAATAATTTCCGCCAGGATCAGAATTTCGCGGGTGGGACGACACTGCCGCCGGGCGCCACGACGTCGGCTGCCGGCGCGACCCCCAGCGTGTCGGAGTCCTACACGCTCCAGAAGACATGGGGCATGTTCATCGAGGAGGCCGCCGCCATCCGCGATCGATTGTTCCTCACGGCCGCCATTCGCTCCGACCAGAACAGCGCGTTTGGCACCAACTTCCAGCGCGTCTATTATCCGAAGGGAAGCCTGTCCTGGGTGATCTCCGACGAGGGCTTCTTCCCGAAGAATCGGGTCGTGAACAACCTGCGCCTGCGGGTCGCGAACGGCGCGTCCGGGGTGCAGCCTGGCCCCACCGACGCGTTGAGGACATTCAGCGCCGGGTCGGCCAGCATCAAGAACACCGACGCGCCAATCGAGGTATTTCAGGCGATCGGAAACGACAGCCTGAGGCCTGAGCGCTCGGTTGAGTGGGAGGGCGGGTTCGACTCGCGGTTGTTCGGTGACCGGCTCCAGTTTGACGTCACCTACTACTCAAAGCTCACGCACGACGCGCTCATCGGCGCCATCATCGCGCCGTCGCTCGGATCGGGAGCCACCAGCCAACGTTCCAACCTGGGTTCCGTGAAGAACGCCGGCCTGGAAGTATCGCTGGGCGGGCAGGTGCTCGATACGAAGAACATCTCCGTCGATTTCCATTTCAGTACGTCGATCAACGCCAACAAGGTGGTGAGCCTGGGCTCCACGCCGCCGCAGATCGGCGTGACCAACTGGATCGTTGCCGGCTACCCGATTGGCGGTATCTGGACGCGACCGATCGTCGGGTGGAACGACAAGAACGGCGACGGCATCCTGACCGTGGATGAGGTCACGATCCAGTCGGACACGCTGTTCGATAACAGTGCGGATCCGATTACGGGCAAGCCGAGGCACAGCATCATTGGCATCGGGACCTTCCGAGGGTACGCGGAACCGCCGTATCTGACGACCTTCACGCCCGGCATCGACCTGTTCCGGCACAAGTTGCGCATCACGAGTCTTTTCGATTGGCGCGGAGGAAACAAGTACTACAACAACACGGAGCGCATCCGGTGCACGCGACCGAACTGCAACGGCCTGTTCAATCCTGCCGCGTCGTTCCAGGAGCAGGCCATGGTCGTCGCGGCGATCTACGCGCCCGAGAAGACGCTCGATGGCTACATGCAACCTGGTGCCTTCGTGAAGTGGCGGGAGTTCTCGGCCACGCTGCAGCTTCCCGACCAGATGCTCGCGCGTGCAGGCGTGCGCACAGCCAGCCTGGTGTTCATGGCGCGCAACCTGAAGAAGTGGACCAACTACCGCGGTAGCGATCCCGAGAGCGACTACACGTCGACTTCTGGCGGCGACGTGCCGAACGAATTCCAGACCTTCGCGGCGCCGACGATCTTCCAGTTCCGCCTCAACCTCGGCTTCTGACCCTTCGACCACCCACTGACATGAGATATTCCCTACGGAGTGGCCGGGCTGTCGCGATGACGCTTGCGCTGAGCACCGCCGCCGCGACGGCTGCGTGCGACACCGTCAAGACGAACTTGCTGGACGCGCCCAATCCCACCATCATCGATCCCTCCTCAGTGCAGTCCGCGGGCGGGGCAACGGCCGTGCGCAACGGCGCCCTCTCGCGGCTGCGCAGCGCCACGGCGGATGGCGAGAGCACCTGGATGTTCGGCGGTCTTCTGGCCGACGAATGGGTGAGCAGTTCGACATTCGTCCAGAACGACGAGACGGACCAGCGCTCCATTCAATTGAACAACGGCAGCGTCAACGCCCAATTGCGCGCGTTGTACCGCGTTCGCACGGACGCCAACCAGGCGATCACGCTGCTGACTCTGTACAAGCCCTCACCAGTGGCCGATGTCGCGGAAATGTATTTCGCTCGCGGCTTCGCCGAGTTGCAACTCGCGTCGGATTTCTGCAACGGTATACCGTTGAGCGACGGCACCGGCAACGCGCCGATATTCGGACAGCCTCTCCCAGTGAGTGCCGTTTTTGGCGTGGCCTCGTCATCGCTCGACACCGCTATTTCGCTTACCGCATCACAGACGGATGCAGCAAGCATCACCATCAACCGGGCGGCGCGCATCGCAAAGGCGCGCGCGTTGCTCGGGACCGGTCTGGCCAACGCGCCAGCCGCTGCGGCGCTGGTGGCTGGCATTCCTACCGGTTTTCGATATGATGCCACCGCTTCGCTCACGGGTGGCATCAACACGCTCTGGGATCAGGCCGCCAGCCAGAACCGGTACTCGGTGAGCGACAGCCTGCAGGGGAATGGGCGCACCATCTTCGTCAGGAATGCGATTCCCTTCTACTCGGCGTTCGATCCTCGCGTGCCAGCGCACTACAAGCTCAGTGGATCGACGAACGTGAAGGCGCAGGATGGCAACACGTTCGTCATTCAGGTGGACAGTCTCTGGGGGCAGACCTCACCGGTGGCTGTCACGCATGGCCTCGATGCCCGCTTGATCGAGGCAGAAGCTGCTCTGCAGGCTGGAAACCCCGCCGGGATGATGACCATCCTCAATGCACTGCGGGGGAGCCCGGTGCAGATCACTCCGCCCAGCTCCCCACACCCCGGGCTTACAACGCCGATCATGCCACCATTGGCCGATCCTGGAACGACCAGTGGTCGAGTCAATCTGCTGTTTCGGGAGATGGCATTCTGGCAATTCGGCCGCGGCCACCGGCTTGGCAACCTGCGACGGTTGATTCGCGATTACGGTCGTGCGCCGGATGGCTCGGATACGTTTCCCGTGGGACCACACTTCAAGGGCGGTGTGTTCGGAACGGACGTCAACCTGCCCGTCACAACGGATGAGCAAGTTGGCAATCCGAATTTCACGGCATGTATCGATCGAAAGGCGTAATCGCGATTCATAGGAGCGGCTCTATCGAATGGGCACCGATATCATGAAGTGGTGACTCGTCTCGCTCCCGCTTTGCAGGAAAAGCGGAGAGCTTGGCGCGGCGATGATGCCGCCGGTGCTTTCCGCTGGCGCTGTCACCACCACGAAATCTCCGTGCGACAGGAAATCGCAGCCGCCCGTTCCGCAGCTCGTTCTGAAAGCGTACGACAGTTCGAAGTCCCTCGAGCGATACCGGATGCCGATCGTGGGTCCTGACTCGACCCAGTTCTCGTGCTGGCTTCGCGCTGCGCCAGTGATGTTGTTCGTCTGAAGGAGGTCGTATGAAATGGAGTACGCGGCGAGGCTGAAATCGGCCGCAAACGACCCGTGCGAAGCGGTATCGGCGCCCCACATGCGTCCGATACCGATTCGCGCCTTGCTGTTGTGGAACCGGAAGTGGTTCTCTACGGTCTTGTCACCCGCCGCAATGACGCTGCCATTCGTCCGCGTCACGTTCGTCGCTGCATCCGCATATGTGTCGGACACCATCGGCTCGAGGATGACGTCCACCGCAAAGGTGAATTCGGGAGTCGAGCGCGCCGCGCCCATGCCCCAGTTGAATGCGGTCGTCGCTCCCGGGTCTCGCGGGAGATTCTGCAACGTGTAGTTCGGAATCTTTGGATGATCGAGGCGGTTCACGGTCGCCAGCGCGCCAATCCGCCAGCCCTCCGCACCAACGGGTCGCACGTATTGGGTGTGTGCGCCCCAGATGTTCGTCTGGTCGAGGTTTGTGTCCTGGCGCTGCATCATCGTCGAGGTGTGGGACACCGGCTCCCAACTATACGTGGTATAGTGGACGTCATGTCGCATGTTCGTCGTGTTTCTCAAGACGAGAAGTTCGAGTACATGGCCGGGCTCCCATTCCTTTGTTGCGCCGAGTCGGACGTCGGTCAGGGAGCCGCTCTGGTCGATGCGGTCACTCCCCGCATAGAGGAGATCCACTCCGTCCACGGCCGCAAGATCGGCATGAAAGCCGCTGACGCCAACCGACACGCCCGGTGCCACGCGCCGCGCGAGTGACCCGCTGACGTACTGGTTGCTTGCCGTGCGTTCACTCGTGGGTCTATTCCAGATCGGGCCGGCGCGATCGAGTTCCTGCATGGCGGCCAGAACCGCAACAGCCCACGTTCCGGAGCCCGCGAGGACCCCGAGCGGCAACGTGCGTCCCCCGCCGCGACTACCCGAGATGCCGTGGGAGTACGGCGCGGTGGTAATCGCCAAACCGCGCAGCCGCAGGGCCTTCGCCGGGTTCACGAATGGGTCGGCGAGGGTATCGTCGAGCGCGATGTAGGCGCCGCCGAGCCCGGGACGACTGGACGGGTAGAGCGCGAACTGCTCGTCCTGAAATACCGGGACGGTCTTCGGTGTCACCAGTTGTGACTCGACGGGCCGAGCCGCGACCGAAGCCAGCGCGGAAAGCAGGAGGAGCCGTCTAGCGACGCGGTCGAAAGCGAGTTGTACACGGGCACGAACAACGCAGGAATACATGGGCGGCTCGCGGGGAGGAGGTAGTGTTGTCTCCGCCCAACTTGCGCTCATGCCATTCCGTCACTTCTGGCCGTCGCCTTGTTGCCGCGACACGAACTGGTACCCCACCTGACGCACGGTGCGGATCACGACTGATCGGCTGGATGCGAGCTTCCTGCGGACATAGCCGATGTAGACCTCTACGGCGCTCCGCCGGTCGGTCTCGTCCGCGTCACCCCACACGAAGTCAGCGAGTGTGGTTACGCTCACCGGCCGTGACGCGTGCCAGAACATGCAATCGAGCATTGCGACCTCGCGGGGTGTCATGTCCACTTCGCGTCCGGCACACCAAACGCGACGCGACTCCCGGTCGAAGACGATGTCGCCCACGGCAATCCGGCTTCCGGCATTCACCGTCCGCACACGCCTGGCATGGGCATTTAGGCGCGGGATGAGCAGGGACGAACTGGCGAGAATCGCGTCATCAGCACCCGTATCGAGCATGCGCGCGGCGTCCTCTTCATCGAGGACGTTCACGACGATGACCTCGATGGTTGGCCAACGCCGACGGAGATGACGAATGCGGCAACAGATGTCTCCGGGAATCGCGCGATCGAACACGACGATGTCGGGACGATCGAGCTTGAACGCGTCTTTGGCTGAGGTCGCACGCACGTGGTGCCCAACCACCTCCGTGCTCTCGTCGCCAAGAATACCAGCGACGCGTTCGATCAACGCCCCGTCTTCGGAAACTACAGCGACACTCGCCGTCGGTGTGCTTCGTACATCCATAGGCTCCGCGTAAACGAGGTAGGGGATCGTTTGATTCTTGTGCTGGCCTCGGGGCAACGATGGTAAGGGAATGGCCCGCGCGGCGCAACGTCACACCATCGGCAGCGGAGCTGCGTTGAAAGTTCTGCCACGAAGGTGGGGCACTTTGCCTCACACCAGCGTCCACGGCCGAACCGCGAGACTCAGGCGATGCTGCTCACGTCTGCGTTCACATCGGCCCGACACGCGATGCGGTGTCCGAGGGCAATTCAATGGACAAGCCATCCGGCAGTCGTTCGACCGTGCCGCTATGCGCCTGCATGACCCGAATACCGGCAGCCCAGCGTACGGTCGGCGTTATTGCACCCGCGCCGCGAACCATGAACCGAATCAGGTGACCCGCCCTGGCAACGCTTACTCGGATCCGAGAATCACGTCGTGCGGCACGGATGCATTCCTTGAGCAGCGTAGCGAACGCCTCCTGCAAGCGCACTCGGTCACCGTGAATGGCCGGCAACACGGGTTCGATGTCGAATTCCAGCGTGACACCGGCGTCTCCGGCGGTCGCGAGCAACAACGCCCGCAACGCGTCGATGATCTCCGCCGGCTTCATGCGGTCGTACCGCATGGGCTTCTCGCCGAGGTCGATGGCGGCAATCTGACGGAGACTCAGCATGTCCGCGTCGGCGGCTTCCGCTGCGGTTCTTGCGGCGCCCAGCATCTCCTCCTGATTCTCGTTGAGATCCCCGAAGTGATTCTCCAGCAGAATGTGCAGCGGCAGGCGCACCTCCTCCAATCGTTTTGCGGACACGTCGGCGATGGATGCGAGCAGGAGCGCGTAATCGTGCACGCGGCGCTCATACTGCTGGTCGCGACTCAAGCGACTCGTTTCGGCAAGCTCGATGGCGTTGCTGAGCCGGTCGACGGCGCGTTCGATCTGGTCGATTTCGTCCGGCGGCTCAGATGTGTCGGCTGAGCTAGGTGTGATTTCAGTATCGGGCGGCGCAATTGGCGCGCTCGTAGACGCCGCCGTTCCTGCCAGTCGTTCGATGCGGCGCGCCACATAGCGCGCGTTGGACCACGTCATCACGAGCGACGCGACGACTGCCACCGCTCCCAGCACGACTACCATGACGGGCGCGGAACGGGCGTACTGGCCCCAATAGGCCAACCCGGCCAGCAGAAAGACGCCCAGGATCGCCGGCGTAACCGTCAAATAGAGCCGATGGCTGATTCTCATGGTCGCCCTCCGGCCGGCTTTTGCGCGTCGAACGACACGACGAGCACGTCGAGCCCGGCGCTGTTGTTCACGAGTTGATCCACCACCGATCCCTTGAAGAATTGGTGCAACCGCGAGCGTTTGCTCTGGCCGACGATCAGGAGTGTGACGCCTTTCTTGATCGCAAACCGACAGATCACGTCGGCAACCTCCTCGCCTTCGAGCTTCACGACCTCCGCACCCATCGTCTGCGCGAGCTGGATGTTATCCACGAGCTTTCGCTGCACGGTGCTATCGATTCGATCGGCGCGCTCGCCGACGGTCTGTACGTAGACGCAGAACCAGTCCGTGTTGAGACGCCCGGCGATCCGACTTGCCTTGCGCAGCAAGGCTGCCGTATAGGGAGGATTGCTCGACATCGCGACGAGCACGCGCTCCATCGTGCGTGGCGCTGCCGGCACGTCGCCGGTTTCCCGGCGTACGATCTCTTCGCGCGATCGGTCTACCGCACCCGCGACTTCCCGCAACGCGAGTTCGCGCAGCGTGGTGAGATTCTCGTCGGTGAAGAAGTTTTTCAGCGCTCGGTCAATCTTGTCCGGCGAGTAGATCTTCCCCTCTCGCAGGCGCTGTCGCAGGTCTTCCGCCGAGATGTCCAGATTGACGACCTGGTCGGCTGTCGCCACCACCCAATCGGGCACGGTCTCACGCACGGTGACGCCCAGCGTGGACGCGACGACGTCGTTCAGCGACTCGATGTGCTGCACGTTGAGGGCGGAAATGACGTTGATCCCCTCATCGAGCAACTCCATCACGTCTTCCCACCGCTTTCGGTGTCGCGCGCCGGGGACATTGCTGTGCGCAAGCTCGTCGACGACGGACACGTTCGGGCGCCGCGCGACGATGGCGTCCACATCCATTTCTTCGAGCGTCACCCCGCGGTATTCAATTTTTTGGCGGGGCACGATCTCCAGGTCACGCACTTGCGCCTGCGTCTCCGATCGGCCGTGCGTCTCGATGAATGCCACGATGACGTCGACGTTGCGCCGCCGCAAATCATGGGCTTCCTCAAGCATCCGGTAGCTCTTGCCGGTACCAGCGGCGGAACCTACGTACAGTTTGAGCTTGCCACGCTCCCGCTGACGCACCAACTGGAGGAAATCCGGGGTCTCACGCTGTGCAGCGCGGCGCTCCGGCGGTTGTGGAGCGTGGTCGTCGCTCATCGCCCCCTCATGGACAGGTGTTCCGAAACCGGCCCCAACGCGAAGGCAGGAAGGTACGTGAGCGCGCCCATCACGATGGCGGTCGCGAGGACGATACCCCCAAACAGCATGGTGGCGGTCGGCACCGCACCTTCGTGGACTCGTGTGCGCGCGGAGCCGAGCTGTCCTGCGAGCGCCAGCGCGGGGATGACAAGGCCGAATCGACCGGCCATCATCGCGATGGCCGTGGTGACGTTGCAGAAAGGAGTGTTCGCGCTCTGTCCGGCGAAGCTCTGCCCGTTATTCCCGAACGCGCTCGCGTACGCGAAGAAGATCTCGGTGAAGCCGTGCATTCCGCCGTTCCATTTCAGCCCCGCCAGTCCAGCAGGCACGGCGACGGCGGCGGCGGTCAACACGAGCACGACTGCAGGCGCCGCGAGCAGGTACCACATCATCAACTTCAGTTCTGGCGGACCGATCACCTTGCGAAGGTACTCCGGCGTCCGGCCAATCATCAGGCCTGTTATGAACAGCGCGAGCATCGCCACGAGTACAATGCTGATCAATCCTGTTCCGAGCCCGCCAAAGGCGATCTCGCCGAGAAGCATGTTCGCGAACGGCACGGCCCCGCCGAGCGGAGTAAAACTGTCATGCATCGCGTTGGTCGAGCCCGTGGCGCCAATTGACGTAGCCACCGCCGCCAGCACGGAACCGCCAATGCCGAATCGCACTTCCTTCCCCTCGAGGTTGGGTGCAGTTGCGGCTCCCGTAGCGTGCATGAGCGCCGGCGTGCCGCGCTGCTCCGCTCGATGCGCGACGACAATAGCACCGATGCACAATGCGACCATCACGCAGTACAGCACCCAACCATCTCGGGCGCGTCTGGTCATGCGCCCGAAGGTGTACGGAAGCGAGGCGGGGAGCACGGCGATGGCGAGCAGTTCGAGCAGGTTGGCCAGGGGCGAGGGGGTTTCGAAGGGATGTGCGCCATTGGCGTTGAAGAAGCCTCCCCCGTTAGTGCCAAGCTGCTTGATGAACTCGAGTGCCGCGACTGGCCCGGCGGCAATTGTCTGCGCGCTGCCTTCGAGCGTGGTCACGACGAGATACGGGGCGATGGTCATCGGCACACCTTGCCAGATGAGCACCAGTCCCCCGATGATCGACATGGGAAGGAGCACCCAAACGAGCGCGCGTACCACGTCGACCCAGAAATTGCCGAGGGAATTCGATCGTTCGTTGGCAAGGCCGCGGATGAACGCGATACCCACGGCCAGTCCGGCGGCCGCCGCAATAAAGTTCTGCGCCGTGAGACCTACGAGCTGCGAAAGGTAGGTCATCGTCGTTTCGCCGCTATATGCCTGCCACGTCGCGGTCGTCGCGAAACTGATCGCAGTATTGGCCGCGAGGTCGGGCGTCATCGGAGTGGTGATGCCTGCAACGTTTGCCGCGAGCGGTAGCCACACCTGCACGCGGAGAATCACGTAAAGCAGCAGCGTCCCGACGCCACCGAACGATACGAACGCACCGGCATAGCTGCGCCACGACATTTGCCGGCGCGCATCGATGCCTGCGATCCGGTGAATTCCACGTTCCAGCGGCAGAAACACCGGATCGAACCACGTGTGCTCGCCGGCAAAGACGCGGGCGTGGTACGCTCCCAAGGGTCGCACCAGCGCCGTGACGGCGCCGAGAAAGAGCGCATATTGCAGCGCGCCGGAGCTCGTCACCTTTGCGCGCCAGTTGCTGCTGGAACACAACCGAAGTGGATCGGTGCGTTCGAGTCGAGCGAGTCGAGCGCAAGATTCAGTTCGAGTACGTTCACGCGAGGCTGGCCAAGAATGCCGGCTTGTCGCGTCAGCGTGTGCGCCGCAATGAGTTCCTGCAACTGCTCCGCGCTGAATGACACGCCGCGGTCGCGCGTGCGTGCGCGCCGTACCCGAGTCGCCTGGAGGTTCGCCATTTCGGGAGAGACATGGGGGTCGATGCCGCTTCCGCTCGCCGTGACGACATCCGGCGGGAGCGACCGATCCCGGGCAAGCGCGTTCGCCTCACGAAACGCGATGGCGCGAGCCGCGAGTGAATCCGCGAGCACTGGGTTTGTGGATCCAAGATTCGAGCCGCCCGAGCTGCCGGCGTTGTAGGCGACCGCGCTCGGACGACCGTGAAAATACTGCGGCGCCTCGAACAACTGCCCGATGAGCAGAGACCCGATGACGCGCCCGCACTGATCGTGCAGCAAGCTCCCTTCCGCCTGACTCGGAAACGCCAGTCGTGCCGCGCCATATAGCAACGCCGGATAGCCCACACCGCACACGAGCACGAGCAGAACCGTCAACCGAAGCGCCACCAGCGCGCCTGAGCGCCACTGGGTGTCGAGTGCCGCGTCCCGACCAACGTTCGATTCGCTCCCTGATGCATCACGGCGCGGCATCGGCGTTTACATCTTCACCAGCAACGACAGGTTGAGTCGTGTCTCGGTCTTGCGCAGATCCGGCGTGAAGTTCGGCACGAGGGATCCCAACGGCCCAGTGTTACCGAGCGGAGGGGTCACACCGCCTGGTCCGGAAAAATAGGGCACGTTCGCTTCGCGATGGTTCAGCTCGAACCGGAATGTCGTGAACTGGTCGGGCATATAGTCGAAGGTGATCGATGAATCCCACGCCTTGAACTGATCGCCCGGATTCTCCGTGAAGTACGGCGTCCCCGAGGTGGCTGTTGCGCCGTTGATCGGCGGCAGGAGGACGAGATAGCGTCCGGGATTGGTCATGGCCCCGCCGCCGAGTGTCAAGCCGAACACGTCGTTGTTGAACCAGCTCCTGTTGTAGAGCATGAATCCCAGAAAGTTCTGTGATGGACTCGCGTCGGTTCCGTTGCTGCAGCTGACGCCACCACCCGACTCGCATCCGAGATCGACGGTC
The DNA here is from genome assembly GCA_025362035.1 of Gemmatimonadaceae bacterium. Lineage (GTDB taxonomy): Bacteria > Gemmatimonadota > Gemmatimonadetes > Gemmatimonadales > Gemmatimonadaceae > AG11. The sequence continues at coordinate 33,425 of JANYIN010000126.1, read as the reverse complement.
AGGGAGAATGCGCCCTTGTCGTACGCCCCTCGTGGCTGGTCGAAGTATTTGTACTCGATGCTGTTATCACTGTGCACGCGCATGCGGTCGGGAATGCCGAGCCAGTCGTGCCCGTAGTACGAGTTCGACAACATCGACAGACTGCCCGTCGGACGCCAGAGGACCTGGAGGCCAAGGCCAGGCGCTTCGTTGAACATGCCATACGACTGCCAGCCGTTGACCAGCCAAGGCTCGATTTTCAGGTGGTCGCTCGTGAACACCTGAAGGCGGAGTCCATTGAAGAACCACGGCGTGTTGGACGACACGTACGAGGGCTGATACGCCCAGTTGTCAAAGTTGTAGTAGCTGAACAGCCCTACGTACGACATGAAGATGCCGGCGTCGAGGTTGATGCCGTTCATCGCATTCCAGTGCCGCCCGCCATAAGCTTCTGACAGATAGCGGTACGCGTCGGCAAGGTTCCATTGTCCGCGTCCGGGACTCGCGTCGTTGCGCGGCGTCATCGTGGAATACAGGCCAAACTGCGTCATCAGTCGCCCTCGCGCCTGCCCATAGTGGAAATCTCCACCGACACCGAGCTGCTGGACCTGAATTTCACTCGTCCGTCCACTCTCTGAGGTTCCCACGAGCGTGTGATCCGACGGATGATTGAACGAGCCGATGTAGCTGATATCGGCGCGGAATTCTCCAGTGAAATTAGCCGTGCCGAGCGGAGAGTCTTTGGTGCGAGCGTTTCCGTTGACCCACGTGAAGTCGCCGAATGCGAACGGGTCCGGCTTCGGTCTGGCGCTGTCCGGTCTCGGCGTGAGTGTGATCGGCATGAACGCACTTCCAGTCACCGGGGTCGATGTCGAAGGCGGCAGCACCTCGGACGATGTCTGCGCGTATGCTGTCTCACTCGAGAAAAGCAGTAGTCCGGCGGCAAGCGCCCCGACTGCGGGCTGCGGTCTCATTTTGCACTCCCTTTCCGTGTTGGGTCGATACGACTGAAGGCGCTGTCGAGCGCGATGTTGAGGAGCAGCACGTTCACGCGTGGTTCCCCGAAGAAACCGAACTGCCGCGTTTCGGTGTGCGCGTCCACCAGTGCTTGAATCACCTCGACGGTAACACGGCGCGACGTGGCCACCCGTGGCACCTGCTGATGCGCGTTTTCGGGCGAGATGTGCGGATCGAGCCCGGATGCGGATGACGTCACCATGTCCCCGGGGATCTGCCCCTTGGTGACGTGGTCGATCTTCACAGCGCTGTCGATCGCCTGCGCGACAAGCGTATCGGCGAGCTTGCGATCCGTCGGCCCTTTGTTGGTGCCGCCGGACGCCGTAGCGTCATAGCCGGAGCCCGCAGCCGACGGTCGCGAATGGAAGTAGTACGGCTGCATGAACGTCTGCCCGATGAGCGCGCTACCAACCACCCTGCCGTTGACTTCCACCAGCGAGCCGTTGGCCTGCCGGCTGAATACGAGTTGCGCCAGGCCAGTCACGACGCCCGGATAGATGAAGCCTGTGATAATACACAGCAACAGCGTCATCACGATGGCTGGCCGAACCTGCTTCCGCATCATGTCCGCCCTCACGCGAGATGGACGAGTACGAGCAGCATGTCGATCGCCTTGATGCCCACGAAGGGCGCCACGAGGCCGCCGAACCCGTACACGAAGAGATTGCGCCGCAGAATCACGCCGGCGGGCGCGGGGCGGTATTTGACACCGCGCAGTGCCAGCGGAATGAGCGCAATGATGATGAGCGCATTGAAGATCACGCTCGCCAGGATCGCCGACTGCGACGAGTGGAGCCGCATGACGTTGAGTGCCTGGAGCGGCGGGTACGTGGCCACGAACATCGCGGGTATGATGGCGAAGTATTTCGCCACGTCGTTCGCAATCGAGAACGTCGTGAGCGAGCCGCGCGTCATGAGCAGCTGCTTCCCGATCTCCACCACCTCGATGAGCTTCGTCGGATTGGAGTCGAGGTCGATCATGTTGCCCGCCTCCTTCGCCGCCTGCGTGCCGGTATTCATCGCCACGCCGACATCGGCCTGCGCCAAGGCCGGCGCGTCGTTGGTGCCGTCGCCGGTCATCGCCACGAGCTTGCCGCCGCTCTGTTCCCGCTTGATGAGCGCCATCTTGTCTTCTGGTGTCGCCTCGGCCAGGAAGTCATCCACGCCAGCTTCCTGCGCGATGGCCGCCGCGGTGAGCGGATTGTCGCCGGTGATCATGACCGTGCGAATGCCCATGGCGCGCAGCCGGTCGAATCGTTCGCGCATGCCGCCCTTCACGATGTCCTTGAGGTAGATCACACCGACGACATGTGCCGGGCCGTTGGTTCGCTCGGCCACCACGAGTGGCGTGCCCCCCTCGCTGGCGACACGAGACACGGCTGCATCGAGATCCGCCGGTATCGTTCCACCATGCTCGCGCACCCACTTCACTACCGCATCCGCGGCGCCTTTTCGTACTTGGTGCGCGCCGTCGTTCACTCCGCTCATCCGCGTCATCGCGCTGAACGGTACGAATTCCATTCCCTGGCGATGGTCAGCCGTGCTGCCGACATCGCGGCCGCGCAGGCCGAACTTCTCTTTCGCGAGCACCACGATGCTCCGGCCTTCCGGCGTCTCGTCCGGCAGCGACGAGAGCTGCGCCAGATCAGCGAGATCCTTGATATCGCCTGCGGCCACCGGAATGAACTCGGCGGCCTGACGGTTGCCCAACGTGATCGTTCCCGTTTTGTCGAGCAGTAACGTATTGACGTCGCCCGCCGCCTCCACGGCGCGACCACTCATCGCGATGACATTCTGCTGGATCATGCGATCCATGCCGGCAATGCCGATTGCAGAGAGCAAGCCGCCAATCGTGGTGGGAATCAGACACACGAGTAGGGCGATCAGCACAGGGATCGCCACCGGCGCGCCACTATAGATGGCAAATGGCTGCAGTGTGACGACGGCGAGCAGAAAGATGATCGTCAGCCCGGACAACAGAATCGTCAATGCAATTTCGTTGGGCGTCTTCTGACGCGACGCGCCTTCCACGAGCGCAATCATGCGATCGAGAAACGTTTCGCCGGGGTTCGCCTTGATCTCGATCACGAGGTGATCCGACAGTACCTTCGTGCCACCGGTGACCGCGGAGCGATCGCCGCCGCTCTCGCGCACCACGGGCGCGGACTCACCGGTAATCGCCGACTCGTCCACCGACGCGACCCCTTCCACGACCTCGCCGTCGCTGGGAATTACGTCACCCGGCAGACACAGCACCAGATCGCCTCGGCGAAGATCCGGTGCGGCAACGACTTGCGTGTTCTTCAAGTCGTCGGATGAGACGAGACGCTTGGCGGTCGTTTCCGTGCGGGCCTTGCGGAGCGTGTCCGCCTGCGCCTTGCCGCGTCCTTCCGCCATTGCCTCGGCGAAATTCGCGAAGATGACGGTGACCCACAGCCACACCGCGATCTGCAGCGTGAATCCGATGTCGCCTCTGCCGATGGCCACATCGCGGAACAGTACGAGCGTAGTGAGAATGCTGCCGATGAGCACGACGAACATCACCGGGTTTCGCACCATGTGCCGTGGGCCGAGCTTCGCGAATGCATCGCGCGATGCGCGCCGAACGATGGGCGGATCGAACAGGGGTCGTCTCTGCGTTGCCACGTTAGAAGAGCCTCCCGGCATCCATCAGGAAGTGCTCGACGATCGGCCCAAGGGCGAGCGCCGGGAAGAAGGTGAGCGCGCCCACGATCAGGATCACTCCGATGAGAAGCAGCACGAAGAGCGGACCCGTCACCGGGAACGTGCCGATCGACTCCGGCACGATTTTCTTCTCCGCCATGAAGCCAGCGAGTGCGAGCACCGGGACGATCAGCCCGAAGCGGCCGAAGAGCATCGTGACCGCAAGCATCGTGTTGTAGTAGTAGGTCGTACCTGTCAGTCCCCCGAACGCGCTGCCGTTGTTGCCGAAGGCTGAGCTGAACGCATAGAGGATTTCGGAGAACCCGTGCGGCCCGCTGTTGTTCAATTCAGCGAGTCCCGCGGGAAGAATGACCGAGAGGGCCGTCATGCCCAGAATGATCAATGACGACAGCAGGGCGAAAAGCATGACCATCTGGATTTCGCGCGCCTGAATCTTCTTGCCCAGGTACTCGGGGGTGCGTCCGACCATCAGGCCCGCGATGAACACCGTCAGCACGATCATCGCGAGCATGCCGTAGAGGCCGGCGCCTACGCCTCCAAAGATGACCTCACCGAGTTGAATGTTGAGCAACGGAACGAGACCACCAAGTGGCGTGAATGAATCGTGCATCGCGTTCACGGCGCCGCACGACGCATCGGTCGTGATCGTGGCGAACAAGGCGGAGTTGACGATGCCGAAGCGCACCTCCTTGCCTTCCATGTTGCCGCCCGGTTGCGTCGCACTGGCGAGCATGTTGACGCCGGCCGTAGCGTGAATCGGATTGCCCCGAGCTTCAGCCCAGTAGACGGTGGACACTCCGCTGAAGAACAGGAGAAACATCGCCGCCCACACGGCCCAGCCGTGTCTCCGGTTGCCAATCATCCTGCCAAACATCCACACGAGACCGGACGGAATGGCGAAGATGAGGAACATCGCCCAGAAGTTGCTCCAGGGCGTGGGATTCTCGAATGGGTGCGCGCTGTTCGCATTGAAGAAGCCGCCACCATTTGTTCCGAGTTGCTTGATCGCTTCCTGGCTGGCGACGGGGCCCATGGCCAGCGTCTGCTTCGCGCCTTCGAGCGTGGTGAGGTTCAGATACGGCGTGAAATTCTGGATCACGCCCTGATGCACGAGCACCAGGGAAAACACGAGTGAGAGCGGCAACAGGACGTACAGCGTCCCGCGCACGAGATCTGCCCAGAAGTTGCCGAGCTTCCCGGCGGATTGGCGTGCCAGTCCACGCACGAACGCGACCGCGATGCCCATGCCGACAGCGGCCGACACGAAGTTGTGATACGCGAGCTGCGTCATTTGCGAGAAGTACGACATCGTCGACTCGCCCGAATACGACTGCCAGTTGGTGTTCGTGGTGAAGGAGGCCGCCGTCTCGAACGACTGGCGGTCCGTGACTGCCGGGAGATGCTGCGGATTCAGCGGCAGCAGATGTTGCAGCCGCAATACCGCGTAGGTGAGCAGCATCGTCGCGAGACTGAACAGCAGCATCGAGCCCGCATAGCGCGTCCAGTGCTGATCCTCGTCAGGATCCACGTCAGAGAGTGCATACACTCCGCGTTCGATCGGACCGAGCCATCGCACGCGACCGTCGTAGACCGCCACGAGATAGAGACCAAGCGGCTTTGCCACAGCGAAGATGGCCAAACTGAAGAAAAGAATCTGGAGCCAGCCATTGGCCGTCATTAGAACTTCTCCGGACGGAGAAGGGTGTAAATGAGGTACAGAAGCACCGCGACCGATACGATCACGGCGATGACCGTCTCCACGTTCATGGCCGTGGCCCTGTTCCGTCGGCATTGCCGTCGTTCGAGCGCCCCAGGCGGTCGCAGCTCGCGACGTACGCCTGCATGAGCGCGAAGAACGCAACGGTACCAGCGAGATAGAGGATATCGAACAACATGGTGCGCCTCCGGGAACGTGTTACCCGCGGTGCGGCGCGCTATCTGGCGGAACAGCGCCGCGACGGCGGTGGGCAATCCGCCTGCGATCGCTACGAGATTAACTCGAGGGTCGTAAGGGTCGCATGGGGGATCGCGGACGGCCGCACAAGAGTTTCATAAGTCCGGACACCGTGCCCGCGCTTCCGCGCGCCCCTGCTGCCGTCGTGGTGTCCGGCCGTCTCGTGATTCTTAGAAGGTTACCGACAGCGACGTGACGGCGAGTGTATTGTTCGCGCTGTATTGACCCGAGACGTTCGACGGCCAGATTGCATTTGTCGAGCGCCACGCGCGCAGCTCGGTGCGCCACACCATCGGGCCGACGAAGCTGACGTCCGTGCCGATCGATGCGCCCGTGGTCTGGAAGCTCGCTGGGACACCAGTCACGACGATGATCTGGCTCGGGTCAGAGTACTCTTCCGCACGTGCGACGAAGGCGAGCCGTGGTGTGGCGTGATACTTCGCGAATGTCGTGATGCCCCACCAACTCGCCGTCCCACCCGACGCCGTACTTCGGCTCTGCGAGCCCAGCGAATAGTTCGCGGCAAATTGCCATTGCGCGTTCGGTGAGTACTGCGCGATCACGTCGTGATAGACACGCAGGTGAACGGGGACGCTGTCCGCGGTCGCGTTGCCGATGAAGTTGTCATAGGTGAGCGTGACGGTGGGGCTCGGCGTATAGTCGATTCGAACGCCCGTCGCGGGCGGCGTGTTGTAGTTGGAGACGTCCTGCCATCCATTGAGCAGGCAGAACGTCGCGGTGAGTCTCGATGAGGGAGTCCACGTCAGTTTCGCGCCGGCCTCGTAGTATGGGGAGAAATCCGCGACGAGTGATCGCGTATACGAGAGGTTGTCGCGAGAGATCCAGCCTTCGAGCCCGAGGTGCGAGAGGAATATGCCGCCGTCGAGCCACACGGTTGGACCCAGCTGATACCCGACGGTCGCTTCCTGGATGAACTGGCTCACGTTCGGTCCGCTCACGCTGCCAAGCTTCGGTTCGCCTGCGTAGTTGGTTTGAACTGAGGTTCCCCATTGCAGCGCGAGCCGCCCCCGGTAGCGCGGACCCGACCACTTCGTCTCGACGTACGCGAGGTTGACGTTGAACTCGGCGTGTCGCGCCGGCTGTGTCGTGTATGCACGATCGAAGTTGTGGGGACGATTGAAGTCCCAGGCGTAGTAGGTATCGACGAAGCCGCCGAAGGTGCGTTGTGGGAGCGTGTCAGCCGATGTACCGGATGTCGTCTTGGCGGCGCTGTCTGCTGCCTGGGCGCCTGCCCTCGACACCAGGCTGACGAGCACCAAGACGATCGCTCCTGTGAGTTCTCGCCACGTCGCGCCTCGCGTGCCGGAAAGCTTCATGTCCGTTTCCTCGCATATGTGGAGTGGAGCGGAACGAGCGGTGCCGGGCAGGGGATGAGCCAGGTGTAAACAATGGTATCGACCAGGACACAAGAGCCGTACAAGTGATCGAGCCATTGCGATAAGACTTTCGTAAAAGTCCGCGACCGCCTGCGCGGCGCGCCGTCTGCCCTAGGTTGGCGTCGTGGCTGGAGGATCCGTCAGCCCCACTTCCGCACGGATGTGAAGACCGCGAAGCAGAGAGGGCATCGCGCCCCCACCACGACCGACGCGACCGTTTAGGGCATTCGGAGCCATGCAACGCCGATCGCAACCGTGGTGGAGATGCAAAAGAGTATGACGAGCGTGCTCGCCGTGTTCATCAGGATTCCAAGCCGTCGATTTCGTCGGGCTCCGATGGCGGCGCGCCCGCGAGCAACTCTAGCAGAAAGCGGCTACCACCGCCCTCGCGTGGCGTGTAGGTAAGCCGACCGCCCTGCGCTTCCGCGAGTTGTCGCGCGATCGAAAGCCCGAGCCCGGTGCCTCGGACGCCGTCGGGTATCCCGCTGCCCCGAAAGAATGGTTCAAAGATTCTCGCTTCGTCTGCTTGTGGGACGCCCGCTCCCATGTCCTCCACGGCGAAGCGCAGACGATCACCCTCGCGCCACGCGCGCACCATGACGGGCAGGCCCGGAGGCGAATACTTGAGCGCGTTTTCGAGCAGGTTCGTCAACGTGCGCATCGTATGCGCGAAATCGAACTGTCCCACCAGGATGCTACCGTCGTTCGCGATGAGCACCTGTACGCGACCGGTACCGTGCGCGGCTTCCACACGCTCCAGCGCGGCGCCGACGACGTCATCCGCGGTATTGAGCGCCATCGTCATGCGAAGACTGCCAGCATTGAGCTGCGACAGCTCGAGCAGATCGCCGACAAGGTGGTTCAGCCGATCCACCTCTTCTTCGATAATGAGGGCGCGATCCCGGTCGCCTCCGTGCAGCACTTCGTGCGCAATCCCCTTGATTGCCGTGAGCGGTGTACGCAGGTCGTGGGACACCGTGGCGAGTAGGGCGTCCTTCAATCGGTCCGCTCGGCGCAACGACTCCGCTTCCTCTTCGGCTTCGGCGAGCCGCACGCGCTCGGCGCCGAGCGCCGCGTAGTACGAGAGCGCGCTCAAGACGCGCCGCTGATCGTTGGAGAGACTGAACGACTGAGGCGACGAAAGACGCAATGCGCCAACAATCCGCTCGCGGACATTCAACGGAATGCCGAGTGCCCGGAGGTCGGTGAGCGGCAGCGGCATCGGAAAGTGAGCCCGTGTCGCGCTGAAGGCGTCGCCGATCAGTGTCAGCGTACCATCGTTCCGCTCGGCTGCCGCTTCCGCGTGCTCCACCGTGTACATGAGCAGGCCGGTATGATCCTCCTGGCGGGGGATGCCTGGCGAACGGCCCGCGAGTCGGAGCGATGCGCCAGCGTTCCGCATGAAAATTTCGCACCGATCGGTGCCCATGGCCTGCCGAATTACGTTCGCGATCGCGTCGAGCGCGTCCACCGCGCGGGGTGCATTTAGGGTCTCCGCGCCAAGTGTCGCCAGCTGATCGATCTCGTCGGCGCGTTGACGCGCGATTTCGGCTTCCTGCCGCTGCGACTCGAGCAGCTGCGCCGCCACGATGCCCGTGACGAGAAAGGCGATCAGCACCAGCCAGTCGAGCGGATTGTTGATCACAAGCGTGCTGTACGGCGGGAGAAAGAACCAGTCGAACCCGAAGAACGCGACGCCCGCCAGTGATATGCCGAGCGCTCTCCCTCCGGCCGAGCTCCCGCCGAGCACGATGAGGAGAAACGCGAGGGCGACATGCGCCTTATCGAGGCGACCGCGAACCATCAGCATCAGCGCGCCTACGAGCGCCAGAACGCTGAACCAGATCACCCACTGGACCAGCGGGCGGCGCATGATCGTCACAGTAGGCTACTCGCCGAGCTCGAATCGATATCCCACCGCGGGCTCTGTACGGATGAGTCGCGGCCGCACCGGGTCGACCTCGAGTTTCCGGCGCAGCTGTCCGATGTAGACCCTGAGGTACTGCTGCGCATCGCCTGCTGCGGATCCCCAGACGGCGGTGAACAACTGTGCGTGCGTGAGCGTCTGACCGTCGTGCGCGATGAACACCCGCAGCAGATTCCACTCCGTCGGCGTCAGATGCACCTCAACGCCTGCGCGCTTGACAGTCCGGCCGACCAAGTCGATGACCAGGCCGTCCACCACCACGATCGAGTCGTGGCGGTCACCCGATGAACGCGCCATGGCGCGCCGCAGCTGCGCGCGCACGCGTGCCTTGAGTTCCACCGTACTGAACGGCTTCGTGACGTAATCGTCCGCGCCGGCATCGAGCAGCCGTTCCTTCTCCCGATCGGAGTGCCGCGCCGACAACACGATGATTGGAACCGAGGTGAAGCTGCGCAGATCCCGACAGACCTCGAGTCCATCGCGGTCGGGCAATCCGAGATCCAGGATGATGAGCGCCGGCTGCTCCGCCGCCGCCGCGTCGATGCCATCCGCGGCACTGCCCGCTTCCGACACTCGCTTGGCTACGTCCACCAGGCTATTGCGCACCACGCGCCTGATTTGCGGCTCATCGTCGATGATGAGAATGACGTCGGGCAGCGGCTGCTCGCGGGACGTGTTGGCCATGCTGAAGGTCAAGAGTTCAGCGGATCCGTGTCGGCGAGAACGCGCCGTTCATTCCGTTATCCGCGGACGCGAATGCACCACGTACGCTCACGCCGCCGACGAGGAATCCCCCCCTTTTCGTTCCGCGGCCTCTGCGTCGATGTCTTCCTCAATGTATTGATCGTGCTCCATCCATTCCCGCAGGCGATACGCATGTCCGACGAGATAGGGGATCGCCGTCACCACGACGTTCGGCTTGAAAAGGAAGGCCGTCCGGATGTACAGGGCCGTCTTGTTGTGCAGGAGATGCTCCCACCACTTCTTCGGCACGATTTCCGGAACGACGATCGTCACCAACTCGCCGGGCGTTACCATGCGCAGGTTTTCGACGAATTCCACGAGCGGCTTCAGGATCGATCGGTACGGCGAGGGAACGACCTCCAGCGGGACACCGATGTCCCATGCATCCCACTCCTCCATCATCCGTTGCGTGTCGCGCTTGTCCACTTCGATATAGACCGCAATTACCTCATCCGAGATCGTCGTCGCGTAGACCAAGGCTCCGCTCGTGGCCTTGGTGATGCCGTTCACCGGCACGATCACCGTATGATGCAGCGGATTGATCGGACTCTGCCCCGAGAACTTGATCTCTTCGGCAAATTCGGTGTAGTGTTTGTGAATCTTCCGCAGCACGATGATAATGAGCGGGATGATCGCCGCGATGATCCAGCCACCGGTCGTGAATTTCGTCACGAGTTGAATGACCGATACGAGGCCGGTCGCGATGGCGCCTATGCCGTTGAGCCATGCCTTCCACACCCAGCCCGCATCACGCGTCGTCTGCCAGTGGACGACCATGCCCGCCTGCGAAAGTGTGAAGCAGACGAATACACCAATGGCATAGAGCGGCACCAGCGCATTCGTGTCTCCTTTGAACATCCACACCAGCAGAAGCGCCACGGCCGCCAGTGCGATGATGCCGTTGGAGAAGGCCAGGCGGTCGCCACGCGCGGCCAGCTGCCGCGGCATGAAGCGATCGTTGGCAAGGATGCCGGCGAGACGGGGAAAGTCGGCGAATGCCGTGTTCGCCGCGAGCACCAAGACCGCAAATGTCGTGTATTGCAACGCGTAATACAGGGGGCCGCCGCCGAAGACGTGATGTCCCAGGATCGACAGCACCGTCTCGCTGGTCGTCGGCATCACCTGGTAGTGCTGCGCCAGAAACGACACGCCGAGGAAGAAGGCGGCGAGAATCGCGACCATCCAGCCCAGGGTGGTCGCTGCGTTTTTCTGGGCCGGGGCCTTGAACGCCATCACGCCGTTCGAGATCGCCTCCGTCCCCGTCATTGCGGCGCAACCCTCGGCAAAGCCGCGGAGCAGGAGATACACCAGCGCAAAGCCCGTGATGGGAGACATCCCCGCGTGCTTGTGCGCCAGGCTGGGATCCACCTTCAGCGCCGCCGTGAGCTGAACAAGCTCGTGTCCAGACGAATAGCGATATGCGCCAACGCCGAGCAGTACCAGCATCATCACGATGAAGGCGTACGTTGGCACCGAGAACGCCGCCCCTGACTCCCGCACGCCGCGAAGATTCACGGTGGCAAGCAGGATGATCGAGAGCGAGCAGATCCCCACCGTATGCGGCGCGAGCCCCGGATACGCCGACGTGATCGCGGCCACGCCGCCGGAAATCGACACGGCGACGGTAAGTATGTAGTCGGTCAAGAGGGCCGCGCCCGCGATGAGTCCCGGCATCTCGCCGAGATTCTCCTTCGCCACCGTGTACGAACCGCCGCCGTTGGGATACGCGAAGACGGTCTGCCGGTACGACAAGCCGACCAGCACGAGCAGTCCAACGATGACCGCAGAGATCGGGAGCACGTAACTCACGGCGGCCATACCGATCGCCCCGCCCAAAACAAAAAGGATCTGATCAGTGGCGTAGGCTACTGACGAGATCGCATCTGACGACAGAACGGCGAGCGCTGTTTTTTTGTTGAGGCGTTCGTGTTCAAGCCGCTCACTTGGGAGCGGTCGACCGAACACGACATGTTTGAGCCGGCTATAAGTGGACGACATGATGCCCGAAGAGTTCGGAGTGCTACCGGATCGGTCCGGGCGACACCCCGTTGGAGCGCGAACTGCAGGTCGATCGTTTACAGCAGCTTACGTTATCATCCCGGGAATTGGGACGGAACGATTCCCCCGGAATGAGCCCATAAAGATTTCATAAGGACGCGCCGGCACCCACCACCAAATACGCCGGGAGACGCGGCTACTTCTCCGCAAGAAACGCCTCCACGAGCGGCCAGACTAGCTCCGGCCGCTCCACATACGTGAAATGCGCCGCTCTCGGTACCTTCACCAGGCGGGCATTCGGCAGGGATGTCACCCATTCTTCCACGAGATCCATCGGAATCGATTCCTGCTCTCCGTGCACGACGAGCGTGGCCGCGGTCACCTGCTTCAGCGCAGCACGAATGTCCCAGTCCCCATACGATCCCATTACCATGGGGTTGGTCTTCGTCAGTCCATAGACGATCGCCGCCGGGCTCGCCGCGCAGAAGTCGGAGAGGATCATCGAACTGGTTCGGTCCGGCTCCGCAAGACGGGGACGCACTGCCTCGACCCAGTAGTCCCTGCACCCACGCCGTTGATCCTGGGTCGGATCGTTCATACGGCGGCTCGCGTCGCTCATGCGCCGCCGGGACGCCGAATCGACTCGCACCGCAAAGCTCTGCCCGAACCGGGTCCAGAAATTCCCGCGCCTCGGTGGCACCGGCCCGAAGAACACCATCCGGCGGACCCTGTCAGGGTGCGCGATCGCGTACGTCGCCGCGAGCAAAGGACCGTACGAATGCGCCACCAGCGTCATACGAACAAGCCCGAAGTGCGACCGGACGACATCCAGATCAATGATCTGCTGCGCCGCCGTCAGCCTCGTTGTGTCGCGCGGTAGCGTGGAGCCGCCCGTACCGCGCTGGTCGTAATAGATGACGACATGGTGAGCGGTCAGGGGCGCGAAGTCGCCCAGGATGCTCTCCAGATCCACACCAGGACCGCCATGAATGGCGATGAGCGTGTCACTCCCCTCACCCGCAATCTTGTAATGGAGGCGGACAGAATCTGACGTGATCACGAAGCCTTCACGCGCGCCGCCCCGTTGAGCGGCGAGTGCCGACGGCGTAGCAAGGAGCAAGGCACATATCGCTAGTGGAGTGCCCAGGGCCAGCCGAGACGCCCGAATGCGGGAACAGATCTTCAACATGAGCCTCCTCGCGAGGCGCGGGTCATTTCGTGGCGAACGCTGCAATCTACCTGCTCGGTGGATTCACGGAGGCGGCAAAGATCTGTTCCAACTGCGTGCGTTGCGCCGGCGTGAGCACCGCACCCACCATGTGTCGGTCGCGAACCAGACCGATCATCGCGTCGGCCTGATACTGCGACTGCTGGCAAAAGTCCCCCGTGATGCCAGACTCGTCGATGGGACCGACCCAACTTGCGGCCGCCTTGGCCGTCGCCGAGCTGGCTGGATCTCTCGATTGCATCAGCTTCATGGTCCGATAGCGCCGCACGCCGGCTGAGTCGTCCAGAGCGACGGCCAGCTTCTGGAGCGCGGTGACCTGCCCGGCGTTCAGCCCCAGCTCCGTCCTCTTCTCGAGCGCAAATCTCGCCGGGGCGAGAATCTTTACTGCATTCGATCGCCGCTGGGCAAGCAGGATCGAGTCCGCAGTGCCCGGCTTCCCGATCTGTGCCGACAGCGGCTGTGTCGCCATGAATAGTGTGGCGACGGCGAGCGTTGACAAGCGCCATAGCATCGCAGGTTGGAGCATGCGAATTTCCTCGAGAGCAGAACATGAATAGATATTTGTACGTACCGACGACCCCTGCATGCCGAATGCTGACGACGATTTGACGGCAATCGACGAATTCACCTGCCAATCAATATCGCGCGGTTCCTTGGCCGGCAACGTTCTGAATACTCGGCATTCAGACGCCAGCGTAGTACCTCAGATCTGTCCCCGCGCGCCGATATCCCGCGTCGAGAAACGCACCCGCCCAACGAGACACGCCGGCACGCACGCCGTCGATGAATTCCACGAGGACGTCGGAGCCACGCGCGCCCCCGGTTCGCGACACCAACCGGGCGGCGAGCGCCGCGGCAGCATCGCGCACCTGCTCCTCGGTTGCCGTGCCCGCAACGCGGAGACGGGTGCCGCGATGTTCGACCGCAAGGAGGATTCCTCCCGCAAGCGTCACCAACATCGCCCCGCTCCCCCTCGGCCTGGTTACAGCATCCGACACCATGCCGGGTGTTCGCGCCAGGGAGTACACGTTGGCGGGATCTGTCGTGCTCATCACCACACTCGCGGCATCGTCGCCTACGCCTGAAGCACGCAGCATCTCGACGGCCTCCGGCAACGCGAACTGCGCGCCGGCCAAACCCGATACGAAGTATCCGCGCAAGACCTCACCGCGAAACTCGAGTCGCTTGAGCTCGTGGTAAATTTCTCGCCACCCCACCGCGGGGCGCTCGCGGATCCACCAATCCCGTGACACGATGCCATAACGCGTCAGCCACTGTCGAGCGACCTGCTCGGCGAGCTCGTGTTCGTCGCGTTCGAGTCCCAGCGTGCCCGGAGCATGAACGATCGACCAGCGACCGCCCCATCCACCGCCACCACCCTCCTCGCGGTCGGGCCGTCGCCACTTGGGCAGGCGTCGCAGGTTTACGCGCCGCTGAATGACAGGCCGGCCTTCGCTTGGCTGGTAGTCCGCCGGTAGCCAGCGCGTGGGATCGGGCTCTTTTTCGCCTCTTACCGGCCGCACGGGCCTCCAGCGTAGTACATCGCGAAGCGCGTCCACGGTATCGTTGGTCGCCAGCCCCATGGTGACCAGCTCGCGCAGGGCATCGCGCGTCGCGTGCATTCCGAGTCCGGTCGCTGTCGAGATGTCCGCGATGAAAGACGCCCCTTGATTCTTCATCAGGACAAGTACTCGGCGTGCATCGTCGCCAAGCGCACTGTCCTCCACCGGATCTCGGAGCCACAGCCGCCCGGAGCCGCGTTCGAAGAACCGAATTCGCACGCGTCGCCCCGCAATTGCCTCACGTCCGGTGGCCGCGTCACCGACTACGCCGTGCCGTGGCCCGGACACCTGGCGTGTCGGTTCCGCTGCCCAAACGAGCGCACCGGACGCGGCAAGCCGGCCGAGTGCGCTGGCCTCGTACCGCTCGACGCGCGACGGTAGGTAGTCCCGCTCCCACGCGTCTGCCGGCCGCGACACACCGTACATCTGCGCGAGCGCCCGCGTGATGGCATCGGTGCCCGTCAGCCGCGTGGACGGTGTGAGATACTGCCAGCGCTGAAGGAATCGCTGGAACATGTCCAGCGGTACCGCTTCGATCTGCTTTCGCGCCACGGCCAGTTCCCGGCGGCGCGCTCTCTCGAGCAGTCGTCCCGAGCACCAACGTGTAACGCCGCGATTGCCGCCGAACACGCCGCGCACGAGTACACGCGCCCGCTCCCAGTCGTTGAACCGACGCTCGATCCATCGAGCGTCGAAATCGTAGCGCCCGCGTGCATCGATCACGGACACGGCACCCGCCAAGGCGATCCAACGCGCAAGAATCTCGCGCCGCGCCGCCCGTTCGGTCAGCACTGCCTCACGCAGAACGGCGGGAACGACCGCCTCCGCCGGTCGCGGCACCAGCGACTCTCCGGCCAGCACCATTGCGACTGTGGCGGGCCCGAACGCGGAGAGGTATCGCGCGAAGGCATCCACGAGAATGAATCGCTGCTCGAGCCCGTGCGCGGTCGGAATCCCTACCCCCACGAGGCGACCACTCGCGAGTAGGCCCGCGAGCGGATCCCCGCGCCGCCACTCGGTTGACGGCGCGATGCGCGCGACGAGCTCGTCACGAGTGAGGTCGCCGACACGATCGACCAGCACCGCGAGTTCATCCGCGTCCCTGGCCTGGCGGCCAATGGCGGTCCCGCGCCGGCGGGCGAGCAGCTCCTCGAGTGCCACGAGCGTGCCGTCGTCAGCGCCTTCGCCCCCCATCAGTTCGTCGAGCAACGACCGATCGAGTGACAGCAGGGCCGCGCGTTGTTCGGCGCGCGGCGCGTCGTCGCCATACATCCAGTCGATGACGAAGCCAAACTGCAGCGACGCGGCGAACGGCGACGGCATCGACGTCTCCACAGTGTGAATCGTGATGGCGCCACTTGCGATTCTGGCGAGCACGTCACGCAACGCCGCCATGTCGAATGCGTCTTGCAGCACGTCTCGATACGTCTCGACCACGATGGGGAACGAGGGGAACTCGTGGACGGCCTGCAGCAAATCGGCCGACTTCAGTCGCTGCAGCCAGAGGGGCATGCGCCGGCGGGGATTACCCCGCGGAAGCAGCAGCGCACGTGCCGCGTTCATGCGAAAGCGCGCGCCGAAGAGCGACGAGCCACCCACCTCCTCCAGCACCAGCCGGTCGGCTTCTTCCACGGACAAGTTGCGCACCGCGTCGAGTGGCGGCGCCGCGCCCATGTTGGGAAGTCTCAGCATGAGTCCATCGTCCGTGGTCTGCACCTGTACGTCGACGCCGAGTCGTTCACGTACACGGCGCCCAAGAGCCATTCCCCAGGGCGCGTTCACGCGGCCTCCAAACGGCGCGTGGAGCACGAGTCGGATAGACCCGACCTCGTCGCGAAAGTGCTCCAGCACCAGATGCGTGTCGTCCGGAACGATCTCGGTGATAGCACGTTGCGCCTGCACGTATTCCGCAAGTGAGCGAGTGGTTGGTTCGTCACTGTGGTACCGCGCCTGAATATCGGATAAGTCATTCAGCGTGCACGCGCTGTCGAGCGTGCGTCGCAGCTCCCCGACGCGCGCCGACAGATGATTGGAGCGTGCCATGAACTCGCCGTGCCAGAATGGCATGCGTGCGGGCGCGCCGGGCGCTGGGATGACGATCACGCGATCGTGCTCGATGGACCGTATCCGCCACGTTGAACTGCCGAGCTGGAAGACGTCGCCCACGCGCGACTCGTGCACAAACTCCTCGTCCAGTTCCCCAAGGCGCGTCTTGTCTGCGAGGTTCACCGCGTACAGCCCGCGGTCGGGAATCGTCCCCCCGGAAATGGTCGCGACCATGCGCGACGCTCTGGCGGGCGTAAGCAGATCGGAGATGCGGTCCCAGGAAATTCGTGCTTCCAGTTCGGCGGCGACGTCGCTGGGATACTTGCCGGACAGCATGGCGAGGGTTTCGTCGAACGCGGTGCGCGTGAGCAGATGATAGGGATACGCGCGCCGCACGAAGTCGAATAATCCGGTCGCCGACCACTCCGGCTCCGAGGCCACGATGGCGACGATGAGCTGCGCGAGGACGTCCAGCGCGTTCTGCACCACTCGCGTCGGTTCCACGTCGCCGGAACGCATGGCGTCGAGGATCGCCATCTGCTCCAGCGCATCGTCCCGGAATGTGGGCACGAACACGCCGCAGCTCGTGGCGTTGAGCGAATGGCCGGCGCGGCCGACACGCTGGAGGGCCGACGCGACGCGCTTTGGACTCTGCAACTGCACCACAAGGTCGACGGAGCCGACGTCGATGCCAAGCTCCAGCGAGCTCGTCGAGATGAGCGCGCGAAGCTCGCCTGCCTTCAGGCGTTCCTCGAGCAGAAACCTCCGTTCGCGCGATAGAGAGCCGTGGTAGGGAAGCGCGATCTCTTCTTCCGCAAGCGCGTTGATGCGCGCCGCCATTCTCTCAGCGAGTCCGCGATTGTTCACGAACACCAGCGTCGTGCGCGCGTTCCTGATCCTGTCGAGCACCAGTGGCGCGACCGACGTCCAGATCGTGCCGTCCACGTGCGCGAGATCGTCGATGGGCGATTGGATGCTCGTCTCCATTCGCTTCACCAGGCCGCAGTCGACGATCGTGACTGGGCGGAAGGCGCCCTCCGTGCCCTCGCGCGACGGTGTGCATCCCGACAGGAATCGCGCCACTTCGTCGAGCGGCTTCTGCGTGGCCGACAGGCCGATGCGCTGTGGCGCATCGGGTGCGATGCGGGCAAGTCGCTCGAGCGTGAGTGCCAGGTGCACGCCCCGCTTGGTGCCCGCAACGGCGTGGATCTCATCGATGATCACTACGCGCAGCGAGCTGAACATCGTTCGCCCGCGGACGCTCGTCAGGAGGATATGGAGCGATTCCGGAGTGGTGATAAGGATGTGCGGGGTCTTCCGGAGCATGCGGGCGCGCGCGGAGGCGGTCGTGTCGCCAGTGCGAACCGCGACGCGAATTTCCGGAAAGCGGGCACTGCGCTGCCGGCCCGCGGGCGTGGACTCCACGGCTTCGAAGCGTGACTTGAGCTGTGCCAGCGGGAGTTCGAGGTTCCGCTGCACGTCGTTGTTGAGTGCCTTGAGCGGCGAGACGTAGAGGAGGTGAACCGCGTTGGCAAGCGGCGCCGCGAGTCCGTCGGTGATGAGTGCGTTCAATTCCCAGAGGAACGCCGCGAGGGTCTTGCCCGTACCCGTTGGGGCGAGAATCAGCGTGTCCGCGCCGCTCGCAATGGCGGGCCAACCCGCGCGCTGAGGCGCGGACGGCTCGCCGAGCGTATCAGTGAACCAGCCCCGAACGATCGGGTGAAAGCCGGCGAGTGGGTCAGTACCCATGCGGCCTCATCGGGGCTTCAGTACCGCCATCCCTTGAGGTCTGCCCCCTTTGGAGCAGACTCAAGGATCCTCGCTTCGAAGCTCCTGAACCAGTACTCCGTGTCGTGACCGCTCCAGCAGTGCTCCTTCCTGTCGCCATACTCCACCACGGCATCGGCTGACGGATTCCGTGCCTTCTTCAGGAAGTCCTCCATGAGATACACGGCGTTGTTGAGGTGCCAGGTGTCCATGTCGCCGACGTAGAGGTGCAGCTTGCCACGCAGCTTTGGCCCGAGTGTCGCCCAGTCCCGTTCGAGGATGTAGCGAAGGTCATAGTGCTCGCGCCAATGACCGGCCACCTTGTGATCGATGACGCCGGTCATGGGATCCCAGATGGGCGCGGGGTAGCCGTCCGAGCCGACCGGGCTGTACACGGCCTGCCAGATGTTCCATTGATCGCCCGACCGCCCCTTGGTGCCGAGCACCAGTTCCCAATGGACATCCTCCTCAGTGACGGACAGGAGGTGATCGAGGTAGTTCCGACCGTCCGCGTGCGGTGTCTTCTTCCAGTCGCTGTTGATGTAGAACGCGTTCTTCTCGTCGTAGATGTTGATGACTTCGTATTCACGGAAGTCTACGGCGTCGGGGCACGCGGCCCACGCGCCGTTGTAGTCGTCGGGATAGAAGATCTGCGTCGCGAGCGTTTCCCAGCCCCCGGTTGATCCGCCGTACAATCCGCGCGCCCAGCCCTGGCCGATTCCTCGAAATTTCTGCTCGAGGAACGGCAACAGTTCCTTGTTGATGGCGTCGCCATAGGGGCCGACGTTCTCCGAGTTCACAGCATAGGAATCGTCGTAATACGGATTGGCGTGCTGGACGATGACCATCAGCATGCGCGGGAAACCGGCACCAGTCCACGTCTTGTAGAACTGGTACGCTCCCACTCCACGTTCATCGCCGGATGCAGGCGGCGTTTCGCTGAAATCACGGAAATCACTGGTGAAGTGGCCGTGGTTGATCATCAGCGGATACCGCGCGTCGGGATGTTCGTCGTAGCCCTCGGGCAGCAGCACGATTGCGCCGAGGAACATCGGGCGTCCCCAGAACTTCGTGAGCGCGGCGCTCTGCATTCGTACGTGCTTGATGTACTTCGTGTCCTTTGGCTGCCCCAGCGGCGGGATCTCCATGTCCAGGGAGATGCGCACGTTCTGACGCGTCGATGGATCGATGTGCACCCTGACCGGCGCATTGTAGAGGTTGCCCGGCGATCGATTCCACTGCTGCCCTTCGCCCTGATCCATGTGCAACTTGACGGTGTGCCCGTCGGAGCGGTGAAACGTCTCGTAGCGGTTGAGCACCGCCTGGACCCAGTAGTCACCAGCGGGAATCTCGTTGATGCTCTTGAGCGGATACCCGAAGGTCGCGCCGTCGATGACTGCATCGACGTCCGGACGCAATCCGCTTACGTCGATTCCGAAGGACAGTTGCGTGTCCGCGCGATAGACGTTGTTCTGGAAGCGCGGTTCCTGGCGATTGTTGTTCGAGACGACGAGAATGATGCGCCCATCCACCGGTATTGCGCTCTTGGTTTTCGGAATCGAAATCGCGAACGTAAGGCGCGAGCGGTCGAGGCGTGGGGCCTGTGGGTGCGCCGGCCCCGCGAGGAGCACTGCGGACAGTCCAATGACGATGGCACGCGGCTGAATGATCATGGCTTGATGCTATCCTTGCCGCCCACGACGGCAAGAGGTGATCATTCGGAATGACTGACTCAGCCAATTCAGTGCGCGCGGCGCGCACCCCGCTCAATCCCCCCGTGCGGCTTCTGATGGGACCCGGACCGAGCAATCCGGATCCACGGGTGTTGGCCGCGATGGGCGCGAATCCAGTGGGACACCTCGATCCCTACTTCGTGCAGCTGATGGACGAGACGATGGATGCGCTGCGTCAGGTCTATCGCACGCGGAACCACCACACCCTGCCGATCTCGGGCACGGGTTCGGCGGGTTTGGAAGCCATCATGCTCAATCTCCTCGAGCCCGGCGACAGCGCGGTGGTGTGCGTCAACGGCTACTTCGGCCAGCGGCTGGCGGAACTGGCCCGTCGATCAGGCGCAGACGTGCGCACGATCGAAGCGGCGCCCGGCGAGGTCGTCGATCCCGACGCACTGGACCGGATGTTGAAGGAACGGCCGGCAAAGGTCGTGGCCTTTGTGCATGCGGAAACCACGACCGGAGCGATGCAGCCCGTTCAGGACGTCGTCGCGGTCGCCAGACGGTGTGACGCTCTGGTGGTGATGGATTGCGTGACCTCACTGGGCGGCGTGCAGATCGAGGTCGACGAGTGGGGCATCGATGCAGCGGGTTCGTGCACGCAGAAGTGCATCGGTGCGCCCCCGGGCATGGGCCCGATCACCGTGGGCCCGCGCGCCATGGCGGCCGTTCGAGGGCGTAAGAGCAAACCCGGTACCTGGTATCTCGATCTCGCGCTCCTGTTCCAGTATTGGGGCGAAACGGGCGCGACCAGGAAGCGCGCGTTCCACCACACGGCGCCGGTGGCAAACATCTACGGGGTGCACGAGGCCCTTCGGTTGATCCTCGATGAGGGGCTCGAGGTACGCTGGGCGCGGCACGAGGCCGCGCACCTGGCGTTGGTCCTCGGATTGGACGGTCTCGGCCTTTCACTGTTCACGCCGGCGGCGAACCGGTGTCCGACCATCAACGTCGTCCGCGTGCCTGATGGAGTGGATGAGGCACGCGTCCGCTCGCGTCTCTTGGACATGGGCGTGGAGATGGGTGGCGGACTCGGCGCGCTCGCTGGCAAGGTGTGGCGCGTGGGCGTGATGGGAACCAACGCGCGGGTGCCGACGGTGGAGCACTTCGTGGGAGCGCTGGACGAGGCCTTACGGGCGGAGGCGCGCGTCCACTCAGGTACTACTTCATCGGCGAGAGATACGACTTCGCGATGAGCATGTGTACGCCGACGTTGCCATCCACCAGTTCGGTGATGTGGAGGTCGGCGGCCATCGACGACGCCTGGTACGCCTGCGTTTGGGTGATGCCCTTCATCTGCTGGAGCATCTTCACCATTTCCGCCACCGCCGTCTTCGTTGCGACCACGAGCGACGTGTCGGTCCCCATGGTGATCCAGTGCGTGGGCGTCTCGATGCGCGGCCAGTCGAGCTTCATGTCCTTGCGCACGACGAGCTGTACGCGGCCCCGCAAGTCGGTTTCGATCGCCGTCTGATCGACCTCCCCGTCCCCCTGTGCGGCATGGCCGTCACCGATCTCCAATAGCGCGCCTTTCACGAACACGGGGATGTACAGCGTCGTGCCCGCGACGAGTTCCTTGTTGTCGATGTTGCCGGCATGGCGGCTGGGCGGATTGCTGCTCACCCGGCCGAGTGATGCCGCCGGGGCGACGCCGATCGAGCCCCAGAACGGGCGCAACGGGACGGTGATTCCTGGCGCCACCTCCGCCGTCATTCTCTGGCGGTCCATCTGGATCAGGGTGCTGCCGCGTACCTGACAGAGCTCCCGCATGAAGCCGCTGCATCCATTGTAGCCGTAGGCAAGCGGCAGCGTGATGGACTGAATACGCACTTCGAGGACGTCGCCAGAGTCCGCGCCTTCGACGAAGATAGGACCGGTCAGGATGTGACCGCCCGGTCCTTTCAGCAATCCCGTGTCCTGGGTGACGATGTCGCGCAGGTTCTGCGGAATGTCTTCCGGTCTCACGCCGATACGCTCGAGGCCGGCGGGCGAGTTGGTGAGCATCGTCTCGACGTCCACGATGTCGCCTGACTTGACACGGATGGCGGGTTTGGCCTCCGACCAGTAATACCCGTACGCAACCGTGGATGGCGTCGCGGGGAGTCGATGCACGGTCTGCGCAACAGCCCTGGGCGCCATGCCGAAGAAGCCGACAGCGAGGAGCATGAGAGAAGGCCGGCCGACGGCCACGCCGAAATGCTTGTCCATGTGGTCTCGAGTTCCGCCAGGGAATGCGTATAGGACTGCCTGATGGTTCAGTATGCTGCGACGACCAGAATCGAGCAACGCACGTGTGGCAACGTGCGTCCTTCTGCGGCATACTTCCGGCATGGGCAGTCCGGCGGTTCATCAGGCGTTCACGAAGGCACTCGATACTCTCATCGAACAGGTGAAGGAGGACCGCTCCATCCTGGCCGCGATTCTCTGCGGCAGCCTGTCGTACGACACGGTGTGGGCACACTCCGACATTGACCTCGTGCTGGTGACCACCGATGACAGGAAGCTGAACTCAGAAGGGCTCACTCTCTACGCCGACGGTGTCAACGTTCACGCGATGCTCATCGAGCGCACGGGCTTCCGCACAGCGGTGGAGGGCTCCATCAGGAACTCGTTCTGGCACTCGTTCCTCGCCAAGGGCCGGCTACTCTACACGCACGACGAGACGATTCGCAGCCTTTTCGCGCGATTGCACGAGATCGGCGCGCGCGACACCCGGCTCCAGATCTTCCGCGCCGCGGCGGCTGTGCTCCCGCCATTGTACAAGGCGCACAAGTGGATGATCACGAGGGGAGACCTGGAGTACACCGCGCTCTGGATTCTCAATACCGCCACCCCGCTGGCACGGCTCGAGGTACTCGGCGCGCGACAAGTCGCTGACCGTGAAGTGCTTCTGCAGGCGACCAGTCTCAACCCACCCCTCTTCGCAGCCATCTACACCGATCTGCTCAACACCCGGAAGACCGCGAAGACGGTGCGGGCCGCGCTTGCGATGATCGACGAGTACCTCGCGCAGCGCGCCGCCACGCTGTTTGCGCCGGTGCTCGACCACCTGCGTGAGGCCGGAGAGACGCGTTCGTGCACCGAGATCGAAGACCACTTCAAGCGGAACTTCGACGTCTGTGGCGTGACGACCGTGTGCGAGTACCTCGCGGATCGAGGACTCGTCGGCAAGGCGTCGGCATCCGTGCGGCTCACCAAGCGGAGCAACGTGGAGGTGCAGGAACTGGCCTTTTTTCACCTCGACCATTCGCTTCCGTCGTCACTCTGATTCCATGAAGACGTCGAGACGACCATCCGCCGCCGGCGCGCGTACCACGATCGCCGTGCAGGGCGCGCGCGTGCACAACCTGAAGAACATCTCGATCGAGATTCCGCGCGATCGGCTCGTCGTCATCACGGGACTCTCAGGCTCCGGAAAGTCCAGTCTGGCATTCGACACCATCTACGCCGAAGGGCAGCGACGGTACATGGAATCGCTGTCGAGCTACGCCAAGCGATTCGTCGCGCAGGTGGCAAAGCCGGACGTGGACTTCGTGTTCGGGCTCTCTCCCGTGGTCTCGATCGAGCAGAAGACGACCGCCAGCAATCCGCGCTCGACGGTGGGCACGATGACGGATATCGCCAGCTACCTCAACCTCCTCTACGCTACAATCGCGCACCCGCACTGCCCGCGCACCGGAGAATCGGTGCCCAGTCGCACGCGGAGCCAGATTCTCGACGCCATACTCGCGCTGCCGGATGGTGCCGAGATCGAGCTCCGCGCACCGGTATTCGAGGTATACGGCGAGGAGTTGGAATTCGTCTTCACCGACGTTCGCAAGAAGGGCTGCCGGCAGCTCATCATCGACGGCAAGCTGGTGGATATCTCGGCCGAGGTGAATCTCGACGAATCGAAAGTCCGCCACATGGATGCGATCGTGGACCGTTTCATCGTCGGACGCCGACACGAAAAGGCGATCAAGGCCGGGATTGCCAGCACTCTGCTCGTGGGCGATGGCTTGCTCCAGGTGCAGGTGCTCAAGGGCGCAAGCAAGGCCGACGCCGAACGGTTCTATCGCGGCCTGTGCAGCGCCTCGCATCATTTCGTGTACGGCGACATTGGCCCGGAGTACTTCGTCTTCAACAATCCGGAGAGCGCCTGTCGCACGTGCGGTGGCCTCGGCGTGCACAAGTTGACGCATCCGGAGCTACTGGTTCCGGATCCGAAGCGCAGCATCATCGGCGGGTGCTTCGTGCGCGAGGCGTTCAAGTACAACCCCGATACGTGGGACGGACGAATCATGTACGCGGTGTCCATGGAGCTCGGTTTCTCGCTGGACACGCCGTGGAACCGGTTGCCGGAGACCGTGCGGCATCAGGTGCTGTATGGGATCGATGGGAAGAAGATGAAGACGGTCGCCCCGCCGGGCGCAAAAACCAGGCGTGAAGACTGGGAGCGGCACGAAGTCGGCTTTCACGGAATAGCACGCCGGATTGAGCGCCAGTACCGGCGATACCGGCAAGGCGGTGAGGGCAGTTCCGGTATGGAAGCCTGGCTGGACAAGGTGATGATCGAGCATACGTGTCCGGACTGCAACGGAGCGCGTCTCCGCGCGACGCGGTTGCTCTTTACCGTCGACGGGAAGACCATCTTCGACGTGGGGCAGCTTCACTTCGATGAACTCTTCGAGTTCCTCGGCACCGTGCGACCGACGGGGCGCGGCACCGACGCGGGAAAGCAGGTGCTCGCCGAGATCCGCGGCCGTATCACGCTCCTCCTCGGAATCGGTCTCGACTACCTCAATTTCAACCGACGCTCGAGCACGCTGTCGGGCGGCGAATCGCAGCGCATTCGTCTCTCCACGCAGATCGGCTCGGGTCTCATGGGCATGCTCTATGTGCTCGACGAACCGAGCATCGGACTGCATCCGAAGGACAACGAGAAGATGATCGCGACACTCAAGAGGCTGCGCGACATCGGCAACACGGTCATCGTCGTCGAGCACGACGAAGACACCATTCGCGCTGCGGATCATATCGTCGAGATGGGACCAGGGCCCGGCGTTCACGGCGGTACAATCGTCGTACAGGGAACGCTCGCTGCCGTGCTGGCGTGCAAGAGTTCGCCCACCGGTCAGTTCTTTTCCGGCAAACGATCGATTGCCCTGCCGGCGCGGCGGCGGGCCGGCAATGGGAAGTTCCTGGCCGTGCGCGGAGCCAGTGCGAACAACCTCAAGTCCATCGACGTCAGCTTTCCGCTGGGCACGCTAATCGCGATCACCGGCGCATCGGGATCCGGGAAGAGCACGCTCGTGAACGACATCCTGTACAAGGCGCTCTGGAAGCACCTCGTCGACACGCGCACTCTGCCGGGCCAACACGAGGGCGTGGACGGAATGGAGCACGTGCACAAGGTCGTGAACATCGACCAGACACCCATCGGTCGAAACAGCCGGTCGAATCCAGCAACGTATATCGGATTCTACGACAACATCCGGGAACTGTTCACGCGGGCGCCCCTGTCCGTGGAACGCGGCTATAAGGCGGGCCGATTCAGTTTCAACGTCAAGGGTGGGCGGTGCGAGGAGTGCCAAGGCGAAGGCGTGATCACGACGCAGCTGTACTTCATGCCCGATGTGGAAGTCACGTGCGGCGCATGCAAGGGCGCGCGCTTCAACGCCGAGACGCTGGAGGTGACCGTGCGCGGAAAAACCATCGACGACGTGCTCAACATGTCGGTGGAGGAGGGCGTCACCTTTTTTGGGAGCGAGCCGGCCATCGGCAAGAGGATCGAGGTGCTGAGCGACCTCGGCCTCGGCTATTTGACGCTCGGGCAATCGGCGACGACGCTATCCGGTGGCGAGGCTCAGCGCATCAAGATCGCGACGGAGTTGAGCAAGCTTCAACGATCGCGGCACACGTTGTACATCCTGGACGAACCGACCACCGGGTTGCATCTCGCTGATGTCGATCGGTTGCTGGCCGCACTGAACGGGCTCGTGGACGCCGGTCATACGGCCCTGCTCATCGAGCACCACCTGGACGTGATCAAGACCGCCGATCACGTGATCGATCTCGGTCCGGAGGGCGGCCACGCCGGCGGCGAAGTGGTGGCGACGGGCACGCCGGAGGAGATTGCGGCGTGCCGGGCCTCGCATACCGGTGCATTTCTCAATGGACACCTGCCGAAGGCAAAGGCCGGCCGACGGTGATCGCCCGCGGATAGCGTACGCGCGCAGCGCCGCTGTGGAGCTGCATGATCCTCAATTGTCGCGCGAACGCGAGCTTCTGCGTGTCCTCTTTCACGTCGACGATCGACAGCATCGCGATCGCGAACGTGAGGATGAATGGGCCTCTCGTAACGAGGGGCGGAAGGAGCGCTCCTTCACGCTCCCCGTTCACTCTCTCCACCAGGCGCGGGAACCGTCGCTGGATCCACACCGTGGTCAGAATGAGCAGGATGCCCAATACAGCAAGGACGAGAGGCAGCGAGAGGTATCGTCGGAAGACGTCCAGCGCGAGGAACGTCAGATAACCGAAGAGTGCCAGCATGCCATAGACGAGATGCGTCCGCCGGTTGAGGAGGAGCGAGAACATGACGAGAATCAGGGCCACCACGATCATGAGGTGGCGCCAGGCCCCCGCACGCGTCCAGAGGGACATGTAGCCGATGGCAAAGGCGAGCAGTCCGATTTGCCAGAAGAAGAGAGCGAGATCGCCGTCTCCCACGCATTGGCTGCCCCGCGTTCGAGCCCGCGCCTGCCAGCGGTCGATTTCGCCGGCAACGGCACAGACGAGCAGTCCATTGGCCAGCATGAGCCATTGATCGAACGAACCCACCAGGGACTCGCCGGCTACGGCACGCGACAGGTGCAGCCCCAGGCTCCACAGCATGACCGCCAGGGGAATCGTCAACGCTGCGCCCGGGCGCCAGTCGAACGCCAGCAGCGCGGCCAGCAGCGTGACGAGGTCGACGATCAGCCAGCACACCGATATCCACTGCGTCGAGTCGTCGAGCCAGCCGTTCTCGACGCCGGCCGGCCAGAGTCCCGTGACGACCTCGAGGCTCCATGCCGCCACGGGCACCAGCGTGACCGCCAGCATGAGCGCAATCGACGACGCCTGCCGGAAGCCATGAAGTTCCAACCACATGCTGCTGCCCACGAGAAAACCGCCGTACACCAGGGCGACGGCGAGCACGCCCCAGGGACCGAGCGAGTGCCAGTTGTCCGCGAGAAACCAGATCGCCGAGAATACCACAAGCATGGCGCCGATGGCGTACGCCACCGTGACGGAGTTGAACCCGCGTGCCGCTTCCGCTTGAACGGGCGCAGCCTCCATCTCAGCCTGCAACTGGCTGAGCGCAACACCCTGTGGCGCACTGATGATCCCGCGTTCGGTGGCAGCGGCGATCAGCCTGCGGACAGCATCCGAAGGTGCTTTCGCCACGTTCAGGCTGGCACTCAGGGAACTGGACGCGTGATCGTCTTGATTTCGTACTCCGTGGGCGGCACGCCGGCAGCGAGCCATTTCACGAAATAGTCCCAGCGACGACGCATCATGTAGTTCGACATGTTCCCATAGCCATGAGGCTGGTTGGGCAGCATCAGGAGATCGAAGTCCTTGTTCGCCTTGATGAGCGCCTCGGCCACGAGCAGTGTGTTGTACGGCGGCACGTTGTTGTCCATTGTGCCGTGCGCGAGCAGGAGGTGCCCCTTCAGGTCCTTCGCGAATGTCTGATTGGCTTCGATGTCGTAGCTGTCCTTGCCATCCGGTGTTTTCTCGAGCAGGCCCTGATAGCGCTCGCCCCAGTCGTCTTCGTACACCCGCTGGTCGTGATTGCCCGACTCGGCGATGCCGACCTTGAAGAAGTCCGGAAACCGGAACAACGCGTCGGCGGTGATGAATCCGCCACCGGAATGCCCCCACATCGCTGCTTTGTCGATGTCGATGTACGGATATTGTTTCGCGAGATCCTTCATGGCCGCGACCTGGTCGGGCACGGTGTTGTCGCGACCCATGCGGCCATAGTACGCATCATGGAATGACTTGGAGCGGCCCGGTGTGCCACGCCCGTCGAGGGACACGACGACGAAGCCGAGCTCCGCGAGGGCCTGCTTGTCGCCGCGTGCCATGGCGAACGCACGGGCGCCGACGCTCCCGCTCTGCGGGCCGGGATACGCGTTGTTGATGATCGGGTACTTCTTGCCTGGTTCGAGGTGGCGGGGCACGAACATCATGCCGTAGAGATCCGTGGTTCCGTCGGCCGCCTTCGCCTTGATTTGGATAGGTGGCTTCCAGCCCGTAGCGAACAGTCTGGAGACATCGGCCTTTTCGAGCGGCATCACCATGGTGCCGTCCGCGTCGCGCAGTGTGACCGCGGGCGGCACATCGGCCGTGGAGTAGGTGTCAACGAGATAGCGTCCGTTGGGCGACAGCTGCACGGCGTGATCGCCGTTGTCCGGCGTGAGGGACACCTGCGGTCCCTTGCCATCCAGCCCGATGCGGTAGAAGTGCGCGAAGTACGGATCCTGCCCGTTCTCGCGTCCATTCGCCGCATACCATACAACGCGTGTCTTCTCGTCGAGCCGAGCGATCTGGGTGACCGGACCCTGGCCGCTGGTGATCCTGTTCTTGAGCTGGCCGGTGTTCAGATCGTAGAGGTAAAGCTGGCCCCAATCGTCGCGTTGCGAATACCAGACGATTTCATTGGTCGCCCAGAGCATACGCCAGCCGGTGCGGGATTCGAAGTGCGTGGGCGCGGTCTCCTCGAACACCGTGCGTACGTCACCTGTTGTGGCGTCGGCCACCTTGAAGATGGCCTGTTTGTGGTCTCGTGACGTGGACACGAATGCCAGCCTGGAACCATCCGGGCTCCAGTTGTAGTCGGCCATCGTGATGTTGTCGCCGATCGTGGAACGGTGAAAGTCGGGCGGCTGTTTGAGGCGAATCACCCGGCCAGCGTCCACTTCGATGATCACGCGCTGCAACATTGCCACGACGCTGTCGCCGGGGAGCGGATACTTCCACTCCTTGAGGTTGGGGTGACCGGCCTTGGTCTCCACGAGGTACATGTCGCCCACGTGGCGTTCGTCCTGCTGCGACGTCGCGATCTTCTTCGAGTCGGGCGACCACAGCAGAATGGCGCGATCGCTACCCGCCCAGCCGGCGTTGTCGGTGGCGTAACCGAAATCCTTTGCCCCATCCGTGGTCAGTTGCTTCTCTCGCCCCGTCGCGACGTCGCGTACCCAGAGGTTCCAATCCTTGATGAACGCGGCGCGCGTGCCATCGGGCGAAAGCGCTGCGTTGCCCGGTCCGGATCCCCGGCCGGCCCCTCCCGCGCGACCACCGCGTCCGCCGCTCGGCGTAGTGGTGTCGGCCGGCACTCCAGGACAATTGCTGCGCGTCGCATCGCAGATCGTTCGCGACTTCGTTGCGGGATCCACGAGGACTTGCTCCGCGCCATTCGCGGTGGTGTTGCGGTACCAGAATCGACCGTCCGGGAGCCAGTTGGCGGTGACGCTGCCGCCCACGACGAGGCCGGCGAGACTGGGCGCCAGTTGGCTCGACGCGCGGTCGTAGTCGGCAGACGTATAGACATGGGCTGACTGCGCCATAGCGGGAGTCCCCGCGACGACGATAGCGAACGAGAAAGCAAGGCGTTTCATGGAATCCTCCGGTGCGCCGACAGAAAAGAATGCTGGCTGGTTGTAGCGGTGAGGGGACTGGGAGCGCTATGATCTCCGGAATCAGCGGCGCGAGGTCGATACTCCGTACTACGCGTGGTAGCTTGGAAGATCAAGAGCAGCGGGCTGCTCGTCCCACAATTGAGTTCATTCCCCATCATCGCTTGCGACCCTCCATGCCCACGGTCACCTGCAAGTGCAAAGAGGTCTATCACGCGAGCGACGAGCACATCGGAAAGCTCATCCAGTGCCGAAAGTGCGGTCGTAAGGTCAAGATCGTCGCTGAGCGGAGGAAGAAGTCCAAGCGGGAACCGCGTGCCCGCACGCCCAAGGTGTCGGCCGGTACTGCGCCCCCGTCGATTCGCCAGGAGCCCGCGCGGCTCGACCCGAAGACGCGGAAGCGGCTCATGATTGCGGGCGCGGCCTTCGCCGCCGTGAGCGCGCTGCTGGCTGCACAGATCTTTCGCTCGCTGCACAGCCTGCCCAATCAGCCCGTGTCCGCTCCGGGCGCCGAGGACAACGGCATGATCGCTCCGCCGACACCCCCGCTGCCCACGGGCGTTGCCGTGAGGGGCCTGCCTCCGCGGTTCACCGCCACCTGATCTCACGCCCGATTCCATGGCACCCTTTCGTCCCGTATTGACCGCGCGTCTCCTGGCCGCGACGCTCACGCTCACCGCGCTGGTCGCAGCCCGTTCGAACGCGCAGCAACCCGCTCCCATCCGGTATGTGCTGCGCTTTCCCGAACCGCGCACCCATTATATCGAGGTCGAAGGCACCTATCCCTCTTCGGGCAAGCCGTCCATCGAGTTGATGATGGCCGTGTGGACGCCTGGGTCGTATCTGGTGCGTGAGTTCGCCCGCAATGTGGAGGGGGTCCAGGCGCGGACGGCGGCGGGACAGGCGCTTTCGATCCAGAAATCCCGCAAGAATCGCTGGCTCGTGCAGACCGGAGGCGCCTCCGAAGTCGTCGTGACCTACCGCCTCTACGCGCACGAACGGGCCGCGCGGCTCGACTGGGTGGACGATAGCTACGCGCTCGTGAACGGCGCGCCCACTTTCATCACCCTGGCGGAGAAGATCAGTCGTCCGCACGACGTCTTGCTGCAGCTGCCCACCCAGTGGGCGCGGTCCGTCACGCCGCTTCCGGCGGTCGTGGACGGACAGGCGCATCACTATCGCGCTGCAAACTTCGACATGCTCGTCGATTCGCCCATTCTCGCCGGGAATCCAAGCGTCCGCGAATTCGCGGTCGATGGCGTGAAGCACGCGCTCGTGAACGTCGGCGACACGACCCTATGGAACGGCGCGCGCTCCGCCGCGGACGTGGAACGCATCGTGCGCGCCGCGAAGACGCTTTGGGGCTTCCTGCCCTATGAACGCTACGTGTTCTTCAACATTCTCACCGACAGCTACGACGGTATCGAGCACAAGGCATCGACCGTACTGTTCGCCGATCGCTGGAGTACGAGAACGCCAGCCGAATATCACGATTGGCTGTCACTCGTTGCCCACGAGTTCACACACGCGTGGAACGTGAAGCGGCTTCGGCCCGTGGAGCTCGGTCCCTTCGACTACGAGAGTGAAGTGCACACCCAGAATCTGTGGGTCGCAGAAGGGTTCACGGACTATTACAGCTGGATGCTGAATGGACGAAGCGGGCTCGCGTCGCGCGAACAAACGCTGGCGGACGTCTCCGCGGCGATCCGCGCACTCCAGACGACACCCGGCCGGTTGGTCCAGCCGCTCGAGATGGCCTCGTACGACGCGTGGATCAAGCAATACCGTCCGGACGAGAACTCGGCGAACGTCTCCATCAGCTACTACACCAAGGGCTCGCTGGTCGCCCTGTTGCTCGACGCGAGAATCCGCCGCCTGACGCGCGGCGTGAAGACGCTGGACGATGTGATGCGGCTCGCATATGATCGCTACAGCGGCGACCACGGATATACGTCGGCGCAGTTCCGCGCCGTCGCCAGCGAAGTTGCCGGCACCGACCTCGGCGAGTTCTTCCGGCTCGCGGTGGACGGCACGGCGGAGTTGGACTACACCGAAATGCTGGCACTCTATGGCCTCGAGTTCGCGCGGGAGGCTCCCCGCGACCAGCCATGGCTCGGCATTGCGACGCGCGTCTCCGGGGGCCGGCTGATCGTGGCCCAGGTGCCCCGCGGCACGCCGGCGTACGGCTCGGGATTGGACGTGGACGACGAGATTGTTTCGATTGACGGATTTCCGTTGGCCACCAACGGGCTCGCCGACCGGCTTTCACAGTACGCGCCGGCGTCGAGGATCACGCTGCTCGTGTCCCGCCACGGCGAGTCGCGGCGGGTAGATGTGGTGCTCGGCGTCGCTCCGCTCAGGGCCTGGACGCTGGCCGTGCGTTCGGATGCCAGTGCTGACGAGCGGTCTCGGCTCGACGCCTGGATTGCGCCGCGCTGAGGGCATCAGGAGCGCGCACCGCCGGGAGATAGCTCCCCAGCGATCGCGTCGGGGCTGACCCGTGCCGACACCCGTCTGCCTTGCGCGACGAACCCCACAGTGCCAAGCTCCCTGCCCTCTACCCACTGTTGGAGCTGACCATGCCGCGAAAAGTACCGCTCAGGGTCTTTGGGCTCGCCGCTCTGCTCATACTGGCGCCGTCTTGTTACAAAGGTCCTTCACTAATCAGGCCGACGTTGGAGTCCGTTGACGCGCCCGGTCAAGCGAACATCAACGTCGGTATCAACTGCTACAGCGGGGGGGCTGGGCTCGCCGTCGTGTCCGCGTTGAGGAAGTCCGTCGCCCTCGGCGACTCCGTGGCGTGGACCAACACCGGAAATGTCGCCTTTTCGATCGTTGGCAAGAATTCGAACACGTTTCCATTCACCATCGATACGTCAGCGGCCATAAGGCAACGCGGCATCATGGTGTTGGCAAGACCACGATTTCCGAATGGGCCCGTCCAGGGAATCGCGTATCCGTACACCATCATGTCCAGTTGTCCCGTGGCCAATGGCGGAAGTGTTCCGTTCAATATCGATCCCGAGCTGATGATCAAGTGACGACGTAGCACGGCGGCACCATCGAGTGTGCGCCCCTACCGTGTTTCTTCCGACCCTCGCCATGAACCGTGAAGGCACCGACCCCTCTGCCGTCGTCCCACCGCACGATGTGATCGGTCCATATCACCTCGTCGGCGTGCTCGGCGAGGGAGGTATGGGGACCGTCTACGAAGCGCTCGAGCGGGGCGCCGTCCGGCGAAGCGTCGCCATCAAGATCGTGCGCGCCGGGCCTGCCTCGAGCGATGTGATTCCGCGGTTCGATGCGGAACGGCAGGCGCTGGCGCTGATGGATCACCCGGGCATCGCGCAGGTGTATCATGCGGGCGAGACCGACGACGGCGAACCGTACTTTGCGATGGAGTTGGTGCGGGGACTGCCCTTGACGGAGTACTGCGACACGCGCCGTCTCACGACGCGGCAGCGACTGGAACTGTTCGTCGCGATCTGCAGCGCGGTGCAGCATGCACATCAAAAGGGTGTAATCCACCGCGATCTCAAGCCGTCGAACATCCTGGTCGTAGAACAGGATGGCACGCCGCAACCGAAGATCATCGACTTCGGCATCGCCAAGGCCATTGGTCAGCAGCTCACCGACTCGCCGTTCGTGACGAGAGGCGGTGCCACGGTCGGCACCGTGGCCTACATGCGTCCGGAACAGGCGGAAACGCCCGGTCTCGATGTC
>JANYIN010000208.1 GCA_025362035.1 Gemmatimonadaceae bacterium | reverse complement strand
CAAAGCAAGGCACCTCGGTTCGATCGCGTAGAGCGTCACCGACTCGCCGACTGGCAGCTTGCCCTGGTCATAGCCCGACGGTCCCACAGCGCTGAAGTCTACGCGGCCCTGCGGAAACTCGACGGCCCACAGGGACTTCTGCAGCGGCGGCATTTGTTTGCACGCGCCGATGCAGACGGAAGATCACGTGTCGACTGTGCACGCGATCGCCCCCAAAGCGACGGCGAGCAGCGCAACCGAGATCCATGAAGCAGGCCACGTTCGCATTGTCCGACGCTCCAGACAGAGGGCGATCACGAGTCTGACCTTCCCTCTCACATGACGCTCATTTCACCCAATCCCGCAGTCACGCATCGCCCGGCTCCCACACGTACCGTCGGGCGGCGATTTCCTGGCACCCCCGAGCAGGATTCAGCATTCCACGTCCCTGCGGGCGCTGGAAAACGAACCAGCGTGCGTTTGCCCCCTGCGAAGAACTGCCGACATCATGTAGCGGATTGGCGGACTGCGCGAGACTTGGCGCTTGTTCACTCTTCACCCAGTGAGACCGACGAACCTTAGACAATCAGCGACAGGAGGACGACCCGGCGGATGACGAAGATGCGCCAGACGACGGCGAGAACGAAGCCTCATCGCTCTACTTCATCGATCGTGAACCCGACGAAGCACCAACTGCAGACGCGCCGTTCCGTATCGAGGGGACGATGCGAAGCGATGCGCTGAACGAACATACGATCGAGGATGTCATGACGCGCAAAGTCTGCTTCCTCCCGCCGGACGCGTCGGTGTCGGAAGCCGCGCGCTACATGTGGCAGGCGCGTATCCACCGGCTCCTGGTGCTCGAGGACGGGCAGCTGCGCGGGATTCTCTCGATGTCGGACGCCGCGCGCGTGCTGGCCACCGAGGGCTGACCCCAAATATCTGCAGGAGCGCTGTCAGGCGGACGACCATCCTCCGGGCCAGGACCTGGCGGACCCTGGCGAGGCTGCTGCTGCTGGTTCCTGCGACGCTTCTGTCGCCCAAGCGCATCATGTGTCAGGTATCCGTGCCGCCCCCGTCCCAGCGGGCGCTGCGTGACGCGATCGACGCTGGTGACATCATGTGTACCCGTCATGGCGATTGCGCCCGCTATCTCGTCTGTCGGAGCGCGTCTGCGGCGGAGGTTGACCGCGCTGTCTGGAACGCTACGAGGAGGACGCTCAAGCCCACTGTGATGACGATGATCGTCGCATCGGGGTGCTGTCCGACCCACGCTGAAGCCCCGCTGGCGGCAAGCAGGATGAGCATGAGTGGGCTCAGGAGCGAGCGCGCAACCTGACGGCCGATCCCTACCCGCGTTGCCTTCCTCAACGCGTTCGGGCCCGCGCTGTCGAGCAGGCGCCTCGCCTGCTCGGAAGAGAGCGAAAGGATGTTGGCTGACGGAAGAGGGAGGCCAGTGGTGTATGTGCTCATACCGAACTCTGGAGAGCTGCGGCCGGAGGGCCCCAAGGCAACGAGGTGCGCGTTCCACTGCCGCGCGGCAAAGATGCTGGCCGCACGAGGCTTCATGAAGGGGAAAGACGGGACGGATCACGCCCTAGACGGGCCGGCCCGCTCTGGCGTGGACATGCCCAAGCCGTACTGTTGGGTAAGCGCTCCCGGCGGATCGGGGTGGCAGCAATGCCACGCCCGGGGTGAGCGGCCCTCGAGGATCGCCAGATGCGCAACGAAGATCGGCACGGTCCCCTTGGTAATGCCGGGCACGCGCTGTCGCGGCACGGAGCGGCGCGCTCGGCCGACGCGGTCGAAGCCATCGACGCGGTCTCCGACTCCGAGCAAGAGCTCCGGAGCATCGTGGAGCTCGCGGGGGACGCAATCATCTCGACTGACGTGTCGCTGAACATTACTCGCTTCAATACGTCGGCCGAGCGGATTTTCGGCTACGCGCGGGGTGAGGTGCTCGGACACTCACTCGACCTGCTGATACCGGAAACGGCGCGAGAAGCACACCGCGCGCATGTCGGCGCATTCAGCATGAGCCCCACGGCGAGCCGCACGATGAGCCAGCGTGAGCAGATCTGGGGGCGCCGCCGTAGCGGCGAGCTGTTTCCCGCCGAAGCGTCCATCTCCCGCAGCGAGATCGGCGGCGCGATGCACTACACCGCAATCATTCGCGACATCACCAGCACGCGCCGCGCCGAGGCGGAGCGCGAGTCCTTGCTGGCCGCCGAACGCGTCGCACGTGGGGCCGCTGAAGCCGCCGAGAGACGTGCGGAGTTCCTGGCTCGCGCCGGCGACCTCCTGCACGCGTCGCTCATCACCGAAGAGACATTCGGGGCCTTGGCAGCCATGATCGTCCCGGCCCTCGCCACATGGTGCATTATCGACCTTGTCGGAGAGGATGGAACGGTTTGCCGGCTTCAGGTCCTTCATGCTGATCAAGCCATGCAGCCCATCGCCGATCGGCTGCGCGACCGGCCGAAACAGCAGGTCGCATACGTCACGCGCCACGCGATCATGACCGGCGAGGCGGAGCTTGTTGCCTCCGTCACTGATGCGATGCTCGTTGAGCGCACCGAAGATGCCGATCACCTCGCGGTGCTTCGGGCGCTGGCGCCGACATCGTTCGTCGTGGCGCCTCTAAAGACAGGCGAGCTCATGATCGGTGCGATCTTCCTCGCGCGAGGCGCCGGCGCAGATCGCTACGACGCGGACGACGTCACACTGGTCGTGGAGCTCGCCAAGCGTGCCGCGTCCGCGATCGAGAATGGCCGCCTCTATCGTCGCGCGCGCGCTGCCGTCGAGGCGCGTGATGGCGTTCTGGGCGTCGTGTCGCATGACCTGCGCAATCCGCTGAGCGTGATCGGAATGGGTGTCGCCTCGCTGCTCGCCAACGGAACGAGGGACGAAGCGCGAACGCGGGAAGTTCTGCAAGCGATGCACGAGTCGGTGCGCTGGAGCCAGCGGCTCATTCAGGACCTTCTCGACGTGACGAGCGTGGAAGCAGGCGGGCTGTCGGTCACGTGCTCTCCACAGGACCCGGTGATGCTGGTTGCCCGAGCGGTGCACTTCTTCGAGGAGACCGCGGACCGGCGAGGGATAAGGCTTCAGCTGGACTTGCCCGAGCAGTTACCGACCGTGGACGTGGACCCCGACCGGATTCTCCAGGCGCTTGGCAACCTGCTCTCAAATGCAATCAAGTTCACGCCCGCCGGAGGAACAGTGCGCGCGGGCGCCACCCTCGTGGGGCAACGCGTTCACTGTTTTGTCGTGGATGCGGGTCCGGGCGTGCCCGCCGAGGATGTGCCCCACATCTTTGATCGATTCTGGACCGCGCGCCGAAACGCGCGTGTTCGTGGCACGGGGATGGGACTGGCGATCGTGCGCGGGATCGCAGACGCACACGGAGCGGACGTGTGGGTCGAGCGCGCGCCCGAAGGCGGCGCGATGTTCGTCCTCGCGTTGGACGCAGTCGACGTCGAAGGTTCCGCGAACCCGACCTAGGGGACTCGCCATAGAAGTGGATGGCCGCGGCACAGTGCGTGTCGATTCTGTAGAGCTATAGCGATGATGCCGCTCGCCACCGCGACGGACCCGTTGGCGCCACTTCCGGCGCTGCAGTGCGCCAGATCCACAGCCCGGCAGACAACTGGAAGGCCCCAAACGCGACGGCGTACGCTGCCCCGGCATACAGCAGCGTGAAGATATCCGTGCGTGACGATGCAGCCATGAGCGAGAGAAGCAGGTCGATGGCCCCCCACGTAAGCAGCGCGACGCGCGTCCTTGCCATGGGCCAGAGGGCCAGCGCAAGGGCGATGAGCACCACGCCCCCTCCGGCAAGCCATACCGATGAAAGAACCATCGTCATGGCGAAGGGGTCGCTGTCAGCGTCACGCTGAGGGCGGCGAGCGCGATGGATGCAACGCCGTCGGCAACGGGAACGGGCCACCCACGGCTCAGGCGCCGCGCCCGTATCCCGAGGATGATCTTGTAGAAGCCGAGAGCCGCGAGGAGCAGCGATGCGCCCATCATCGCGTTCACCAGCGTGTCGCTGCCCCACAGCAATGCGATGGCCCCGAGGACAATCATCAATGCTCCCGTCACGATGAGCGCCAGCGCGAACCGGCTGTGGCCCTCGTACGCGGTAAACATTCAATCCCCCTCTCGCTCGAGTCTGTCCCGCGGGGGCACGATCAGCATGCTCTGACGGCCCGCGCGGACGAGCTCGGTGCTCACGCTGCCGAGCATCCAGCGCTCCACGCGACCATGTCGGGCGCTGCCCGCAGCGACGACCTCGGCGGACGCGTCGTCCGCGTACTCGAGAAGCAGCTCCGAAGGTGACCGCGGGCGCTCGCGGTGCAGGACGACGTGGTCGAAACGGACGCCTTCGCGACTGAGCTCCTGCGCGGTCCGTGCGAACGCGGCCTCGACCCCAAGGTCGTGCACCACGCGTTCACCGTCGTCCGGCGAGTAAGCGGTGAGGGGTGGGACGTATGCCATGACTACGGCAGCATGATGGGCGGCGATGGCAGCTGCACTGCGCGCCGCGATCAGGCTCGTCTCGCTGAAGTCCATCGCCACCAGAATTCTTCGAGGGAGCGTCGTGGCACTGGGAACAACGCCGAGCACGGGACACGATGCATGGCGCATCAGTGTGAGCGCGGTCTCATCGTTGAGAGCCCGCTCGAGGCGGCCGTGCCGTCGAAGACCGACGATGATGAGCACTGCTCCAAGACGGCGGGCTTCCTTGGCGATCGCCATGGGCGGAGCACCAAGCATCACCTCGACTGGCCAGGCGAGCGCCACTCCAGCCGCGGCTTCGAAGCTGGCGCGCACCTCGCGCACTCGCTCTTCATGCAGCAGTGGACCAGCAAGGGAGGCTCCGATGGCGATGGCCACGTCTAGCTTCGGCGGTATCGGTGCGGCTCGCGTGTCCACCACGGTGACGGCGTGAACCACGGCGCGATGCCGCTCTGCAAGCGCCGCGGCAAAACGCACCGCGCCGGCAGACGCGTCCGACCCGTCGGTCGCCACGAGGATCGTCCGGCCCTCCAAGTCGAGTGGGCGGCGACCTTGTTCGGCAGCACCTGTCAGCGCGTGGACAGGGGCTCGCCTCCGTACCTCGTCAGTGGTACCGGGGCTGGAGATGGCGCCAGCCCGATCGCGAGCCACTGTCGTCGGCTGTCCGGATGAGCCTTGCATGCGTGCCTCCCGAGATTGTGATCGTCAGGGAAGGATCGGCATGGAAGGATTGTCGCACAGTCAGGCGAATGCGGACGGAGAGCGCAGGGTATCGCCATCCAGCGCGAATGTGCGCTCGTGGGTCAGCGCGACGACAAGTCCAATCGCTCCGCCTGAAGGGCAAACCGGACGCCTCGCCGAGCGGAGGGGCGAGACGCGAGCGCACGCCCCGCTTCTGAAAGCGTTCCGAGAGGGATCTCGGCGGTCGTTTCGCTCTCCATGAGCATGGCCGCCTCCGTCATCAGGAGTGTCCGCGTTTCGTCAGTGATGAAGGGTACTTTGCCGGGAGGTGCCACGAAGTCGAGGAGAACCCGCGGACGTGGTCGAGCAAGGTCCCCACGGTCGGGAAGCCGACATCGCGACCGTGATCAGCGACGCCTCGGGACACAGCGCAGGACGCTGATGCCCTTGTCATGCCCCCGGCACGGGGAGAGTCGTCGGTGTCCTCAGGCTTTCGCGTGAGCTCGGAACACGGCCCCGCGATCCAGTATCGAGTGCTGGCGCGCCGGCGCGAATCCGCCGCGCGCTGAACGCAGCGCATTGAGAATTGCGGCCACGTCGATCAGCTCCTGAAGCAGCGCGCCGACCGGCGGATCGATGCGCCCGAAGGCTGCCGCCGTCATTGCGAGCGCACTCAGGCCCAGACCCAGCGCGAGACTCTGCAGAGCGATGCGCATCGTGCGTCGACTGATCTGGACGATCTCCGGCACCCGCGACAGCTCGTCGGCAAGGATGACGATGTCGGCTGCCTCCGCTGTGATACCTCCACCATGCGCGGCGAGCGACACTCCGACGGTCGCGGTCGACATCGCCGGCGCGTCGTTGGTGCCGTCGCCCACCATCAGCACTCGTTCGCCAGACTCCACCAGCGAGCGTACCATTTCCGCCTTATGGTCTGGCAGCATGTCGGCGTGCGCCTCGGTGATGCCAACCTCGGTAGCGATGCTTCTCACGTTTTGCTCGTGGTCTCCCGAGAGCAGCAGCACGCGCCCGATGCCGAGCGAACGGAGCGTGGCAATCACGGTTCGGGCATCGCTCCGGACCCGGTCAGCGTACTCCACGATGCCGGCAGCTTCGCCGTCGATTGCAACGTAGGCGCGCAGCCCACTCGTTCGCGTAAATTGCATTTCGAGAGCGTCGAGGCCAGCGGTCGCCGAGCCATGTTGCTCGACGGTGTAGGAGCGCGATCCCACGGTCACCATGTGCCCCTCGACGCGACCCCTCACCCCACGTCCGTGGGAATCGACGACGTCGCTGGCGACGGGAAGACGCGACCCGGTGTCGAGCGTGCGCTCGGCAGCCACAACGAGCATGCGCGCGAGGAGATGCCCCGACACGTGTTCGACAGCGCCAGCGAATCGCAGCAGCGACCCTTCGGTCCAACCGGAAGCAGGGACGACGCGTGCGACTGCGGGTTGCCCGCCCGTTAGCGTACCTGTCTTGTCGAAGATCGCGACCGTGGTGGCGCCGACCTGCTCGAGTGCCCCACCATGCCGAACGATGATCTGCCGACGCGCAGCGCGGTTGATGCCACCGATGATCGCGATTGGCGTCGCGAGAATGAGTGGACATGGAGTTGCAACCACGAGCACCGCTAACGCGCGTTTGGGATCCCCACTCGACAGCCAGGCAATTGCGCAGACGAGCAACGTTGCTGGTGTAAACCACACGGCGTATCGGTCAGCAAGACGCTGCAGCGGGGACTTGTTTTCCTGTGCGGACCGCACGAGCTGCACGATGCGTGCATACTGGCTTTCCCGGGCAATTGCCGTCGCTCGTACCGTCAGCGGTCCCCGGCCGTTCCCGCTCCCGCTCAAGAGTGTCACGCCCGCCCCCGCAGACAATGGCATCGGTTCTCCGGTCAGCCGAGAGACGTCGACGTCCGAACGGCCGGAGAGTACGACGACGTCACAGGGGACCAGCTCGCCCGGGCGAATCAACAGGATGTCTCCAACAACCACCGCGTCCGCGGGAACGTCCTCGACGAGGTTGTCGCGCAGACGATGCGCGAGGCGCGGCGCAGCGGCCTCCAGCTCGCGGACCGCCGCTGACGCACGCCCCTCGGCGAACCGCTCCAGGGCCTCACCACCAGTCTGCATCAGCACGATCACCAGCCCCGCCAGCGGCTCATCGAGAATCAACGCACCAAGCACGGCCAGCATCGCCACGAGATCGGTGGCAAAATGCCCGCGGCCGATTTCGCGCAGGGCCTTCAACACCACCGGCACACCGGTCAGGAGCAGTCCGGCGTACCACACACGGTCACTGAGGGCTCCCCTCCCGCCGACGCGCTCCGAAAGCCAGGCGAGCGCGCCCACCAGAAGGAAGCCACCGGCTGCCGCAGGCAGGAGCGAAGCGCGCCACTCGGGGCGCGGTAACCATTGCGCGAGCAACCGATCTGACATACCGCGCACCGGGATGGGGGAATGCTCGCGGCGCAGATGACGGGGGACGCAATCCGACACCGCAGGCCGCCTTGATAGGTAAGCTCCTCGCACTGGCACTTCTGTCGGTCTGCACCTGACATACACCTTCGCGTCAGCGCCAAGCTCCTCGGCCACGAGTAGAACCCGACCGATCTCTCGCGGGTCCTCTGGAAGCAGCATGCCTGGA
The DNA here is from genome assembly GCA_025362035.1 of Gemmatimonadaceae bacterium. Lineage (GTDB taxonomy): Bacteria > Gemmatimonadota > Gemmatimonadetes > Gemmatimonadales > Gemmatimonadaceae > AG11. Next base: position 11,025 of record JANYIN010000208.1, on the reverse strand, counting down.
ACGGGACAACAATTCCCATAAGCAGGGTCAGGTAATCACTGGCACCGCAACAGAGGTTTTTGCCGCATCGTGCATCATATGGTCGTGGTCCCCGCCACGTCCCTTCCACACGACACCATGTTGGGAGCACAAGCGATAACCTCGAACGTGATCCCGGCAGCTTCCATCTGCGCGCCTATGATGGAGTCGAGCGATGCCAAAACATCGCCGATGTGGACTGGTGCACACTCGATAGTGAGCTTGCCGGCCTCGAGACGGGTAAAGCTCAGCAGGTCCTCGATGAGGCCGAGCAGGTGCCGCTGATTGCGTTGGACACGAGCGAGGTCACCACGAATCTGCGGCTCGAGCGTCCCGCGCAAACCCATTTCTCAGAGCTGCAGGAACGACATGGTCGCGTTGATGGAAGGACGTCCGAGTTCGAGCCTTGGTCCCGGCACTTCAGCCACCACGCACACTGGGTGTTGCGCTTCATGACGCCCGCGATAGCCGCGGTTTTACCCGCCGCGCCTGCGCAACGGATGGACACTGTGGCCCATGCTCACCGCAATACCACCCGTGCCGATCGAAGAACACGAGATGACTGGCCGGCGGGCGACCGTCCAGCCGCTCGATGAGGCGGTAGAGCACCTGCACGGACGTACCGAGCCCACACTTGCGAAGAGGATCGAGCTCCCGGACCTCAAAGCGGACAACCGGCCTGGCAACGGTCTTGGCCTTTCTGACCTGCTTGGTCGCTCTGGTGGGCTTCGGCCTGCGTTTCGCCGCCGCTGATCTTTTCTTTGTCGTCTTTCCGGCGGTGCGGCTCGCGCTGGCTGCGCGTCCGCGGCCCTTTTTCGGCGAGCCGCGTGCGGCTTTCACCTTCTTTCTCCGGTTGACCAGCGGCACGGCTGCTCCTAGCTTGCGCAACGAACGTCGCGTGGGTTCGGCATGTGTTCGGTGCGCATTCTAGACGGATTGGTTACGTATGTCAACAGACGCAGTGGCCATCGCATCCGCACGCGAAGACGCATCGGATCTCACCGCCCTGGGCCGACGCCTGGAGTTCCTTCGCATCGACCGGGGGCTGTCCAAGCAGCGACTGGCGTCGCGCGCCCACGCCTCACGCCAGCAGATCTGGCGTGTGATGACCGGAAAATCCGAACTCACCGGTGCACTTCGAGACAGGCTGGCGTCTGCGCTGGACGTTGACTCCTCGCTCCTCACCGGAAATGCGACGCCCTCCTCGCAGGTCGGCACTGCGCAGTCCGCGCAACCGCAGAGGGCGACCGACACGGCGATGCGTGCCGCGGTCACCTTGCACGATTACGTCAGCGACTCGCTCCACCTGACGGCAACGCTGGCCACGCTGCCGATGGGCGATGGTGGCCGCCGCCTCAAGCGCGCCCTCCTCACCGCGCTGGACGACCTGGCCATTGATTCTGCGTCCACACTGCCCGCTGACTTCGCGGACATCCGGCGACGCGTCCTGGCGGGCGACTTGTAGTCGCGACTGACGGTAAGCGTCACGACGCGCACGATTCTCCGTTCGACGTCGCTGGCGTGCGCGCCGTCGCGAGTGGCACCCGCTTTCGCCTCCGGCTAGTTTTTTTGCAATGACCGACGTCGTCGCGCTCGCCGCAGAACTGCTTGCCATTCAATCGTCTACCGGCAGCGAGAGTCTCGCTGTCGACTTCGTCGCGCGCTGGCTGATTGCACGCGGCTGGAACGTTACCACCCAGGAAGTCACCAAGGGGCGGGCGAACATCTGGGCATCGCGATCCGGGGGCGGCGTGACGCTATCCACGCACGTTGACACGGTGCCGCCATACCTGCCGCCGCGTCTGGATGGCAACCGCCTGCACGGGCGCGGCGCGTGCGACGCCAAGGGAATCGCCGCTGCCATGCTTTGCGCGGCCGAGCGCTTGGCGAACGCCGGCGAAGAGCGCGTGGATCTCCTCTTCGTCGTCGGAGAGGAGAAAGGGTCGGACGGTGCTCGCGCCGCGAATCATCTGCCGGCCACGAGCAGGTATCTCGTCAATGGCGAACCGACGGAGAGCAAGCTGGCGTCCGGAGCGAAGGGATCGCAGCGCGTAATCGTGCGTACTCGCGGCCGCGCCGCCCACTCTGCGTATCCGGAACTCGGCGTCTCGGCGATCGAGCCGATGCTCGCACTGCTGCCGACCCTCGAGGGACTGCGGCTGCCCATCGATTCGGTGCTCGGGGAGACGACCGTCAACATCGGCACCATACATGGTGGTACGGAGGCGAACATCATCCCCGCGCTCTGCGAATCGGAGTTGATGTTTCGGCTGGTGAGCGACGTGGCCCCCATCCGCGACGCCGTGGCCGCGTGGGCCGACGGAAAGGCAGAACTGGAATGGGGCTCATTCATTCCCCCGCAAAGATTTCATGTCATCGACGGGTTCGAGGTCGCGCCGGTGGCGTACACGTCGGACATTCCATTGCTGGACCGGTGGGGAACACCGCTGCTGTTCGGACCGGGATCGATTCACGTGGCGCACACGACCGAGGAGTACATCGATGTTGGCGAACTGCGTGCTGCGGTGGACGCGTACGAGCGCATCGTGCGTGCGGTGCTGAGCACATGATCGCGCCGCCGGCAAAGAAAACGCGGGTTGCCGTACTCGGCGCCACGGGGGCAGTGGGGCAGACCTTCATTCGTCTGCTCGCGAAACATCCATGGTTCGAGCTGGCGGAGCTCGCCGCATCCGAGCGGTCAGCGGGACGTCCATATGCCGAAGCGGTGCACTGGGTCGGCGATGCCGCGATGCCCGAATCCGTCGCTGACATGCATGTGCGCGCGTGTGATCCGCGCGACATCTCGTCACCCATCGTGTTCTCCGCGCTGGATGCCGCGGTGGCTGGCGACGTGGAAATGGCCTTCGCGCGCGCCGGCCGTGTGGTGCTCAGCAACGCGAAGAACTTCCGCATGGAGGACGACGTGCCGCTCGTCATTCCCGAAGTGAACGCAGACCACCTGGGGTTGCTCGAGGTGCAGCGCGCGCGCCGTGGATGGAGCGGGGGCATCGTCACGAATGCGAATTGTGCGTCGATCATGGCGGTGATGGCGCTCGCGCCGTTGCACGAGGCGTTCGGCATCCGCCGCCTGTTCGTCGCCACCATGCAGGCTATTTCTGGCGCGGGCTATCCCGGGATCCCCTCGCTCGACATCCTCGGGAACGTGATCCCGTACATCAAGGACGAAGAGGCGAAGATCGAGTCGGAGATTCAGAAGATGCTCGGCCGCCGCACCGAGACGCGCATCGAGCACGCTCAGATCAACATCAGTGCGCATGCGAACCGCGTGGCCGTGGAGCATGGCCACACCGTGTGCATGTCGGTGGACTTCGATTCGAGCGTGGGCGCGGCCGCGGCCACCGAGGCAATTCGCGAATGGCGTGGCGACCCGTCGGCACGAGGCCTGCCAAGCTCGCCGGATCGCGCCCTCGCCCTGTCCGATCTACCAGACCGTCCGCAGCCGCGCCGCGACGTCGGCGCAGGCAACGGCATGACCGTCACGGTGGGGCGCGTCCGCAGTGATTCCCTGTTCGACGTGAAGCTCGTGGCGATGGGGCACAACACCATTCGCGGCGCCGCCGGTGCGTCCGTGCTCAACGCGGAACTGCTCGTTGCGACCGGTCAGGCTGGCACCGCGTGATCGTCTGCAAGTTCGGCGGCACCTCCGTCGGTGACGCGGACGCCATCGCGCGCACGGCGGCGATCATCTCGGCGCGAGTCGACCGCCAGCCGGTCGTGGTCGTGAGTGCGCTGGGGGGCGCCACCAACCAGCTCATTCAGATTGCGGAGCAGGCCGCGAAGGGACAGCTCATCGGCGCGCTTCGCGCGGTTGAGGGTCTACGGGATCGGCACATCGTGGAGACGCATCGCCTGCTCGGCAACGACGCTCAAGCGGAAGACGTGGCCAGCGAACTGTCGGCGATGTTCGACGAACTCGCCTCGCTGGCGGAGGCGTTGACCACGCTCGGCGATCTCACCCCGCGCTCGCTCGACGCGATTTCGTCCCTGGGTGAACAGGCATCGTCCGTCCTGGTCGTCGCCGCGTTCGCGAAGCACGGGTTGCCGGCAACCCACGTAGATGCGCGCGAGGTGATGATCACCGACAGCCAGTACACGCGCGCCGAGCCGCAGGCGGATGCGATCGCCGAAGCGGCGCATCGCATCGTCATGCCACTGATGCGCGCGGGACGCATCCCGGTGATGGGCGGCTTCATTGGCGCGGCGCTCGGAACTGGCGTGACGACCACCCTGGGCCGCGGGGGTTCCGACTACAGCGCGTCGCTCGTGGGCGCCGCTCTCCAGGCCGAAGTAATCGAGATATGGACCGACGTGGACGGGATGCTCACCGCCGATCCGCGCGTCGTGCCCGACGCACGCCTCATCCATCGCATCGGATTCGAGGAAGCGTCCGAGCTGGCGTCGTTCGGCGCCAAGGTCCTGCACCCGAACACCATCGCCCCCGCGGTCATGAAAGGGATTCCCGTGTGCGTGTTGAATTCGAGGCGTCCCGAGGGCACGGGCACGCTCATCACGTTCGCGGCACCGCGCCGCTCCGTGACCGCGATCGCGGGAAAGAGCGGCGTGACGCTGCTGAGGGTGCGCAGCCCGCGCATGCTGCTCACCGAGGGATTCCTGCGCCGGATGTTCGACGTGTTCGAGCGGCACCGTACGTCGGTGGACGTCGTCGCCACCTCGGAGGTGAGCGTATCGGTCACGATCGACGACGCTACGAATCTCGAAGCCCTGGTGATCGACCTGCGCGCGCTCGGCGACGTGACGATGGAACGCAATCGCGGCATTGTGTCCATCGTCGGCAACGGTTTGAGCGACGGGGGCACGTCGATGTCGCGCGCTCTTGCCGCCATCGGCGACCTGCGCGTCCACATGCTTTCACTCAGTTCCAGCGGTATCAATCTCACGGTCGTCGTCGACGGCCAGCAGGTGCACCCCGTGATGCAGCGGTTGCACGCGGCCTTCTTTTCGGCGGGGGCGGAGGCCACATGAGCGAGATCCGGCTGGCGCTCATCGGCATGGGAAAGATGGGCCGCGCGCTCTCGCTGCTCGCCCCCGAGCGGGGGTTCCGCGTCGTCGCCGAGATCGACGCGTCGGAGCGGTCCACGCGTTCTGTCACCCGCTCCTCGCTGGGCCCGGCCGACGTGGCCATCGAGTTCACCGTGCCGGAGGCCGCGACCATCAACGTGCGTGCGTGCGTGGCAGCGGGTTGCCCGGTGGTGGTAGGCACCACCGGCTGGTACGACGAGTTGCCGTCGCTTCGCGCCGAGGTGCTGCTCGGCAACGGAGCGATGCTCGCCGCACCGAATTTCTCGGTGGGCGTTGCCGTCTTCGAGCAAGTCGTCGCCCAGGCCGCGCGGCTCTTCGCCGGCGTGGAGGGGTTCGATGCGCACCTCATCGAGACACATCACTACAAGAAGCGCGACGCGCCCTCGGGCACCGCCGGTTCGCTGGCGCGCGCCGCGTCCACCGAGCTGGGACATGCGGTGCCCATCACCAGCGTGCGGGTCGGCTCGGTGCCGGGCACGCACGAAATGATTTTCGACGCACCATTCGAACAGGTCCGCCTGACGCATGAAGCGCGCGACCGCCGCGTCTTCGCGGAAGGGGCGCTGATGGCGGCGCGCTGGCTGGTCGGACGCACGGGGGTATTCAGCATGCAGGATCTTCTCGCCAACCCAAGCACCTCCTCGCAATGACCGAAATCGGGCTCGTCGGATGCGGTACGGCGCTCGCCACGCCATTCACGGCGGCCGGCGCCATCGACGAACGGGCGCTGCGCGGATTCGTGGACTGGCAGATCGACGAGGGCATCGATTTCGTGGTGCCGTGCGGCTCCACCGGAGAAGCGGCCACGATGACGGCTGCCGAACACCGCCGCGTGGTGGAGATCACCGTGGAGCAGGCGAGGGGGCGGGTTCCCGTGGTCGCGGGCGCCGGGTCGAACGACACGGTCAAGGCCATCGAACAGTCGAGCGTGATGCGCGAGATTGGCGCGACGCACCTGCTTCACGTCTCGCCCATGTACAACAAGCCGCCGCAGCGCGGCATTATCGCGCACTTCACCGCGATCGCGGACGCGGTGGACCTGCCCATCGTCGTGTACAACGTACCCGGCCGAACCGGTAGCAACATCGAGTCGGCCACCACGCTGGCCCTGTCGGCGCATCCGCGCATCGTGAGTGTCAAGGAGGCATCCGGCAACCTGGCGCAGATCACGGATTGCATCGCGTCGAAACCGGCGAGCTTCACCGTGTTGTCCGGCGACGACGAGTTGACCCTCGCGGTCCTTGCGCTCGGAGGCGACGGCCTCATCTCCGTCGTCTCGAACGTCGTGCCGAAGCTGATGACGGAGCTCGTGCGCCTCGGGCGAGCGGGCAGAATAGGCGAAGCGCGTGCGATCCACATGCGACTGCTGGCGTGGATGCGTGCCGCCTTCGTGGAATCGAACCCCATTCCGGTCAAGGCGGCGCTGGCGATGATGGGCAAGTGCGAGAACGTGGTGCGGTTGCCGTTGCTCACCATGCTGCCGTCGAATAACGACGCGGTCCGCGGCGCACTGCGCTGGGCTGGCGCGCTCCCATGACCCCGGCCGCCGGTCGCGCACTCGACGACGAGTTCATCGCGACCCTGATGTCCTTCGCGGACACCCCTGCCGGCCTACCGCTGCCGCCCGACGCCGAGCACATGGTGGATGCTCTGCTGGGTGCGCTGGAACGCGGCGCGGTCCGTGCCGCGCAGCGGGATGACGATGGCGCGTGGCACGCGGTACCCTGGGTAAAACGCGGCATCCTGCTCGGCTTCCGCGTTGGACGCCTCGTGGACATGTCGGTGCGCGGCACCACGGGCGGCGCGCTGCCATTCTTCGACAAACACACCTATCCTCCGCAGCCGATGACCGCCGACAACGGCGTGCGCATCGTCCCGGGTGGTTCCTCCGTTCGGCGCGGCGCGTATCTCGCGCCCGGCGTGGTGTGCATGCCGCCGATGTACGTGAACGTGGGCGCGTGGGTGGGTCCGGGGACCATGGTGGACTCGCATGCGCTCGTCGGCTCGTGCGCGCAAGTTGGCGCGCGCGTGCACCTGAGCGCCGCGGCGCAGATCGGCGGCGTGCTCGAGCCCGTGAACGCGGCTCCCGTGGTGATCGAGGACGACGTGCTGGTGGGCGGCAACTGCGGCGTATACGAGGGAACGATCGTGCGAGCCCGTGCGGTACTCGCGGCCGGCGTGGTGCTCACGCGTGGCACGCCGGTGTACGACCTCGTGCACGAGCGCGTCTATCGCGCAGACGGGGATCGTCCGCTGGAGATTCCGCCCAGCGCCGTGGTGGTGCCGGGCGCTCGGCAGATTACGCGGGGCTGGGGGGAGCAGCAGGGGCTGGCGCTCCAGACGCCCGTCATCGTGAAGTACCGCGACGAGCGCACCGATCTCGCGACGGCCCTGGAGGGTTGGCTTCGGTGACTGATTCACGCCTGCGAGTCTCGGGAGAATTGCGCGTCCCCGGCGACAAATCCATCTCGCACCGCGCGCTCATCTTCGCCGCCCTGGCCGACGGCTCGTCGCGTGTGCGGGGGATTCTCCAATCCGCGGATGTGCACTCCACGGCGGGCGTCCTGCGCGCGCTGGGGGTCGGCATTCCCGCGCTGGACGAGGAGTTCGAAATCGTCGGAGTCGGCCCGCACGGGCTTACAGCCCCCGGCGTGGATCTCGATTGCGGCAATAGCGGTACGTCCGCGCGGCTGCTGGCGGGCGTCGTCGCCGGCTCGGGGCTCGAGGGACGCTTCGTGGGAGACGGGAGCCTCAGCCGCCGTCCCATGCGCCGCATCCAACGGCCGCTCGAGGAGATGGGCGCGAGGTTCGACATGAGCGAGCATGGCGGCCTGCCGATGGTGGTGCATGGAGCCGCGCTGGGGACCATCGACTATCGGAACGAAACGTCCAGCGCGCAGGTGAAGAGCTGCATCCTGCTGGCGGCGCTCTGCGCCGGGGCGGAAGTGACGGTGCGCGAGCCCACGCGCTCGCGCGATCACACCGAGCGCATGTTGGCGGCCCACGGGGTGGAGGTCTGGGTGAACGACGAGGCGGTGCTGTTGTTCGGCGGTCAACACCTCGGGCCGCTGGACCTGGCGGTGCCGGGTGATCCGTCGTCGGCGGCGTTTTTCGCGGGCCTGGCGGCCCTGGCGCCGCGCGGCGAACTGCTGCTCCGCGGCGTCTGCGTGAACGAAACGCGCACCGGATTTCTCGCGGCGCTGGGGGAGATGGGGGCGTCCATTGCATTGGAGAACCGCGTCCTCAGCAGCGGCGAATGGATCGCCGACATTCGCGTCGCGGCTGGCGCCGGCTTGAGGGGAGTGGAGATCGTGGCCGAAGCGATACCCACGTTGATCGACGAGCTCCCGCTGCTCGCCTGCGTTGCGGCCTTTGCGGACGGCGAGACGCGTGTCACGGGAGCGGGTGAGCTCCGCGTGAAGGAGAGCGATCGGATCACGGCGGTGGTGGACGCACTCGTGTCACTCGGCGCCGATGCGCGCGAACTGCCGGACGGATTCGTGGTGACGGGCACGAGTCCCCGCTTGCGCGGGACGGTGGTGACGCACGGCGACCATCGTCTCGCCATGGCGTTCGGCATCCTCGCCGCGCTGCCCGGCAACGAGATTGCCATCGACGATCGCGAATGTGTTTCAGTGTCCTATCCGCGGTTCTGGACCGACCTGCGCGCGGTGACGGCGTGAGCGGACGGGCACCCATGGTGATCGCGATCGACGGCCCGGCCGCGTCGGGCAAGTCGTCCACGGCACAGTGGGTGGCGCAGCGGCTCGGGTACCGGCACGTGGACTCGGGGTCACTGTATCGCGCGCTCACCGCTGCCGCGCTGCGCGACGCGGCCGTTGACGAACCATGGTCGGGTGAGCAGCTCGTCACTCATGGCCCGCGTGTATCGCTGCGACCGGAGGGCAGCTCCTTCGTGGTCCGGATTGACGGAGCGGACTGCGACGCCGAAATCCGCGACAACGCGGTGACGTCGCAGGTCTCGCGCGTCGCGAGCATGCCCGAGGTACGCGAGTGGGTGAACGCGCAGGTACGCCAGGCTGCGCAGACGCACGACGTGGTCGTGGACGGCCGCGACATCGGAACCGTCGTCTTCCCAAACGCGCCGCTCAAGATATTTCTCGTGGCCGATCCGTGGGAACGGGCGCGGCGGCGGCTCAACCAGCGGCTGGAGCGGCGTCCGTCAGACGACGAGGTGGCGGAGGAGACCGACCTTCTGGTCCAGCGCGACGCCAAGGACGCCACACAGACGGTGCAGGCCAAGGATGCCGTGCTCCTCGATACCACGTATCTGACGCAGCCGGAACAGGTGGAGCGGATCGTCGCGCTCGCGCACGCCGTAACTCACCGTCCCCTCGTCACTTGAAGTTGACGCTCGGCGCGAATTCGGATACATTCCACGGTTCGATCCTATCATGCTGTGAGACGCCCTGTCACACAGCCATGTTCGCGTTTCGCCGCGACGGCGCCACGCACCCACTCCTGACTCGTTGCGGCGAGCGAAAACATCCGCGATTTGGAGAAATACCTCGGTATGACTGAGCTCGATTACGACTCCACCTTCACCGCGCTGACGGCGCGAGAGAAGCGCGACAAGCAGCGCGCGCAGCTCCGCCCGCTCGCCAATCTCCGCCCCGAACTGGTCGACGACGAGGGCTACTCGACCGACGAACTCGAGACCATGATGGCCATGTACAATGGCACCATGGCCTCCATTGACGAAGGCGAAATCGTCAGGGCCCACGTGCTCGAGATCCGCGACAACATGGTCGTGCTCGACATCGGCTTCAAGTCGGAAGGCAGCGTTCCGCTCGAAGAGTTCAAGGACTTTCCGGACCTCAAGATCGGCGACGAGGTGGAGGTCCTGCTCGAGCATCTCGAGGACCAGGAGGGCTCGGTCGTCCTCTCGAAGAAGAAGGCGGATTTCATGCGCGTGTGGGAGCGCATTCGCCTGGCGTACGAGAACGACCAGCCGGTGGAAGGCACGCTCGTCAAGAAGATCAAGGGTGGCGTGGTCGTCGACCTCATGGGCGTCGACGCGTTCCTGCCCGGTTCGCAGATCGCGCTCCGCCGCGTCCCGAACATCGACGAGCTGCTCGGCCAGAAGTTCGAGTTCAAGATCATCAAGCTCAACAAGCGTCGCCGGAACATCGTCGTCTCCCGTCGAGTGATCCTCGAAAACGAGCGAGCCGGGAAGCGCGAAAAGCTCATGAAGGAGCTGGAGAAGGACCAGATCCGGAAGGGCGTCGTCAAGAACATCACCGATTTCGGCGCGTTCATCGATCTGGGCGGCGTGGACGGCCTGCTGCACATTACCGACATGTCGTGGGGGCGCATTTCGCACCCGTCCGAGCTCGTCGCCATCGGCGCAGAGCTCGAAGTCAAGGTGCTCGACATCGACTGGCAGCGCGAGCGCATCTCGCTCGGCCTGAAGCAGCTCCAGAGCTATCCGTGGAAGGACGTCGCCGAGAAGTATCCGGTCGGCACGCGCGTGCAGGGCAAGGTCGTCAGCATCACCAACTACGGCGCCTTCATCGAACTGGAGCCGGGCATCGAAGGCCTGGTGCACATCTCCGAAATGAGCTGGACGCGCAACGTCCGCCACCCGTCCAAGCTCGTGAGCATCGGCGAGACGATCGAGGCGGTGGTGCTCAAGGTCGATCCGAACGAAGAGAAAATCTCGCTCGGCATGAAACAGACGGAGCAGGATCCCTGGGTGGTGCTGCCGCTCAAGTACCCCGTGGGCACACGCATCAATGGCAAGGTTCGCAACCTCACGAGCTTCGGGGCGTTCGTCGAGATCGAGCCGGGCATCGATGGCCTCATTCACATCTCCGACATGAGCTGGACGAAGCGTGTGCAGCATCCGTCGGAAGTGGTGAAGAAGGGTGACGCGGTGGACGTCGTCATTCTCAACATCGACGCCGAGAACAAGCGGATCTCGCT
>JANYIN010000201.1 GCA_025362035.1 Gemmatimonadaceae bacterium | reverse complement strand
GTCATAGTCGGCCAGGATGCGCTCGAGCTCCAGCGGACCCATACCCACCGCGATGATTTTGCCTGGGTGGGCCTCGCTCTGCAGGCGGCTGCGGTGATACGAGACCTTCACCGCGTCCTCGAGCGTGAGCGCGCCAGCCGTATATGCCGCCGCCATCTCGCCAGCACTGTGGCCCACCACTGCATCGGGAACGATGCCCCACGACTTCCAGACCTCCACGAGGGCCACCTGAATCGCGAAGTTCGTCACCTGCGCCAGGTCGGGTTCGGCGATGCGCGACGTGTGTTCATCGCGCGCGAGTTCGTCGAGCAGTCCCCACGAGGCGTGGGGCCGCAGCGCTTCATGGCAGCGTTCGAGCATTTCGCGAAACACACGATTCTCAGACCGCAGCTGCTGTCCCATTCCCCACCACTGCGGGCCCATACCCGAAAAGACGTACGCAAGCTTGCCGCTCTGGTCGGCGCGCCGCCCCCGCGCGAGTGCAGCACGCGTCTCGCCCGCGATGGCGGCGTCGAGCACATCGATGGCTTCTTCGCGTGTGGATGCCACCACTGCCAGGCGATACTCATGGTGCGCACGCCGGTGAGCGACAGCATTTGCGACGTCGGCAAGCGCGGGGCCCATCGGGTCGCCGAGGGCTGCCATGAAGGAGCGCGCGGTCTCGACAAGGGCTTCGGGGCTGCGCGCACTCAGCGGAAGCAGCGTGGCGGCGGACTCGGCGCCCACAACCGAGTCAGTGGTCTGCCGCTCCGCCGCCGGCGGCTCGCGCAACACGACATGCGCATTCGCGCCGCCGAAGCCGAACGAGTTCACCCCAGCCAAGGCGGGGCCTTGCCCCGTGGGCCACGGCTCCAGCGCCGTCACCACGCGCAGCCGGCCGCCGGTGAAATCGATGTCGGGATTGGGCGAGGTGAAGTGCAGCGATGGCGGAACTTCGCGGTGCCGTATGCAGAGCGCGGTCTTGATGAGACCCGCGATGCCCGACGCTGCCTCGAGATGCCCGATGTTCGTCTTCACCGAGCCAATGGCGCACGTGTTCCCGTTGACCCGTCCCTCCGCCAGCACGGCGCCCAGCGCCTGCGCTTCCAGCGGATCGCCAACCGGCGTGCCGGTGCCGTGTGCCTCCACGTAGTGCAGCTGGTCGGCCGTCGCGCCGGCCGCGGCGAGGGCCTCGCGCAGCAGCGCCGCCTGCATGACCGGATTGGGAACGGTCATGCCGTTGGTACGCCCGTCCTGATTGATGGCGCTGCCCACGATGACCGCGTAGACGTCGTCGCCGTCCGCCAGCGCATCTGCCAGCCGTTTGAGGATCACGACGCCCGCCCCCTCGCTGCGGACGTAGCCGTTGGCCGACGCGTCGAATGCGCGACACTCGCCAGTGGGCGAGATCATGGCGGCCTTGCAGAAGCCGATGGTCAGCTCGGGGTTGAGCTGAAGCTGGACGCCGCCGACCAGCGCGAGCTCGCATTCGCCGGCAAGGATGCTGCGACACGCGATGTGCGTTGCCGTGAGCGACGACGAACACGCGGTGTCCACCGTCATGCTCGGGCCTCGCAGATCGTACAGATACGAGATCCGGTTCGCGGCGATGCTGGTGGCGCTGCCGCTATTCGAGTGGCTGGCGAGGAGATGCCGGTTGGCCGGATCGCACTGCGTGTCGCCGTAGTCGTGCGTGGAGATGCCGACGAACACGCCGGTGCGCGTGCCGGCGAGACGATCGACGTTCTGACCCGCATCTTCCAGCGCTTCCCACGCTACCTCCAGCAACAACCGGTGCTGGGGATCGATGTGCGACGCTTCGCGTGGCGAAATGCCGAAGAACCCGGCGTCCCATTGATCCACGCCGTCCGCGAAGCCGCCACGACGGAGGTACGAGCGTCCAGGCGTGGATGGATCGGGATCGAACACCTGGGAGAGCTGCGGCCGCTCGGCCGGAATGTCGGTGATGGCATCTGTGCCGCTGCGGAGCAGCTCCCAGAACGCCGCCGGTGAATTCGCGCTGCCGGGGAATCGGCAACCGATGCCGATGATGGCGATCGCCTCTCGGGGTTCAGGCACGGTACGTACCGCTCATATTCCCCATGTCGCTGTGCGACGAATGGCCGAATGCATTCCGGTGATGCGCGCATCCGATCGTTTCCATGCCGCGATCTTGTCATAGGCGTCGCGATAGCCGATATCGACCACATCGTCGATCACCTTCCAATTCAGCGGATCCACCGCTTGCGTCGGCGGGTGGAGATACAGATCGGCCACGTCACGCATCGCCTCCTGGTCGTGCACGCTGCCCAGCGTCGCCGTGCGGGAAAGGATGCGCAGGATGTTCGGGAACGGCGGACGCTTGTCGAGCGGGTTGAGCGCGCGCGTCAGATGTGGCCACCCGGACAGCTCCGCGCCGTCGTCGCCGGGGGTCGCCCGCAGCTCGACAGGCGCGCCCACGTCCACCGCGATGACCGATCCTCTGCAGCGCTCCCGCATGATGTCGGCAGGCAGGTTGTTCAGCACGCCCCCGTCCACGAGCAGATCGCCGTTGTAGGGAACCGGTGGCGCGATACCGGGAATCGCGGAACTGGCGCGCGCCCAGAGCCAGAGGGGGCCGCGATCGTGCACGACCACCTCGGCCCGGGTGAGATTCGACGACACGCAGAAGTACGGAATCCACAGATCCTCGATCTGTACGTCGCCGAACATGGCTTGTACCAGTTTCACCGTGCTGCCGCCGCGCATGAGCGCAACCATCGGCATGGTGAGATCGCTTGCGACTTGATAACCGACGAAGCCCTTGCGGCTCACTTCCGTGATCGTCGCGATGTCATGTCCGAGTGCGTAGAGGCCCGCCATGTAAGCGCCCATGCTGGTGCCACCGACCATGTCGATGGCGAGTTCCTGCTCTTCGAGTGCGCGCATCACGCCGATCTGCGCAAAGCCCCGCGCCCCGCCGCCGCTCAACACCAGGCCCAGCGACGCGCCGGCGATGGATCGGGCAAGTCGCTCGACATCGCCGGCGTGGCCAAGGCGCACGTGGTGGTGCGCGGCCAATGAAGCGGTGCGACGCTCGTGCAACCAGCGGAGCGTGCCCGATGGGCGCGACGCACTCGACTCATGCAGCAGCACCAGCTCGTAGCGCGCCGGCGCCGCGCCGCTCGAGGCCGGCCGCGCCAGGGCGCGTTCGACGTCACGTGGTTCCGGGTCGCCGTGCGCATGCGCGACCGCGAGGACCAGATCCGCCTGCCGCAGGCAGCGTTGCGTCCATGGCGTGAGCCCCGTGTCGCATGCGTAGATCACGTAGCGGAAACGGTCCTCGCGCTCATTCAACCAGTCGAGGAGACGTCCGTTCGCCAGGTCGGCGGATGCCGTCTGGGCGACGCCGACGCCGAGTTCCGCATCCACGTCCGCACTCGACAGAACGAGCACTGTGTCGTCGGCAAGTCGGAGCGAATCGGCAAGCTGCTGGCTGAAGTCGAGCGGAATGCCGTCGGCATGCGCCGGGACCAATGCCAGCGTGCGAGTAAAGCGCAGCACGCGCGGGGCGGCGGTCGTCTGGCGCAGGCGTCGAACGAGCGTCCGCGAAAGTTCTACCGCCGTGCGTGGGTGCTCCTCGAGAAGCCGAAGGAACTCCACCTTCGGAACACGGACCAGCTCGGAATCGCGGATCGCCCGCACGGTTGCGGAACGCGGCTCGTCCGTCAGCAACGCCATCTCGCCGATGCTGGCGGAGGGTCCCAGCACGTCCACCAGGCGCGCGTGCCCGGTGCGGCCGGCAACGAGGACCTCGAGACTCCCGCGCACCACCACGTACATGTCGTCGGCTGCATCGCCCTGTTGAAAGAGCGTGTCTCCGCCGCGCAGGCGTATCCAATTCGACTCACGATCGAAGCGCGCCAGTTCCGACGCCGGAAGGCCGGCGAACAATCCGGACCGGGCAAGGCGAAGGCTTGGCAGCCGCCGGGACGCGAATGCGGCGACGTGTTGCCGAGCTGCCGGATGTCGATCGAGGAGTGCATCGAATGACAGCGCATCGAGACGAAGAACCTGTCCAGCCTCGCGCGCCATGACAGTCGCCGTGCGTGTGCTCCGCGAGAGAACCGCCATCTCGCCCACACACTCGCCCGCGCCCAGCTGCGCGAGCGTGTGCTGCGCCCCATCGTCCAGCTCCAGCACCACGTCGAAGGTGCCGGAAAGGAGCACATACACCGCGTCGCCCGGCTCGCCCTGTCGCACGAGCGCTTCCCCGTCCATCAACGTGACGGGGATCGCCATCTCGGCGATGTCCGCCCTCGTACCCGCATCGAGGTCCTCGAATGCGGCAACCGCGGCGAGCAGCTCGGAGATCCGGTCGCGATCCAGCACAGCCGGCGCAGTAGATCGGTTCGACACGAGCGACATCGATACGGGGCGTGGGACGGCGACATCGCGAACGTGCAGGTCCGTCTCGTGGCCCGCAAGAGGCCGGCCACTATCGGCGGCGGTCGAGTTCTCTCTGAAAGAACGCCCAGCACTCCGCGGGCGCATCGAAGCGCATCTCCGTGCGTCCCAGGAAACGGGGAAAGCGGTAGCGCGGCTGCGGGACGACATGTCCGCCGCCATGCACCGTGACTAGTTCAACCTCGCCGGCTGACGCTGCCCACACTACACGCTCGACGCGAGTGATGAGCTCACCTGTAGCCGGCAACACCTCCTCCGGCTCGGCCTTCCGCACATCAGGTCCCAATGCAGCGGCGATCAGCGCGGCGGATTCGGGTGCGGAGTACACCGTCCCGCGATCGCCGAATCCGAAGATCGACACGTGGCCACCGCCGTACGGATTGACGGGATCGCTGGTCCCGTTGATGAGCAGCACCGACAGCGGTTCGGCAGGCATGGCGCACGCGAGATGCTCGGGCGTCGGCAGGCTCGCACCCACGACGGCAATTCCTTGCGCGACCCCGGGTGCCTCGAACGCCATCCGGAAGCACATATGACCGCCATTCGAATAGCCGGCGAAAAAGGCCGGCCCCCCTTCGTGCCTGCTGCGCAGTCGCTCGACGAGTGACACGAGAAAGGCGACGTCGTTTACGTTCTGCTTCCGGGATGCCCAGGCGCCTTTGACGCGACAGTCGTTCCAATACTTCTCGTAGCCCTCTGGATAGACGACGATGAAGCCGTCCCGATTGGCGAGGTGTTCGAACTCGTATCCCGTCTGTGTGCGAATCTGCTGGGCGCTGCCATGGGACCCGTGCAGGACGATCACGATCGGCGCGCCCCGTCCGCAGGTGACCGGAACGAACGACAGGAACCGACGATCGCCGTGCGGCGTGCCGATCACGTCCCACATCGGCTCCGAACTCAGCGAGTACGGTGCGGGAGCGACCGCACGAAACCAGTGCCGCCAGACCGCTGCCCCACTGAGACCGACGATCACGAGGACGATGAACGGCATGCTGGAAGCGGGGGAGAGTAGTCACGCCGAATTCCTGCGCTACGAAACGTATGCGCTGTACCTGTGGGCAACGGCGACGCCCTACCTCGTGCCGCCAGATGACTTCCTCTACCTTCTTTTCATCCCAGGCAGCCTCGCGCGGATACAGTCGGTATCGTTCACGCTTTCGCCTGCTTGCAACCCTTTGAACTGACAATGGCTCGTTCACACGACGGCGGGATGTCCATGGGAGGCGTGACCTTCCACCACGCCGGTGCCTTCTGGTTTGGCGTCACCGCGGTGACCGTCGGTACCCTGATGCACCTTCCCATGTATCTGATGGGGAGTGCCAACGGCTATCGCCTCGCCGACATGCCGATGAGCACGGGCATGCAGATCGGCATGGCCGCCATTGTCGTCGGACTGGTCGCGAGCCTGTACGGGCTCTATCCCGACGCTTCGACCGTGAACGCCGGCATCGCGTCGCGCATCCGTGTCAGTGCACTGGACGACGCGCCCATGACGCGCGCACACGCCGGGCTCCTCATCACAATGGCGCTCGCGGTCACGATCGATATCATGAAGCCCACCGCCCTCGCGTTCGTGATGCCCGGCATGACCGCTGAGTATGGCCTCAAGGGACCGCTCAATCCCACGGGAACGATTCCGGTTGCCTACGTGGCCTTGTCGGGCATCGTGGGCACGGTGCTGGGCTCGTTCCTCTGGGGATGGCTCGGCGATCGCATCGGACGACGCGCTTCAATTCTCTATGCCGGCATCGGTTTCATCGGCACATCGATCTGCGGCGCGATGCCGAGCTTTGCCTGGAACCTCGTGATGTGCTTCCTGATGGGCATCACGGTGGGCGGCATGCTTCCGCTCTGCTACGCGCTCCTGGCCGAAGCGATTCCGGCCAGACATCGGAGTTGGTTGATGATCCTCGTCGGTGCCGACATCGCTGGCGCCTACGTGCTCACGAGCTGGATGTCGTCCGCACTCGTGCCGACATACAGCTGGCGCATCCTGTGGTTGATCGGCCTGCCGACCGGCCTTCTGTTCATCCTGCTCAATCGCTGGATTCCCGAATCCGCGCGCTTCCTGCTCGCACACGGGCGCGACGAGGAAGCCCGCGCCGTGATGACGCGCTACGGCGCCGTGGTCATCGAGCGGCCGGCATCAGAGCCCGATGTCGAATCAGCAGGTGCCAGTGCATGGGGGCAACTTGCCAACGCGAGGTTCCTCGGCCTGACGATGGTCATCACGTGTCTGGCGATCGGGTCGGGTCTGGTGCTGTTCGGATTCAATCTGTGGATTCCATCCAATTTGCGGCGGCTCGGGTACGTGGAAGCAGACGCGATGCTGCGCAATTCGGCGCTGATGGGCTTCCCGCTGACGTTCGTCGTGGCATGGATGTACGGATTCTGGAGCAGCAAGAAGACCATCATCCTCATCACGACGCTTACCGCCGCGGCGCTGTTCGGATTCGTCATTGCCGGCGATGCCATCGTTCAGAACCGCGCATTGCTGTACGCGTTGCTGATCGTTCCCATCTGGGGAATCAGCTCCGTGGTGGCGGTGCTCTCGGTATACAGCGCGGAGATCTACCCCACGCGGATACGCTCGCGGGGCACGGGGTTCGCCGCGGGCGCCAGCAAGGCTGGGGGTGTGGCGATCATCGGCCTCGTGGCGTTGGGGATCACCGCACCGACGATCGCCACCATTGCGTTGATCGGAGCCATTCCGATGGCGTTGGCCGTGATTCTCATGATCGTCTTCGGCGTGGAGACCCGACAGCGCCGGTTGGAAGACATCACGGCGGAAGAGCTCAACCCGGGTAACCTGGCGCGCGCCGTCCCTTGAGGATGGTGCCGCGCGTCAGTCGACGGCATCCTCGCGCGCAAAGTCGATGAAGCCACGGTCCGCGTCCGCCCTGAGGAGCAGCACGCCGATCTCGTCGCCCGGCGCCAGACCTTTGCGGCCTCGCACGAGCCGCCCCTCGGTCCCGTCGGACTCGAGCCGAATCCAGGTAGCCTTCTGCGACGTTCCTGACACGACAGCGCGGAAGCTCTGTCCAACACGATCGCGCAACGCCCGTGCCGCTGCCCGCTTGCGTTCGAGACGCTGCTGCTTTTCCGGCGCGACGCCGGCGACGTACTCGAAGTCGATGAAGCCGTGCACGCTGTCCGTTTCGATCAACTTCACTGGTACGATGATGCCGACGGTGAGTGTCTTGAATCCGCGTACCACGCGTCCCTCCGCCATGCCATTTGCGAGTCGGACCCAGGTCCCGCTCGACGACACTCCGGTGACGACCGCTTCGAATGTCTCACCGAGGTGCGGACGCATCTGATCCGCCGCCAACTTCTTGCGACGGCTGCGCTCGCGTTTGCGTGAGGCGCCATCAACGACCGTCTCGTGGGCAAAGTCGATGAAGCCGCGTACCGCATCGGCGACCAGCAGGGTGAGCCGGACCGTATCGCCGACATCGAGGTCTCGCTCGCCGCGGACGATGCGGCCTTCCACCGGTGGGCTCAGCACGCGCGCGTACGTTCCCTTGGGCGACGACGCCGTCACGATCGCCGCGAAGCTCTCTCCCACACGCTCTGCCAGCATGGACGCCCCCGCGATCTTGCGCATCGTGCGCTCGACGCGTCGGGCCGCGTCACCGCGGTCCGTGCAGCGATTCGCGATGGCGATCAACTCCTGGTCAGTGTATGGCGGCGACGAGTGGTCCGCGGCGGCGCGCAGCATGCGCTGCGTCACCAGGTCGGCAAAGCGGCGGTTCGGCGCGGTGGAGTGCACGTAGTCGGCAATGGCCAGGCCGAAGTGCCCCGCATCGCGGCGATCGCCCAGGCGCCGCTCGAGGACGTATATGCCGGGGCCGAGAAGCTTGACGACCGACATGGAGAGATCGGCGAAATGCTCCGGGTCGGCGGCACGCCGTCGCTCGAGAAAGCCGGCAAGCGCCGTGTTGTCAGGGCGGTCGGGGAGGGTGTCGCCGACGTCCGCGGCCAGGGCGACGATGCGATCCCATCGCCTGGGCTCGCGGACCACCCGGCGCAGCGATGCGGAGCCGCGCTCGATCAGATAGATCGCCACGGCGCGATTGGCGGCGACCATGAAGTCCTCGATCATGTCGCGAGCGCGATTGCGGTGGGCGACCGCGAGATCCACCACCTTGCCATTCACCATCACTGGAAAGGCTTCGACGCTCTCGAAGTTGAGCGATCCAGCGACCGTCCGCGCCCGACGCAGCCGCTGTGCGGCTTCGTCCTGGAGCCGAAGCTGATCACGCAGCGCGGGGCTTGCCGCCACCGCGCGTGGAGCAGGCGCCTCGCCGTCGAGCCACGCGGCCGTCTCGGTGTAGGTGAGCTTTGCGCCGTTGCGGACCACGGCGCGGTACACCGTCTCACCGCTCAGCATGCCGCTCGAGCTGATATCGAATGCGATCACGACGGCCAAGCGGTCTTCGCCTTCGTTCAATGACGTGAGATTGGTGGACAGCCGCTCGGGCAGCATCGGGAAGACGGCGACGCCGGTGTACACCGACGTGGCATTCGCTGCCGCGTGCGCGTCGGCATGCGAGCCGCGTGGTACAAGGGAATCGACGTCAGCGACGCCGATGCGAACCCGGATCGTGTCGTCTGCAAGCCGTTCGGCGACTTCGATCTGGTCGAGATCGCGGGACTCACGGTTGTCTATGGACGACCACGGCAACCCTCGGAGGTCCTGGGTTCGCGGCTCTTTGTCATTCCACCCCGCAATGGCCTCCACCTCGCGCATGACCTCGGCAGGGAAGTCAGGAATGAAGCCGTTCTGCCGCATGGCGGCGGAGGCCGCGGAGCGGAGATCGAAGGAAAGGTGGTTGAGAGGCATCATTCCTCAGTTGGCAATTTGCAAACCGCGGCGGAAGCGAATAAACCGAGGCGAATCGCCTGTGCGCTCAAACAGCGAACTGCGCCCGCATATAGAATTCGCCGAAGGATGCGCCGTTCCGTGATAGGCCGCTACTTGGCGGTTGTGTATGCGTTGTGGTTGGCCGTGGTGCTCGCAGAGCCCGCGGCGGTGCACGCATGCGCCATGCACGATGGAGCGCACGGGGCCGCCCACAGCCATGGTGCGGCCACCATGGGCCGATCAGCGGCAGTGGCGCACTCCTCCCCGGACCGCGAAAAGACGCCGCAGTGCTCCTGTGTCGGCACCTGCTGCGCGACGGTCGCCGTCGTGGCGCCGTCCGTCTCGGATGTCCTGACGCTCTTTGGACCACTGCGGTTCGAGCGCGTTTTCGTCTCTGCCGCGAGTGACCATCGCCCTGCGGCGAACGAATACGCGCGTCCCCCTACGATCGGGCCGCCTCACCTCACAGTCTGACGTTGTCGCGCGGATCCCCCGAAGGGGATGCCGTGCCTTGGCGCACACTCCGTGGCGCCGAGCCAACTGTCTTGCCGTGAGATCGCATGCTTCAAACTCAGGCCTTCGTTCGGTGCGCAGGACGCCTGGCCGTGGCGACGCTCCTTCCAGCAGCCGCCCTTGCCCAACGCGGACCCGTGCACGCCGATTCCGTCGCACGAAAGGATTCCATCGCGAAGCTCCGCGCCGTCACCGTGGTCGCGACCGAGGCCGACCGCTCCGAGCCGATCGGCGCGACCCATTTGAATGCGTCGCTCATCCGACAGACGCCGGCCAACTCGCCGTACGATTTGCTCCGCCAGACAGCCGGCGTCGAAGTCCATGGGCAGGGCCAGGGACCCGGCTTTGCCTCCGACGTGTCACTCCGTGGATTCAGTTCCGATCACTCGAGTGACGTGGCGCTCTGGGTGGACGGTGTGCCGCTCAACGAGCCGGTAAACGGTCATGCCGAGGGGTACAACGACATGTCCGTACTCTTTCCGGGCGGCATTCAGGACATCGACGTCCTGCACGGACCGACAAGCGCGCTCTTCGGGAATTTCGCGCTCGCCGGCGTGGTCAACGTCCGGACGCTCGAGCGAATGCGCGGGACGGAGCTCATCCTGTCCGGCGGGAGCTTCGGGCGGACGGAGGGAATGGTACTCACGGGCTTCGACCACGGCGCGACTGGCGGAGGGGTGGTCGGGATTCGCTACCAGCGAGACAACGGCTTTCGTCCGAACGCCGGATACGACGTGACGCAGGGCCACGCGCGCCTGGTGCACGATCTCACCTCCGGCGTGAGAATCGACGGCGGCATCGAGCTCTATGGCGGAAACTGGAACTCGCCCGGCTTTCTGAGCGAAGACGAGTTCGCCCACCACGAGTACGACATCGTATCGAATCCGAGCGATGGCGGCTACAAGCACCGCGCGCAGGAACGCGTCAGCCTGCGCGTATTGCGCGACGCAGTTGTTTGGCGTACCACGGCCTATGCGACGCAGGGCCGCTGGCAGCTCTTCCTGACCATCCCGCCGGCGGGCGGCCGATTCGAAGGCTCTGGCAGCCAAACCGAAGAGGAAGACTCGCGCACAGGGTACGGAGCCACCAGCGCGCTGACGTGGGCGATGCCGCGTAGTGAAATCACCGTCGGTGCCGAGACGCGGTGGGATCGGTCGAGCTACGAGAACTATTTCACGAGCGCGCGGCAGCGGGATTCCGCCGCCGCGCTGGTAACAGGCCGTCAGAGTTCCGGCGCACTGTTCGTGCAGTCGCACGTAGACGTCGGCGAGAAGTGGCGCATCGATCTCGGCGCGCGCTATGACGCACTGGCCACGCGGTCGTCGCCAGTGGGTGGAGACGCCGTCAGTGCGACGCACGGCGTCCTGTCACCGAAGCTGGGCGCGCTGGTGAAACTTCGGGCGGACGCGGCGCTCTACGTGAACGCTTCGCGCGGCTTTCGGTCGGCGAACGGCGTGATCAGCGACCCGACGTTGACGCCCATCACGGCGTGGGCGTACGAAACGGGACTCAAGCTGGATCGCCGTGGCGCCAGCGCCTCCGTGGCGCTGTTTCGAATGGATGTCAGCAACGAGCAGACGCTGAACCCCGTGACGCTCCTCTCAACCAACGGCGGATCGAGTCGGCGGCAGGGGATCGAGGTGGATTGGCGTGCGTCCCTCTCGGACGCCATCCTGGCGACCGGGAACTGGACGTTCAACGACGCCCGCTATCGGAGCATCGTTGCGACCAGCTCCACCGGCCCGGCACCTGTCGTGCTGGACGGTCAGCGTGTCTACAACACGGCAAAATACGTGGGAGATGCTGGCGTGGAGTTCGCGCCGAGTCCGACCGCGGCTCACTTCCGGGTGAGTGGCAACTGGATCGGTCCGTACAGTCCCTTCGACGAGCCGGGAGTCGTCGCCGGGAGCTTTGGTCTTCTGCACGTCTCGGGCTCCGTTCCCCTGAGTCGCCTGACGGTCGACGCCGGAGTCCGCAATGTCCTCGACCGCGCGTATCCCGAGCTCATCGCCGGCCATATCATTTCGCCGGGACAACCGCGCACCCTCTACGTGTCACTGCGTGCACGCATGTAGTACAAAGTGAAGGACCACATATCGATTTCCAGTCTTCGTACTGCACCGGTTTGTATGTTTTCGAGATCACGGTGCGACGCGCTGACCGTCCACGCGACACGTGCCATGCGCACTGGCCGATCAGCCAGTGTTCCAATGGCGACCGAATGGTTTACATCAATGCCGGAGGATGATCACGTGTCGTCTGAACCTGCACCAACGCTGTTCGAATGGGCCGGTGGCATGCCCGCCCTGGAGTCGCTGACCGAGCTTTTCTACGCGCGCGTGCAGGATCACCTTCGGCTCGGGCCCATCTTCGCATCCATGAATGCGCGCCATCCACACTTCGTCGCGCAGTTTCTGGCGGAAGTGTTCGGCGGCCCAGCGGACTACACGAAGGAACGCGGCGGTCATCCGCATATGATCACCCAGCATCTGGCGCGCCATCTCACGGAGGAGCAACGACGCGAATGGATGACCCTCCTGCTCCAGACTGCGGACGACATCGGGCTTCCCGCAGATCCGGAGTTCCGGTCGGCGCTCGTCGCGTATCTCGAGTGGGGCTCGCGCCTGGCCGTGATCAATTCGCAGGATGACGCCGCGGTCGACCCGAGCGCCGACATGCCGCGGTGGGGCTGGGGCGTGCCCGGCGGACCCTATCGCGCCTGATGGCGAACAATCAGAGGTAGCGACCGACCACGCGTGATCACTTCTCGACGCGGGGAGAACGGAGATCCTTCGGATCGGTCTGCGCAGCCCGCAGTAGCGCGGCAAAGCGGGCACTGCCGCGAATCGGGTCGTAGAGGGGATCTCCCGGCGGCAGGAACAGGGTCCACCCGCCTGGCGACCGACTTGCCGATGCCTCCAGCGCGGAGAGCGCGCGAGCGGTGTCGCGCAGGGCGAGCATCACCGCAGCGCGTTCAGCCTCGGCGAACCAGAGCGTCGGACGGTGCCTCTCCATGTCGCGGAGCAACGACATGGCCACCGCGCTATCGCCCAGGCGAGCGTGCACGAACGGGGCGTACGACATGACCACACCGGTGGGCGCTGCGTTCAGCACGTGCCGCGCTCGTTCCGTCCGGCCCATGGCGCTGTTGATCGACATCGTATGGTTCAGGACGGGCAGCACTGTCGAATCGATTTGCCAAGCACGTTCTACCTGTTCGAGCGCTGAGCGGCGATCGCCGCTGAGGAAGATCGCGTACGCCAGCCAAACGGACGCGACCGGCGAGAGCGGATCGATTGTTCCTGCGCGCGTCAGCTCCGTGATCGCGGCATTTTCGCGGCCCGTGGAGATCAGCAGGCGGCCATACTGAAGATGCGCATCGAGGTTCTCGGGCTCGAGCAGTATCGCCCGTCTGAACTCCGGCTCCGCATCCCGCGGCCGCCCCACTTGCCAGTACGCCACTCCGAGCGTGGTGTGCGGTTCCGCCAGACTGCTGTCGAGGTCGAGCGCACGATGGGCAGCGCTGGTGGCACGGCCGATGATCTCCATAGGAGACGCGCCGGTGAAGTACGGATACAGCACCAGAGCGGCGCCCAAGCCGGCATACGCGCGCGCAAAACGGGGGTCGACCGCAATTGCGCGTTCGAAGTTGTCCACGCTTCGCTCGACGCCTCTGCCGCGGCTCTGCAACAGGTGCTCTCCTCGCAGATACAAATCGTACGCGTCGGGATTGACGGTGCCAGTGCCTCGGCTCTTCGTGACCGCCGCCCCCGCGCCCAGTCGCGAGCGGAGCGTGTCACTCACCGCTCGCACGATGTCGTCCCGAATGTGCCCGAGGTCTTGCGGGTTGCGCTCGAAAAGGTCCGCCCACAACTCCGCGCCGGAGGCGGAATCGCTCAATTGCGCGGAGACGTTCAGGCGATTGCCGCTCTGTCGCAGTTTCCCCTGCAACAGGTATCGCGCACCGAGTGTGCGACCGACCTCACGCACATCGAGGTCGCGCCGATTGCGATAGCGGAAGGCGGCGCTGCGTCCGATGATTCGCACTCCCGTTACCCTGCCCAATGCCGTGGCGACTTCGTCGCGAATCCCGTCGGCGAGGTATTCCTCCGTCGAGTCTCCGCCGACGTTGATGAATGGCAGCACGGCAAGCGAAATCGTTACGACAGGCGGTTCGCGTGGCGACGACCGTCGGTAGACGAAGTACACGGCGCTTGCCATGGCCAATGCGCTGACCGCCCCCAGCAAGAGAACCGCGCGAGACGAAGGCCGGCGGGCACGACCTGCTGCGTGAGACGGGTCGAGCGCGGCGATCAGCTCGCGTGCGCTCTGCGGCCGACGTGCGGGATCCTTCTCGAGGCAGCGCGCGATCAGAGCGGAAATGGCAGCGGGAACGTCGGGGCGCCGTGCCGTGACGTTCGATGGAGTCTGCTGAAAGTGGGCCGCGACTACCTGGTGAGCCGGGCCGCCGTGGAACGGCGGCGTTCCGGCGAAGATCTCGTACGCCAGGCATCCGAACGAGTAGATGTCGGCACGGTGATCGACGTTCGGATCCCCCGCGGCTTGTTCGGGTGGCATGTACGCGGGCGTGCCGATGCCGGATCCCGTGCGCGTGAGGCGTTCCCCCTCCTCGCCCCGCGCGACGGTCAGCGCCTTCGAGATTCCGAAGTCCGTGACCACCGCAGTGTCGCCCGAAAGCAGCACGTTGTCCGGCTTGATATCGCGATGGACGACGCCGTGCGCATGTGCAAAATCGAGCGCACGCGCGACATCGCGCAGGATGTCGATGCCGCGGCCGATGGGCAGCGCGCCATCGCGCACCAGCAAGTCACGGAGCGAGCGGCCTTCTACAAAAGGCATCATGTAGTACGGCAAGCCACCAATCCGGCCGGCAGACAGAAGGGGGACGATGTTCGCCTGCTGCATGGACGCGAGTACGCGGATCTCGCGCTCGAATCGCTCGAGACTGATGCCTTCCGAGAGGTCGGGCGCGAGGACTTTGACAACGACCTTCCGGCCCAGGGCAAGCTCACTGGCCACGAAGACGCGCGACATGCCGCCGCCGGGCAGCTCCTTCTCCAGTTCGTACGCCTCGCCCAGGGCCGCCTGAAGCATGGCCGAGAGGTCGGTAGGAGAGGGTGCCATGCCCGAGTCTACGCCGCCGCCGCTCAAACAGCCACCACGACTGAACGCCGCTAGGCTCAACGACGCAAGACACCCATTGAGAGCTACCGCCGCTCCACTCACCCGCTTGCGTAACAGGATCATGCGACCGCTTGCGGTCACGCTGATCGGAGCGCACACCGCAGGCGCCCGGAAGGCGCATGCGCCGCGCGAAATCGCTGGCGCCGAGCGGGAGCGACTCGCCCGGCAACTTCGGGAATCGCGGGAAACCCACCTCGTCATCGACTGCTCCGATACGGAGTACGTCGACGCGAGCGCACTGGGCACGCTGCTGGTTGTCGATTCGGAGTGCCGTCGCTCCGGCCGGATGCTGGTACTCTGCTGCGAACAACCAGGGCCGATGGGCGTGCTCCGAATGACTCACGTCGGAGCCCGGCTACACATCGCTGCTGATGAGGACGAGGCGCGGCACATGCTTCACCGTGCACGACTGCGAGCGGCGAATGACCGTGCCGAGCAGAAAGCGTCGAATAATTCACTGATGGCCGACGCCACGCATCACCTCGCCACACCGTACGATGGCACCACGTTTGCTTCAGTCTAATGGCATAGCTCGTCACCCTTAAGACCGTGAGGCAGCCCCATGACAGATACCAATGACACGCACGAGATGAATCGCGATCCCATTACCGGAGCACCAGGCGCACATCCGGTTGGAACAGGCGTCGGGGCGGCTGGGGCCGGCATGACAGGCGCGGCGATCGGCGGCGCGGTGGGTGGACCAGTTGGAGCAGTGGTGGGCGGTGCCATCGGCGCCGTCGTTGGCGGTCTCGCCGGCAAGGGTGTTGCGGAAGCCGTCAATCCCACTCTGGAAGATGGGTACTGGCGTGACAACTATCAGTCGCGTCCGTACGCGAAGGCGGATCGGGGATATGAGACGTATCGCCCGGCATATCAGTACGGCTGGGAAGCTCGGGGCCAGCACGCAGGGCGGAACTTCAACGAAGTGGAATCGGAATTGGCATCGGGGTGGAGCAAGGCCCGCGGGACGTCGAACCTCGAGTGGAACGACGCGAAACACGCCACGCGCGATGCGTGGGATCGCGTGGACGGAAACGCAGGGCGCTGATCAGGTCGAGCGGCACCATCTGACGGTTTCAGTTCACACGGGAAACGAGGCGTGCCGAGATGGATCGGCACGCCTCGTTTTTCCGTCGGGTGACGTCCCGGCTAGTTGCCGCGCAGTTCGTACACTTCGCCGGCCGTGACGTCAAATGCAATCGTGCCGAGTGGCCCCCGCTCGAATTGCACCGTGCGACCCTGTGAGGTGACGCGCTGGATACCACGCGCCCGTACGACACAGCGCGTCGTGCGAGCCGCACGGATGTCCGCTCGCGTAAGCACGCCGCCAGCCCAGGCGAGATCCACCGTGAACCCTCCTCGTGCGCGCAGGCCTCGAACGGATCCGGTTTCCCACTCTGCCGGGAGGGCGGGCAGAAGATGGATTGCGACCTGATGTGACTGCATGAGCATTTCCGCGATGGAGGACGCGGCGCCGAGATTCCCGTCGATCTGGAGCGCACGTCCACAAAGCGAAAAGAGATTAGGCAGCGACGAGCGCGTCAGCAGAGCACGGAACTGATCGAGCGACCGCTGTGCCTCATGGAGTCTCGCCTGTAACCCCATCTTCCAGCCGTACGACCACCCGCACCCGCCCGTACCTCTTCGAGCGAGCGTCACCGCCGCCGCCGTCGCAAGCGCCGGTGTCTCATCCGGCGTGATTTCACGCCCCGGATAAAGTCCCCAGAGTGGCGACAGATGCCGATGTTCCGGTTCGATCTCGTCCCAATCGTCGAGCCACTCCTGCAGTTGTCCGTGCTTGCCGATCTGTTCGGGTGGAAGCCTGAGTCGGGCCTGCTGCGCCTCGCTGCGCAATGCGCTGTCGGCGCCAATCCGTGTGGAGGCGGATTCGAACTCGCGGAAAACCTCACGGATGATCTGAGAGTCCATCGTGGGACCCGCGGTCATCGTGCGCGCCGTGAGCTCGATGCCACTGACTTCGTCGAAGAAAGAGCCGTTGCCGGGCCAGGCCGGGTAGTTCTCCGGTGAATTCGAAGGGGCGGTGACCAGCCATCCTTTCGCAGGATGTGGCACGAGCACGTCGAGGAGAAACCGTGTCTGATCGCGCAGCATGGGATAGATCGCGCGGAGGTCCGAGTCGTCGCCGGAGAACCGGTAGCGCTCATAGAGCGCCGTCATGAGCCACGCGCCGCCGACCGGCCACGCGCCCCATGATGGCCCGTCCATGGGCGTGGTGGAGCGCCAGAGATCGGTGTTCTGGTGAACGACCCACCCGCGCGCGTTCCAATGCTCGCGCGCCGTCGCACGACCGACGTCGGCGACCTCTCGCACCAATCGCTCCAATGGTTCAACCAGCTCAGCGAGATTGCCGGTCTCGGCGGGCCAGTAGTTCATGGGCAGGTTGATGTTGATGGTGTACTTCGAGTCCCACCACGGGTTCGGATTGTCGTTCCAGATTCCCTGCAAATTCGCCGCTTCTGAACCTGGTCGCGAGCTGGCAATGAGCAGGTAGCGCCCGAACTGGTAATAGAGGGCAGCCAGGCCCGGGTCCGCCGCATTGGAAAAGCGCTTCAACCGCTCGTCGGTGGGGAGGGCCAGCACGTCCGCTGGCGTGCCACCGAATGAAAGCTCCACGCGGTGGAACCAGTTGCGATACTCGTGAAGGTGGTCGCTACGGAGCGACGCGAAATCACGCGCCAGCACTTTCACCAACGTTGTCTGCACACGCTCGCCAGGAATGCCGCTCACATCGCGGAAGTTGATGAAGCTCGTGTTGGCGGCGAGGACAAGCGTCACGGCATTCGCGCCGGTCACGCGGAGAGTGCGGTAGTCCACGGTGACCGAGCCTCCTTCCGCGCGGGCAACGACACGCGCTTCGTACGTGAGCCGGCCGGCGATGCCAAGATAGTCCGAGTTCTTTCCCGTGAGCCGCAGCCCGCTCGGCGGGATGCCGTCCATCCGGAAGTAGTCCGTACCGTAGTTGGAGTGTGCCGGGTTGCGCACGCCGTGCAGGTCCGCAGTGAAGGTCACGGCGTTTGGCCGGTCGGCGCTGATGCGCACCACCAGCACCTGGTCCACCGCGCTCGACAGGATCTCGCGGGTGAACGTGATGCCGTCCACCATGTACGTGACCCGGGCGATCGCTTCGTCGAGGTCCAGCTCGCGCCGATAGTGCGTTGCGCGTTCATGACCGGGAAAGTGGAGCAGGAGATCTCCCAGCGGCTGGTACTTCATCTGCTCGTAGGGAATGCCCATCATCGTGCGGCCGAACAAGTCGTGGGCGCGCGGAATATCACCGGCAAAGAGCAGTCGTCGGATCTCGGGCAAGGCACCTGCGGCCCCCTTTACCACCGGGTCGTACGGTCCTCCCGTCCAGAGCGTCGCTTCATTCAGCTGGAGCCGCTCCTCGGCCGGACCACCAAAGACCATCGCACCGAGTCGACCGTTACCGACCGGCAGCGCTTCGTTCCACGCACGCGCCGGCTGCCCATACCAGAGCCGAGGGTGTGTCTGTGGTGGCAAGGCGGCGACGAACTGCTGCGGCGCTCGACTCATCTGCAGGGCGCAACAGAGCAGAAGCGGGATCGGGGCGGGTCGCGTGAATCGTGTGATCATTGAAATCGCCACGTGCGGAGTCATCGGAACGGCGTGAGGCGGATGTAACTGCACTCGGCGGATGTCGCAATGGCGGAATCCCGCGTCACGCCGGCTCCGTGTCGTGACCGGCCGTCCTCAATCCTCAGGAATCATCACGGTATTCCGCTCGAAGCCTGTCGCGCCGCGCCGGGTTGCGCATGCCGCGCATTCGTTCTTACAATGATGTTTCGTGGCTGGAAACCGCGCCGCTATTGTAACCGGATTCGGCCGAATCGGCATGTCGAGATCGGGGTGGTTGCTCAAACCGACTGGCAGGAGTGAATGACCCCAAACGCGGAGCCGATCATGCTGACCGTAACGCCGTTCCTGTGGTTCGACACCGAGGCCGAAGATGCGATGGCGTTCTACGCATCCATCTTTCCACGCTCGCAAACGCTGTCAGTGACTCGATCGCAGGGAAGAGTGATGTCCGTCGCGTTCGAGCTCGAGGGTCAGAAGTTCATGGCATTGAACGCTGGGCCTCACTTCAAGTTCAACGAGGCCG
This sequence comes from Gemmatimonadaceae bacterium, assembly GCA_025362035.1. Classification (GTDB taxonomy): domain Bacteria; phylum Gemmatimonadota; class Gemmatimonadetes; order Gemmatimonadales; family Gemmatimonadaceae; genus AG11. The sequence goes on along the minus strand of JANYIN010000201.1, from coordinate 1,251 downwards.
TGTCATTCTTCGTCGGCTGCGAGACACAGGACGAGATCGACGAACTATGGGGGAAACTCACGGCCGATGGGGGAGCGCCCGGTCGTTGCGGCTGGCTCAAGGACAAGTTCGGGCTGTCATGGCAGATCGTCCCCAATTCGCTGGGACGCATGCTGAGTAATAGCGATCCACTGCGATCGAAGAGAGTGATGGACGCGATGCTGCAGATGAACAAGCTCGATGTGACTCGACTGCAGAATGCCCTCGACGGCGGATGATACCGCGCGTCGAGGTCGTGGACTCCGTCAGACAGCCCTTCCTTTACGAGTTGTACGGCTTCCCGCCGGAGTGGCGTTGAGCGCGTACGTCCGCCTCAACCCTTACTTGCAGGCCGGCTCGCCGTCGCCCGCTGTGGTGACCACCGGGTTCGTCGTGTTGACGCCGATGCCACAGCTGAAGTTGGCGATCTGCGTGTGCGTGATCGTCGCCGACCAGTAGCCGGCACCCGGCACGATCGTCGGGGTGTTCACGCCCGTGGACGGCTTATACTTGAGCTTCGTCGTGTCGTAGGTGACGTACTTGGTGGAATCGGCGAAGAACGACTCTTCCGCCGTGACGAGGTTGCGGAGGTCCGACTTCATCGCGGCGATGTAGGCCTTCGACTTGGTGTTGGCAAACTTGGGAATCGCGATCGCGGCCAAAATGCCGATGATGACGACCACGATAAGCAATTCAATGAGCGTGAAACCACGGCGAGAGGGGCGAATCATGATTGGGCTGCCTTGCTTGGGGTCTGGCCGTTGGGGGGTCCGACGGCGCGGTTGGCGGGAGTCAGTGGCATGTCGCAATGCAGCGACAATGCCAGATGAAAGGCACCCTGGCTGATTACAGCCTATGTAGTTGATATGCAAGTGCTTAGCACGATCTGGGAGAACCACGAAAGCGGGTTATTCGACGACTGGACTACCGCAGACTGCCATGATACCCGATATCTGCAAGAGGGCAGAGTCTGGGAAACGCATGGCTGCGCCGCTGACCGGAAATGGGGGGGACACCCCGATTGTTCAGGGCCCGCATCGGCGCTGCACGCCTCGCTCTTCGGCCCGCATCGGCGCTCCGCGCCTCGCTCTTCGGCCCGCATCGGCGCTCCGCGCCTCGCTCTTCGGCCCGCATCGGCGCTGCGCGCCTCGCTCTTCGGCCCGCATCGGCGCTCCGCGCCTCGCTCTTCGGCCCGCATCGGCGCTCCGCGCCTCGCTCTTCGGCCCGCATCGG
>JANYIN010000197.1 GCA_025362035.1 Gemmatimonadaceae bacterium | reverse complement strand
CGAACTGTCGGAATGCCACACATCCGATGGCGACCAACAGGGCGACGAACTGAACCCACCGCAGCGCGACATACGCCGGGGACTCAACGCCGAACCCCTGGCCCTCCGGCATGGACGCCGGGTCATGATGCATCACCATTGCGCTGGAGGTTGCATCAGTTCCCTGGGTTGCCGTGGACATCGTGGACGCGGCGGCTCCGTCCAGCATCGCCCCCGGCGCCACGGTGAACTGGAACTCGCCGCGTATGGGGTGTCCATCGTCGCCGGTGAGCTGCCAGCGAACCGTGTACGTCCCCGCTGCGAGCGTGCCGCCGACCGACGTCACGACGGCCCGATGCGAATCCTGTGCATATGAGAGCGGCCCCAGCGCAACCTCTGCGCCCCCGGGGCCCAGGAGGCTCACCCGGGAGAACGTCAGGTCCGGAACCTCGCTGAAGTCGAACCGGAGCTGCCGGGGAATCACCCCCAGGTGGGCGCCCGCGCCGGGCGACGAGGCCTTGAGCCGTCCATGAGCGAGCGCCGACTCGGGAACCACCAGGAGGGCAAGCAGGACGGCCAGGGCGCTTCCGAGGAGCCGTCGCGACTTGCGAGGACACACGAGCATCAAGGCTTCATGCCTGGCATGTTCATGCCTTGCATGTTCATGCCTGGCATCTTCATCCCTGGCATGTCGTGAACCATGGGCCTGGCCGGCGCCTTCTTCGTCGATGCCTTCTTTGGCGTAGCTTTGTTCGGAGCCACCTTCGTGGACGATGACTTCAGTGTCGGTGTGTGTGCGGGTGCCGCCTTTCTGGAAGCGGAGGAACTCTCGTGCGCGTGCGAGTGCGCCGATGCGGGACCCGCCGCATGCGAAGGGGCGGATGCGGGCATGCGATGCATCATGTGCATGGACGACGAGTCCATCGACATACCGGACATCATTCGTCGCATCGCGGTATCGGCCATCATGCGCTCGTGGATGACTGGATCTTCCATCATCCGCTCGTGCAACGCGCGCATGCTCGAGTCGTTATCGCCCATGTTCATCCCTGCCATCCCGGACGCGTGACCAGAGTGTGCGGTCGGCTCTCCCATCGACATTCCGGGCATCGTTCCCGCATGTGCCGAGTCGTTCATCTTCATCCCCGGCATGCTCATGCCCGGCATGGAGTGTCCCGCGGCCGGTGCGGTGGCACCGTGACCCATGCCCGCCATCCCCGGCATGCTCTTCATCGCATCAGCCATGGTAATGCCGCGGGGGATGGTCGGAGCGGTCCATCCGGATAGCACGCCCACCGCGGGACCTCCCATGTTCTCGATGCCAATCATCTGCCCCATGCTTGCCCACTCGGCAACGGGCATCAAGAACGTCCGGTCATCGCGATAGCGGCTGGCCGCTTCGAGGATGGCGGCGCGCTTGCCGCCATGGGGGACCACGTCGTTCGCGAGGATGTCCGACACCACGTCATGCATGGCGTGGAGGTTGTCGAAGATGATGGACGCCTCCGGATAGCGCTTCGCAAAGCTCGGGGCGATGGTCGCTGTCATGGGCATCACGCGCGGCATGTGCTCCGGCGCGTTCTCGAGCATCTGGCGGAACCGAGTGACTGCAGCGGCCACCCCGGCCTGCCGCTCTTCCTGCGAGCGACCGATCATGAGGGGCTCGTACAGGCCGACCTGCAGCCAGTGGTAGCCCCAGATCAAGCCGTTGAACTTCGGGTAGCGCTGCCGGAAGGCGAGCGAGTACGGCTGCCCCTCCATCAGCTCCATGTTCTTGGGCACGGAGCTGAAGGCGAGATCGGGACGCGTCTTGTAATAGGCGACCAGTTCCGCGATCTTCGCGTCTTTCTCCGACTGCGTCATGCTCTCGGACGCGAGGACATCGTAGATCTGACGGTGCAGCAGGTGCGCCCAGTCGAACATGGCCTTGGCCTCGGGCGCTATCTTCGCGTAGTTCACCTCGATGGCCGCTTCCGCGAGGGGCAGCCGCGGGGGGCTCACGAGCAGCTTTCGAGTGATGAAGTTGTATTCCTGTTCTTCGAGCTCCGACGCCGGGGCGCGCGAATTGTTGTACAGGCGTTCGTACAGGATCGCGTGTCCATAGTCGAACGCGTTGAACAGCCGGTCGGCTGCTGGGTAGTCGCGGCGGAAGGTGAAGTTGAACTTCCCTGGCAAGTAGTATTGCTCGTAGGTCGTCGACCACTGCGCATGTGCAGCGCGCGGTGTTGCCGCGGAGCCGAGCATTACGCTCGAGGCCAGACCGAAGGCGGCAACAAGGTGACGAGCGCTACGGGAACGTCTTGTCGAGTGCATCATCAGCGGGAACCGGGAAACAGGGAACGGACGCCGAAGGCGTAGGCGCTCCCGAAGGTGACGTACCAGCCCTGTTCGGGCCCGTTCAGGCGGCGTCCGAACCCGCCATCGAGCGCCAGGGTCGGCGTGAGCTGGAAGCGGGTGCCCGTCCCGACGGTGAGCTCGACGTCTTGTCCTGACTCGAGCGGCTTCCGGCCGTACAGTTCCGCGGTGATCAGCGTCGACTTCAGCGGGTAGGCCTTGTCGACGGCACCGCCGACGAGCCAGCGCGAGACGTCGATCCCACCGGTCGGGCCGGTAACGGTTGCCGAGGCGTCTGGAGCAGCGCCGAAGGTGTACTGGCCATTCACGTGAAAGCGTGCCCACGATAAGGTGCGCGTCGCCATGCCGGTGACCGACGAGTACACGCGGTCCGGGCCAAGGGCGCCGACGGGCGTCAGGACGTCCCCCCTGATGCCGAGCGCCGGAAGCCCCTCGGTCTCGGCGTTGAAATTGTGCATCGCCGAAAGCTCGAGCCCGGCGATTCCGCTGCGGCGCCGGCTCCCCTGCTCGACGAATGCGAGCGGCAATCCCAGCTCGATCTGGGTGCGTGGCAGGATGCCGAGAGCGATCTCGGGCTCGAGGCCCCAATTGTAGGTGCCCCCGCTGAGTCGCTCGAGGCGCACCGGGGCGAGCTTGAGATCGAACGCATACCGCTCGGTGACGTACGCGTCCTCGATCTGGACAGGGCGGCCGCGGTCAGTGTTGTAGAAGTCGGTCTGCGCAAACGCAGCCGTCGGTATGACGAGGCCGCCTAAGAGCGCGACCAGGGGTAGCAGGGTAGGGCGGAGCGAAAGCAACGTGGTTCTCCCGTATCGGTCGTCGGCCCCTAGCTGAGCCGCAATGCACGCTCGCAATTCCAGTACCGGGCTTTACGCTGCATAAAGACACGGTGCTGGACCATTGGTTCCCGTGGCAGGCCTCGGATCGTGCTCTACGCCCCCCGCAGGATCAGGCCGGTGTGGGACGTCGCGTGCGGGCACGGCTGGCCCCGCTTGTGCGAGTGCCCGCGGAGACAGAACAGATGCGTCAATGCGAACGCTCCATGATGGTCGCAGTGGCTGTCATGGGCGCCGTGTGATCGCGCGGGGGACAGCTCGAAACCCATGAAGCCCTGGTCCGCTGCCACGTCAGGAGGAAGAGGATGGGCCATCATGAGCCCGGAGAGCCAGACCATGGCGAGCACCGCCCCGGCGCCAGCAAGGGACCGCCGCGTCAGGTGTGTTCCCACCACCGCCTCGCCACCGAGCAACCGGCGAACACGACGGTTCAGGAGATCCGTCCCCGGCCTCCCGGCAACTCCGGCGATGGGGAGAGGGGCATGGGAACCCCCTTGCATCTGACTAGGCCAGCAACGCGCGATCTCTACGAGGGCCGAGGCCAGCACCACTGGGTCCCTCCCCGCGCCGTCGCCCAAGGCAGCCTCATGGTCAGCCGAAATCTCGGCTTCGTCGGCAGCGTCGTCCGCTAGGCGCCGTAGCGCTGGAAGGTAGAACAGCGTGGAGGCGAGAAAGCGCAGCACCGAGAGACGGAGTGGATCGCGACGTCGCAGGTGCGCCGCCTCGTGAGCGAGGACGGCCTGCATCTGGTCCGGGCTCAGCATGGTGCCCAGCTCGCTCGCGACGTAGACGTGCGGTGTCCAGAACCCGGCAGTGAACGCCGGACTCGGCAGGCCATCGACGACCCGGACTTGATGCGCCATCAGACCGGCGTCGCGCACTGCGGATCCCATCGAACTGCCCGGCGCGGGGGCTCCCCAGTCCAGCAGATCCAGAACGCGACGAAGCCGTCGCGACGCCCCTATGCGATCCCAGATCGCGTAAGCGAGCCCGGCGAGAAGGAGAAGGTGGAAGGTGTAGTGGACTGGCTGGAGGATCAGGTGCAGGGCGACGAGGCAGACCTGCATGACATGGTCACGTCCGCCCAGGAACGCGTCGGCCTGCTTCGACAGGTGATGCCCGAACACGGGGCTGGTGCTGAAGACGATCAGTCCCGCGATCCCGAGCAGCACAGCTCGTCGGTGCGACTCCTCCCGAGCCCGGATTCGGCCGGCGAGGTAGCCTGGGGCCGCCAGGTTCTCGTGACTCTGCATCGTCAGTTCTCCAGGGCGGCCCGCTCAGCGCTGCCCGCGCCGCTCGTCCATCTTCACCTGCACCAGACGCGCGAGCTCCGCCAACTGGTCGGGGTCCCGCTCGGCGAGCACGTCGACGAGCGATGCCGAGACTGCGGCGCTGCCGAGCGTGACGAGCCGCTGCACCACGTGCCGCGAGGCGCGCTGCGTGAACTCCGCCTTCGTGATGGTGGGCGCGTAGTGGAACACATCGTCCTGCTTGGCCCGCGTCATCAGCCCCTTCTCAACGAGCCGGTTGGCGACCGTCACGCAGGTGATGTAGACGACGTCATGCGTCCTCGCGACCCGCTCGAACAGCGTGCGGGCGGTGGCCGGGTGCTTCGCTCCCCACGCCGCCTCGAGTACCCGATGCTCGAGGTCGCCGAGCAGCATGGCGGCGCCGGCGGCCGATAGCCGCATGGTGTCCTGGAGGCGCGGTTCGCCTGGACGTAGTCGCTTCCGAGGTGTGGGCACTTCGCAGTTGCTCTCTTCGGTTACACCGGCAGGACGTGCGCAGAGAAAGATAGTGGACACTTTACGGCCCGTAAAGAATGGTCCGTACCTCTCGCTACCTCAACAGCAATCTTCGCACGTCACCGCTCCGCGTACTCCCTCGACCCCCTCCTTCGCAATGATCGGCACCATCGCGAGCGCCGCGACGGGATCCGCCCACCACCATCCCAGCGTGGCGTTGAGAAGCAGCCCGACAAGTACGATCACGGACAGGTACGCGCAGAGGCTCGTCTGCTTCGCGTCAGCGAGGAGCGCACGGCTGGCGAGCGTCTCCGCCACGCGACCCTTCGCACGCGAGAGGATGGGCATGACAATCACCGAGAGGACGGTGATGACGAGACCGGGGAGGCTCCTCGTCGGCATCTCATGCGACAGAAGGGCGTGCCCGGCGTCGGTCACGATATAGGCCGACAGCGCGAGGAAGGACCACCCGACCACCCGCACTGCAATTCGCTCGGAACGCGCGCGTTGCAATGCGTCTGCATCGTGATGCAGCCGAAAGAGCGATGCCAGGCTGGAGGTCACCTCGATCACACTGTCGACGCCAAAGCCGACCAGGGCGATGCTGCCCGCCATTACCCCGGCCCCAATCGCCACGACGCCCTCGATAGCGTTGTACCCGAGCGTGAGGCGCGAAAGCATCTTTCAGCGGCTCGCGGCAGTTGCGCGTTCTTCCGGTGTCAGCATGATTGTCGGGGTGGCCATGTGGTGATCTCCTGCGATGGGACTTGGCATCGCTCCGGGCCGCGCGCTCCAAGCGGCCCGTGCTTCCCGGCTGACCGCCCACCCTTCCATCGCGCCGAAGACTGTGGGCAGGACCGGCAACGTAAGCAGTGCTGCGGAGATAAGCTCGCCGATCCCGGGGATGGACGACGGGCATCGTGGGCCCGGCGTCGTCCACGAACAGCCGCTCGCCGGCGATGTGGACCTGACGGAGCACGGGCTCCAGCGTGCCGGCCCACGCGTGATAGTGCCGGCAGAACTGCGTGTACTGAGAACAGCGCGTCGGCTCCGCCGCCGCATCCTTGTACTCGGCCCAGCGCAGCTGCAGCGTGACGCCCTTCCGCTTCAGCTCCTGGTGTACCGTCGCCCAGTCGGGCACGGGCCGGGTCACGGGCGGCGGAAACGCGCCGCGGGTGAAGAGCCGCGCTTCGAGCGCGGCCTCGTCGAGTGCTGCGGGTGCGGCCACGCGATGCCACTCGCCTGAAAGCGCCGGACGTACGTGTGCAGCGTGCTCTGGGACAGCCCGAGACTGGTCGCGATCTCGCGCTGGCTCCGGTCATGGTCGAACAGGAGGCGTAACGCCTCCAATACCTTCCGCATGGAAATCCTCTCTGCAGGCACAGCCTCGCTCCGGGTAGACGTCCGGAGGAGATAGCGCGTGCGGTGGGGATCCTGCGGCTTCAGCTCATGCGGTGATCAGGCTTCAGCCGAAACGAGTGATCGGCTTGGAGCGAAATGAGTGATCGGCTTCAAGCGAAACGGGTGATCGGCTTGGAGCGAAACGAGTGATCGGCTTCGAGCGAAATGGGTGATCGGCATCGAGCGAAATCCGCAACCCGCACGTGCGAGGGAAACGCCAGCCAGGTCCGGATGGGCGGGATGTACAGGCGGACGACAACCACGCCCCGACCCAGGTATTTCTCTGGGCGAATGGCCTCTCCGCCTCGAAATACCGGGACGTGCAGTTCAACCACCTGTACGGTGGACCGCGGGACGGCGCGGGCATGGCCGGGTACACGGCCCTGCAAAAATCTGTGCGTCACACCAGCCTTCCTGGCGAAGCTCACAGATACGGACGCTGCGGTCTGCTCACTCCTTCGCTATCGCGCGTACGATCTCTACGGCTATTGTCCCGATGGGATACCCACACCGCCGTGCCCAACGGGGTACGACGGTCTCGCGTGGCGGGCGCCACTCGACGCAGTGCGCGACGTCGAACGGCGTTTCCGCCTTGCGATGGCCACGAAGCCCCGCGACCGAACGGTGCTCGCAGCCCGAGAGCTTGGGTGGCGCTTCAGCGACTTTGCGCCCGATCCCGGCTTCGTTGTGCCTGACAAGGCCTTCTAGCGAAGCGCGGAAGGCTCACTCAGCTGGTCTGGAGGCTGCCCACCGCAACCCGGCCAGGCCCGTCGGCATCTTCCATTCATCCAGACACGTCACCACTGCTCCAGCAGTCGTGACGATGCGGTCGGGTAGCCGGCTCGCGGCAAGCATCTCGGGTGTGATCTCGCGACAGCTCATCCCGAGCTCGTCTGCCGCCTCACGCCAACGGTTGAATGACACGCCGGGTGGCACCCATACATCGACCTCGACACGGCGCCCTAGCGGGAGGCGCTCTCGAGCCGCGCGCACCGCCGGTGCTTGGTCGATGTCGCCTGTGATGAGGATCGCGCGCGTGCATTCTCCATTGACCGCGTCCACAAGCAGCTCGACCGCGATGTTGATGTCGGTCTGCTTCTCCTCACGAGCCTTGGTATCGTGCTTTTGGTGGAAGCCCTGAATCACCTCGACGCCAGGAATCGTTTTCACTGCATCGAGCCACGAGTTCTGTCGCCGCTCTTCGCCCGGCCGGCTCGCGAACTGGCGAGTGACCGGCGCGGTGAAATACTTGATCACATCCACGGTATCATGCGGGCCGAGCAAGTGGTCTCAGCGAGCTTGCGAAAGTCGCACCATCCGAGACCAATGGGGAAGGCGCCACTCTTGGCGGCATCCTTCACGGCGTAGTAGAAGCTGAAGCCGTCGACGTACACTCGCGTTCGACCCATCCTCACCTCGTGATATTTCGCTCGTTCCAAGTCCGTGGGCAAAGCACGGCGAACCTACTTTCCGTCGTGTGCTCGCGCTGCCCCTACCGATTTCCGAGAGCGCTGGCGATACGACGCCAGTCAAGGTGCTGCTGACTCAGGGACCGGGTGATGTTCTGAACTCTGGCACCGCAATGGTACACACCGAACAGACGCGCGCCACCAGGCGCCCCGGGAAGTGGAATTCCCTCGGCAGAATCCACCACGGTTCGGAAAAGGCCTGCAGGAACCGGAAGATCGAAGGCACGCAAGACAGCCCGATGCGCCTGCTGTCCGAGCGCGACGACCACGCGTGGCTGTACGATGGCAATCTGCTCAAGGAGGAAGATCGCGCTGTCACCCGTGAACCACTCATCGCTGACCTTGGCTCCCAAACCACCTGTCTTGAGCCACAGGAGCGCGTTGGTGAGAAAGACACGTGTGCGCCGGTTGGCCTCTCCTCTTAGCGGAGCGATGGCGGTTGGGGCTGGCGGCAACGGTCGGCTTACCCCCGCTAGCAGCGCCGCAAGCGCAGCGTTCGTCGGATTGCCTGGCGCATCCAGTCCCCGTTGGGCGACGAAGTATGCAACGTCACCCCAGTCCTGTCCCACTACCATGATATCTGCATCCAGGTCGCCCGCCCACCGCGTCCAAGGGCCTACCTCGTCGCTATCATAGCGGCCGCCTTCTACTTGGGCTGGGTTGGAAAGGTCAAGTATGCCCTGGCTGTCGTACCGCTTGCGCGCGGAGACGAGGACCGCGTACCGCTCAGTCTTGCTTGTCGGCACCTCGCGCGTCACGAACCATCGCCCGAGCTTGCTCTCCGGCCGCTCATAGAGAAACACGGTAACCGGCCGCCGATCAGGGTCGAGGGAGTGCAGGCGGACGGCCCACGTCGGTCCGCGGTCCGGCCAGCAGACGATCATGGTGCCAAGCACCTCTTCACCCAACTCGGAATCGAAGAGCGAATAGACACGTCCCACAGCGTCTCGCCCGGGCAGCGCCTCGAGCATGGTCGGGGGCACGGGTGAGCTCACAGCGACATAGTTCGCGGGACGCTCGCACACTTCGGTGTGCGGCCCCGGGCCCACTCCGGCTGCAGATGCGGGTTGGCGATATATCCCGAACTGACATCGCCGAATATCTCGGTACGCTGTCCGCCCCACGTCCAGTAATGATAGGCTATGTATGCGCAGATCAGCGCATCGAGCGAGTCCTCGTAGTCCTTCAGCGCCTGGCCAGCGAGCGCAGCGACCGGCCGCCCCAGCAGTTCCTCGAGGGCATCGTTGGCGACGAGCGGTGGGTCTTGGGTCGTGAGTTGTCGTAGCAACTGCTGTAGACGCATCACACCCGTCCGCCTATCGGCAATACGACCCTTCTTGTATTTGACGATCAGCGGCAGGTCGAAAAGGGCGACCATCGCGGCATGTGGGTACACCTCAAGCATCACAGCCGTCGCATCCTGCTGAAGCTCCGGCCCATGCGCAAATCCGCGCTCCGCAAGAGCATGGGCAAGGCGCACACTCGCTGCGTCCGGGTAAAGCGTTCGGTTCGACGTATGACATGCGGCATGGCGTGCCCCATAGCGCTGCCCTACGAGGCGTTCGCAGGCCCGCTGTCCCGTCGCGTTAGGGATGATCAGGGGGGCGTCGATAGCGACGACGCAGGGGCGAGTCTCGTGCGCACACACATACTCCATTACTGCATCGAGCGAGCGCAGCGGCGATGCAACGTCGGCCAGCACTGCCCCGTCGACCGATTCGCGCAGTACGATAGCACCGGTAGGGTGCCGCTCGCTCTTGCAAGCGAGGTCGATACTGATGAAAGTGGACGGCACGGTGGTAAGCGGCCCCTCGGCGGTCGACGGCCCCACGAAGTCGGGAACTCCTGTATTCCGTGATTGACCGTCGACCTGCGGCCGACGCACTACACCGCTCCTTCGGCGAGGAACGCCTCATTCAAACGTCGAAGCAGCGTTGGCTTCGGGGGCCCATTTACACGCCAGTCGAAATAATTCGCGACGCCATCCGTTCCGAGATCAACTAACACCTGTCGCAGCGCGCGGCGGAATTGTGCGTCGATACGAAAAGGCGGGCGCCTGTAATACTTGAGAGGGTCGAGCTGCCCGGCCTGGTACGGGAAGCCTCGTTCATACGCAGGATCGGTGATCCCAACGTGCACGATCTTGCTTACGAAGAGCCATTCCGGGGTCTTCGCGACGCGTTCGTCTGATACGTCAACGCATAGGACATAATCATTCTCTGCTAACTCTCCCCGACGCGTGCCCACGCAATACTCGATATCACGCTTGCCGCTCTCAGCGCGCGCATAATTTCGGATCGCTTGTGACGACCTCCCGGCGCCGTTATAAGGCGCCAGCTTCCAGGAGCCTCGAGGTTTGCTCGCATACCACTCCGCGAACGTGAGCTGTTCGTTGCGGCCGGAGCTACGTGCCGGATTCTTCTCTCGTTCCGTGCGGTACGATGAACGAAGCTGAGTGAGTTTCCTTGCTGTTAACCGCACCTTCTTTAGTGGCTTCAGGAGGCGCGCTATGTCCACTGCGCCGCGAGGCAGCCGAATGCCGGCCTCGCGGAGGTCGCCATGTCCCAGGGCGTTCGATGACAGATTCGCCGAGGTAATGACAGCACCTCGCGATGCCGACCAGTACACCTTCATGTGTAACCGCTCGACGAGATACGGAACCTGTCAACGATATGAGACACCGGGGGAGCGGAGTTTACTGACGCACGTCCTCTGAGGCGGTGCGGGCGGCGAGGAGTTTGGGTGGGTTGATCCACGCGGCGGTGGGCAGCGCGGGCGGGACAGGCGCGTGGCGGACGAAGCGGTCCGGGGTGGCGGCGAAGGCCGCGGTGAGCACGTCGGCGCGCGCGCGGCGGCGGTCTGCCGCGAGCCCGTGATGCACGTCATGCGGCGTGTGCAGGCCGAGGCCGCTGTGCCGATGTGCCGTGTTGTACCAGGCGAAGAAATCGACACAGTGCGCCCGCGCATCCTCGAGCGCGCCGAAGCGCTCGGGGAAGTCAGGCCGGTACTTGAGCGTCTTGAAGTGCGCCTCGGAGTACGGATTGTCATTGGAGACGTGGGGGCGCGAGTGGGTCTTCGTGACCCCGAGGTCCGCGAGCAGGAAGGCGACCGGCTTCGACGTCATCGGCGCGCCACGGTCCGCATGGATCGTGAGCTGCTCCGGGAGAATCCGCTGCCGCTCGCAGCTCGTGGCCAGCAACTGTTCGGCGAGCATGGCGGATTCGCGCGGCGCGACGAGCCAGCCGACGACGTACCGACTGAACACGTCGAGCAGCACGTACAGGGAGAAGTAGGTCCACTTCTCCGGCCCCTTGAGCCGCGTGATGTCCCAGCTCCAGAGCTGGTTCGGGGTCGTGGCCCGGAGTTCGGGCGCGGCGTACACGGGATGCCGCCGCTGCGCGCGCCGCTCACGCACCTCGTCGTGCGCGGCGAGCACGCGATACATCGTCCGCTCCGAGCAGTGATACGTGCCTTCGTCCAGCAGGGTCGCGTAGACGGTGGCCGGCGCGAGGTCCGCGAAGCGCGGTTCGTGCACCACATCGAGGACGCGTTGGCGTTCCGATGCGACCAGCGCGCGCGACGCGGTCCGGCGCGGCGTGGCGGCGGGGACGATGCCGGCCACCGCCCCGGGTCGATGCCCGTCCATGAGTACGCACCGCGCTTCGGCGTGCGTCCGACCTGTGCGGCCCTCGCCGTCGCGCCGGCCACCTACTACCGGACAGCATCACGGAGGATGGACCGCTTGTACGCGGCGGTGAATCGGCGGCGGGAGGGGGTGGCTGACACCCCGGTATCGTGGACGATCAATGGGACGGGAGCAAGAGCGGACGGCATGAACGGATCCTCGATCACCCTCAGACACTAAACTCGGAAGTGGTCGGTGTCTCACTCATATTGGCAGAGAGGG
>JANYIN010000174.1 GCA_025362035.1 Gemmatimonadaceae bacterium | reverse complement strand
GACGACGGCGGGATCCGCACCGGCTTTCCTGCCAGGCGTGCGTGCGACAGCTTGGGCGCGCTCGCCGGCTCCACGCCGATCACGCGCGCATTCGGGGCACGCAGCTTGATCGCCGTCGCGACGCCAGCGCTCAAGCCGCCTCCGCCCACCGGAACGAGCACGGTCTGCACGTCGGCCAGGTCATCGGCGATCTCGAGACCGGCGGTACCCTGGCCAGCGATGATCCACGCGTGGTCGTAGGGCGGAACCATCGTGAGCCCCTCCCGCTCCACGATCTCCACGGCGCGGTCCATCCGATCCTGCGTCGTGGTGCCAGCCAACTCCACCCGCGCGCCGAGGCGCTCGGCGCCACGCCGCTTCGGCGCCGTGACCGAGGTGGGCATGACGACCACAGCCGTGCAACCGAATAGCTTGGCGGCGAGTGCAACCGCCTGCGCGTGGTTGCCCGACGAGGGCGCAACCACACCCCGCGCGCGTTCCCCAGGCGTCAGCTGCGCGAGGAAGTTGTACGCGCCGCGAAACTTGAACGCCCCGCCGCGTTGCAGCATCTCGGGCTTCAGCCAGATCGGGGCGCCCAGTTGTTCGGACGCCATGTCGAAGGGCAGCAGCGGCGTACGTACGGCCACGGGCGCGATTCGCGCCGCTGCGGCGGTCAGGTCGTGCAGCGTGATCAGAGGTCTCACCAGACTCCGGCTAGGCAAAGATGCGATTGCGTCCACCGCTCTTCGCCTTGTACAGCGACCGATCGGCTTCCTGCAGTAACATCTCGGGGGAAATGGGATCGGTGGCGCGCGCCAGTGCGACGCCGACCGAGATCGTGACACTCATGGACGCCATCGACCCACCAAAGCTGAAGTCGTCCACCTTCCGGCGCAGGCGTTCGGCGAAGGTGAGCGCACCTTGCCAGCCGGTGTCCGGCAAAACGATGACAAATTCGTCACCGCCCAGTCGCGCGCAGGCGTCGGTGTCGCGCGCCGTAGCCTTCATGATGCCGGCCAGTTCCTGCAACACGACGTCGCCGGTCGGGTGGCCGCGGGTGTCATTGATCTGCTTGAAGTGATCCAGGTCGATGGCGAGCACCGCCACCGTGGAGCTGCGGCGCTTGGCCTGACGCCATTCGGTGCGCAACCGCGTCTCGAGCGCTCGGCGGTTGAGACAGCCGGTAAGCGGATCGGTGCCGATCTGTTCGGCGAGGCGCGACCGCATTGCCTCGAAGCTGCGCGCCAGCAGCGTCAGATCGTCCGGGCGCTTGTCCGCGCCCAGCGCGAACGACGGAGTGAGGTCGCCCTCCTCCACCATTTTGCAGAAGAGGCGCAGGCGGTTCATTCGCGCGCGGAAGTTTCCGTACGCCGTGATGAGCACGCCGCACACCATCCCGAACACGCCGAGGCTGAGCAGCACCTGCTCGATGCCCGGGCGATCGAGCACGGACGGCGACGACGAGGGTAGTACCAGCGTGGCGAGCAGATAGGCGACGGCCGCGATGCCCGCCGAATAGCTGCCCATGGTGCGGCCGAAGTAGAAGACCGCGAGCTGGACCACCAGCGTGGCACCGAGCAGAATGCGCCCCATCTCCGCCGGCGCGCCGCTCACCCAGGTCAGAGTGGCGAGCGTCAGAATGTCCGCGCTGACGAGCAGCGCCGGCAGCCGGTATTCGTGCACGACGTCCGCGCGGCGAACGACCGCGGCGGAGATCACGATGCAGAGGACGTACAGCAGCGACGTGAGGACGACCGGAAACAGCAAGACCGTCCAGTTGCCGTCGCCTAGCGCCAGCGCGAGCACCACCAGGGCGAGCAGGCCGAGATAGCGAACCCAGCGCTGCCACAGGATTGCCTCGCGCACGAGGACTTCCCTGTCATGCCGAAGCGCCTCGACGAGCTCGGGTGTGGACGTTGGAAGCTCCAACGTCGTCCCGATGAGCGTCGTGGTGAGGATGGACTGTTCCTGGTCGGCGGGCCAGCTCACGTCATCACTGCCACGGTATGCGGATCGATTTGGGCTAAGGTAGCGTCCGAGCACGACGTCGGAAAGAAGCGGACGCAAGAGGAGAACGGCCCGAACGTCACTGCGGTCGGGCCGTTCTCATGCAATCGGCAACAGGGATTACTGATCGGATTCCTCGCCGACCGGTTCGCCTTCGTCCGGTTCGCCTTCCGCGTCCTCCACTCCTTCCACGTGTGCGTCCTCCGGGATGACGCGGGCCACTGCCATGACGAGATCCTTGTCGTCGAGCATGACCAGCTTCACGCCCTGCGTGTTCCGACCCGCCACGCGAATACCCTTCACCGGCATGCGGATGAGAATGCCCTGCTTGGTCATGAGCATCAGCTCGTCTTCCGGCAGGACTTCCATGATGGAGACGGCGTCGCCCGTCCTGTCGGTGCGATGGATGGTGATGATGCCTTTGCCGCCGCGCTTCTGCACGCGGTAGTCGTCGATGGGTGAGCACTTGCCGATGCCCCGCTCGGCCACCACCAGCAGCGTCGCTTCGCGCTTGATGACCACCATGCCGATGACGACATCGCGCGGTCCGAGCGCAATGCCCTTCACGCCGGTGGTGTCGCGGCCCATCTCGCGCACGTCCTGCTCGTGGAACCGGATGGACAGCCCGTGGCGCGTGGCCAGCACGATGTCGTTGGTACCACTGGTGATCTGCACGTCCATCAGCTCATCGCCGTCCTCGATCTTGATGGCCTTGATGCCGTTGGACCGCGGGTTGGAATAGGCCGACAACGCCGTCTTCTTCACCGTTCCTTTCTTCGTGGCGAAGAGCAGGAACTGATCGTCGCGGAACTCGCGCACCGGCAGAATCGCCTGGACCTTGGTGTCGGGCGTGACGTTGATCAGGTTGACGACCGGCTTGCCCTTCGTAGCGCGCCCGGCCTGTGGGATTTCGTGGACCTTGAGCCAGAAGCACCGCCCGTCGTCCGTGAACACCAGCAGGTATTCGTGCGTGCTGCCGATGAAGAGGTGCTCGATGAAGTCCTCGTCCTTGAGCTCCTGGCCGTTGAGGCCGCGGCCGCCGCGACGCTGCTTGCGATACGTGGACAC
>JANYIN010000159.1 GCA_025362035.1 Gemmatimonadaceae bacterium | reverse complement strand
TAGTGTCCGTCCTGAAACTCTGGCGGAGCATTTTTGATGGTGTGAAACGAGTGACGCATCCGGTGATGGTGTTCTCACAACGATGATGTACGTTGGCGTTGTCGAGACACCAAACTCCATCACGCGGAGGCACCGCCGAATGCGTCACGTATCGCCACAGCTCCCACTCGCCGCGCCGTGGATCGCGCATGCGCACGCCGCAGACCTGGCCGCGATGAGCGCGCTGCTCGATGAGCAACCTGCATTGACCGCGCGGGTTCAGCAAGATCTCGAGTCGGGCTGTCCGACGAATGCGCGAACGGGCCGTCCAGGCCTCACGGGGGAGCAAACGCTCCGGCTGCTCATTGTCCGGCAATTAACGGGCTGGACCTATGCCGAGTTGGCGTTTCATCTCGCCGACTCGATGACGTATCGTGCGTTCTGTCGCGTGAGTGCGCTGACGGCGACGCCCTCCAAGTCGGCGCTTGCCGCGACGCTTCGTCGGGTGTCGCCACACACGCTCGCGACTCTCAACGATGACGTGGTGACGAGTACCGTCGCGCGCCGTCTGGAACCGGCGCGCACCGTGCGCATGGATGCGACGGTGGTCCCCGTCGCGATTCATCCGCCCACAGATTCCAGCCTGCTGCTGGACGCCGTGCGCGTGCTGGACCGGCTCCTCCAGCAGGCAGAGCGCGCCGCGGGCTTCACCGCGTATCATCGGCACGTGAAGCGCGCGAAGCGGCGGGCGATGGAGATTCCGCATCTCGCGCCGCAGAAGCGCACGCGCCGCCGCGACTGTTACCGCGAGCTGATCCACCTCACGGACGCCACGGCGACGTACGCAACCTGCGCCCTCGCGCATCTCGAGTGCCTCCCCGCGACGGGGGCGCGGGATCGCCTCCGCACACAGCTCACGACCCTGCTCCCGCGCGTCGCCCAAGTGATCGACCAGACGACGCGGCGTGTGCTGCACGGCGAGGCCGTCCCGGCGGATGAGAAGCTGGTGTCGCTCTTTGAAGCACATGCCGATGTGCTCGTGAAGGACCGGCGCGCCACCTACTACGGCCACAAGATCTTCTTGACGACGGGTGCCTCGGGGCTCATCCTCGACTGTACGATCCCGAAAGGGAATCCCGGCGACGTCACGTGGACCGTCCCGCTCGTGCGCCGCCAGCAGCGGCTCTTTGGGCGCGCGCCACGGCAGGCGAGCTTCGATGGCGCGTTCGCCTCGACGGACAACCTCACCGCCTGTAAAGCGCTTGGCGTGGAGGATGTCTGCTTCGCCAAGAAGCGCGGGCTCGCCGTGCCCGACATGGTGCGGAGCCAGTGGGTCTACGACAAGTTGCGTCGCTTCCGGGCGGGCATCGAGGCCGGCATCTCGCTCTTGAAACGCGTCTTCGGTCTCGCGCGCTGCGTGTGGAAGGGCGCGACCGGCTTTCACGCGTATGTGCGGACCGCTGTCCTCGCCGCCAACCTCCTCGTCCTCGCGCGCCACCGTCTCGCCTAACGCGCGTCTCGCTCCGCTCCGCCGCGCGGGACCTCGCGCGTACTGAGTCGTCGCCTGCATCGTCGCACCAGACCCGCTCCGTACTCACGCACGACGAGATTTCACTGCCCCTCGCCACGACGACGCACTTCAACCACTTTCGAGGGCACAGAACGCCTTCGCTTCAGCCTTAGAACGCCGTTTCAGGACGGACACTAGCTAATGCGCATTTCACACTTGATGGCTCCGTGCGCTGTCAGGCCGGCGACATACTGAGCGCTCATCGCTGCGCGACGCCTAGCGGTGCACATGCCAGCCCAGAGTTCTCTACGGGCGTCTCTTGCCGCGACGACATCTGGTCAACCAGCGCACCACTCTTGATAGGTTGTCTTTGGCTCCGGCTAGTGGACTGTTAGCACCGGTTGAAAATTGAACACTTCACCGGTTGAAAACGGAACGCCGTCCTAGAGCGACCAGCGGTGCGAGGCCGCTCTCCGTTTCCGACCTTTGGGCTCTCGATGTTCCGGGAGCTCAGTATGCACGGGGTGTTCACGCGTATGTTATCAGTTGCTTGAGGCCGTCGGCGGCGATCGCGCCGAGGCGGCCCGGCGCGCCGGTGTCGGGCGCACGACGATGTGCCGCTGGATTAAGACGGGCCTGTGGAGGAGCCACTGGAGTCCATCCGGGCCCGGTATGGGCCGCGGGCCCCGGAGGCGAGTAAGCTCGAGCCGTACAAGGCGATCATCGACGCCCGGCTTGCTGAGTTTCCGCGGTTGAGTGGCACGCGCCTGTTGGCCGAGTGTCGCACCGCCGCAGGCGAAAAGGAGCAGACGCCGACACGCCGCATCGGGTCACCTATAAGAAATTGGTGCGGAGCTAGGTAGAGCACTTGCGCCCCTCCATCTGGCAACCCCCGAGCAAGTCGCCGCGGTGAGCGAGGAGCAGTGGAGAGCCCTCTGCTCCTTCAGGTCGCTAGGCGAACGGCACGCTCCGAGACGCCTGGTGTGCCCAACGCGCAAATGGGTCGGCACGTCTTCTGCCTGTAATGCACCCAACCAACGGGAGAGACCACATGACCGAAGAACGCAGCGGGTACAAGCACAGCTCGAGTGACAGGAAGCTCGACCAGTCCGCAGAAGCAGCGAACGATGCCGGGCAGACGCACGACACGCAGCATTCTTCAGGTGCCGGGCACGATCCCGCGAAAATCGCGAAGCATGATGACTCGGGGAAGGATCGCTTGTTCGAGGGTCGCCAGCAGCACGACGACGCGGAGAAGAACAGCGAGAAGTCGCGGCTGGCAAAGGACGTCCAGCGTCATGATCACCCGGTTGATGACGATGTTGCAGACGCCGGTTCAGGTCCGAGCGCGAAACGAAATAGTTGAGCAGCGCGCGGCTATTTCGGCGCCGGGACGGTCTCGCAGGAGACTTCCGGCGGTCCGCCGAGCGTCTTGAATGATCCGGCGATCAGACTGCACTGCTTCTCCGTATCATTGTGGCGGAGTGTCATCTGGTAACCGTTCTTGCCCGCCGTGAACTGGACAAGCTGGGCGGTGAGCTTGACCTTGCTCACGGACTGCAACGCGGGGAGTGACGCCGTGTATTCGCCGTGCGTGCCGTGGTAAACCGTCTCCGCCGCCCCGACGGCCTGTAGTTCGGTCGTCATCGCGGCGACGGGGTCGGTACGTAGGGCGGCCTTGGCTACGAACAGCAGGCCAATCACCCCGATCGCGTACAGCCCCATCCGCCCGATGCTCATACGGCCCAACAGGCCGGGGACGAGCGGCGCCCGCGTGGCCGGGAGCGCACCCGCGCTCGTGAATGTGTCGTTGGACATGTCGCGCACGGGCGTACTGGGCGCCGTGACCTGCGGCGTGGGGGTGGCAGGCGGAATCGAGGGACCGGTCATGGCGTTGTAGGGCGTGAGACAGAGTGGAGAACGGGACGCGTCGCGCCTGATGCTAGCGTACGGGGCGGGTCGCGCAACCCCCGTGGGGGTGCGGACGTGCGCACGCCGTGGTCACTGGGCCGTGTCGGCCACAGGTACCTCGTGAGATTGTCGAGGCCGGCTTGCATTCGCAGCAAACCCACGCAGGCCGCGCTCCGCCACGAACGCTGCAAGACGAGCGGGCAAGCCTGTAGCATCCGCCAGGGCGACGTACCCGTCAGGTCTCACAAGGTACATCCCATGCTCCATCAGTCCGGCGCTTTTCATCGATTGATCCCAGCAGAATACGTGCATAGCGAGACCGAGTGCCTCGCACTGGGTTCGCAGTTCAGCTGTCGCCGCTCCGTACACGTGCACCTGCCATTGGAGAGTGCGAAGCGGTATGAAATTGTCCTCGGTGGCCGAGAACCGGACCCATGGAAGGCGGTCGCCTCCGCACACGCGTCCGGCGCAGCCCTCGCTCAACGAACTTCCGCGATACTGAATGCTCGTCTGTGAGATGGTCTGGAACATGATCCGCCGCACCCGCGGAAGGCGCGAGAGGAGAGCTGCAATCGCGGGAACGATGTACAGCCGGAGAAGCCGGGCGACTGGGCCGTCCCTCGTCGCGATTGTGAACGCGCGATCAGTCGTGGCAACGAGCCTCCGAGCGAATGCGATGCGTTCCGGCTCATAACTGTCGAGCAGGGTCTCCGGCGCCCTACCCTGTACCACGGACGCAAGCTTCCACGCCAGATTCACCGCGTCACCGATGCCCGTGTTCATCCCCTGGCCGCCCACGGGACTGTGAATATGCGCCGCGTCGCCCACCAGGAACGCTCGGCCACCACGGAACCGACTCGCCACGCGGTGATGCACGTGGTAGGTGGAGAACCAGTTCACCTCTGTCACGCCGATGGATAGCTGGCGCATGGCGCGATCACTGACGTCGGCGAACGTCATCTCACCGCCGCGCAGCAGCGCATCGTGTCGCACGGTACCGATGAGGCGGGCCCGCCCCTCGCCCTTCAGCGGAAATATGGCCAACAGCTCAGACGCGTCGAGGTCCACGTTGATTTCGCCATTCATCGGATGGCCGTTGGCCCTGACGTCAGCGACGTAGAACAGGTGTGCGTACGTCCCACCAGGAAAGTCGGCGCCGATCGCGCGACGGACCACGGAATGGGCACCGTCGCCGCCCACGATGTATTCGGCCACGCATCGTTCCTCCATGCCATCCTTTCCCCGCAGCGTCGCGCGCACTTGCGTCGCATCCTGCTCCATCGACACGAGTTCTACCTGTCGCTCGACCTGCACCCCGAGTGTTGCAAGTGTGTCCACGAGCAACTGCTCGTGTTCGTCCTGGGGGTACATGAGCAGGAAGGGAAAGGGGCTCAGGCCCTTGCCAATGCGACCAAATTGCACGCGCGCGGCGTTCCTACCACGGACCCAGAGCCTGCCCGCCTCTACCACGACCCCCGACCGCACGATGGTGTCGGCAAGTCCCAGCTGCCCATAGAACTCGAGCGTTCGCGCCTGGACGCCGACGGCGCGTGACGTGGTGCCCGCCGTCGCAGCCTTGTCGACGATGCGAACGGGGACGCCCAGCCTCGTGAGCCACAGGGCAGTCACGAGGCCACTTGGTCCTGCGCCGATCACAAGGACGGCTGGATTGGACATGGTGAAGCAGGTGGAGAACTTCGACTCGTTGCTGCTGTCCGGAAGCTGGGGGCGAAGTGGACGACACGTAAGGCTGAGCGAACTTCCACGGCTTCATGTCTGATCGAACTTCCTCGGCGGCCGATGGACGACCCCTGGAATAAGAGACTCACCCAAGTTCTGAGGGGGGAGGTTGCCGCGGGCGGGCGAAGCTGGGTGCCTGCGGACGGCGTTTCGCGGGGACAGGACACATCGAGAAGCTGGCGTCGCGCCTAGCTTCCGTTAGTGGTACGCCTTCCGGCTGGCTGTCCCTTGAGGCATAGTGCCTGACTCCACCTTACCAAGACGTTCCGCTCCCTCCCCCCCTGTGGCGAAACTTGAAGAGCTGAAGCCGGGATGCACCGTACGGGGCGTCCGCCATGGCGATTCGCTTTGACGTGATTCGATCCGCACTTGGCGGTCTGGCCTCGCAAGTCACCCGCTCCCACCAGATCACCGCGGTCCATCCCTCCCCCCCCGCCTTCGAATGATGCCGCCCGCTTCGCTCCGCCCCCGGTGGCTTGAAGGAACGCTGCTCATCGCACTCCTCGGCCTCAGCGCCGCCGCGGCGTCGGCGCAGTGTCCCGATGGCACGCCACCGCCATGTCGAGGCTCGGCCGCGGCCGCCATGCTGCGCAGGGTCAATCCCCAGCTCAGCCAGCGGACGTGGATCGTCGTGCCGTTCACCAACGCCACGCGCACCCCGGACCTCGACTGGCTGCGCGACGCGTCGGTCAACCTGCTCACCCTCGACCTCGGCCAATGGAGCGACATCAAGGTCGTCGACGACAAGCACGTCGGCGATCTCGTACGCGAACTGCCTCCCGCGCGTATTGCGCAGCCACTCACGCTCAATGACGGCGTCGCCATCGCGCGTCGCGCCGGCGCTGGCCGGCTCGTGATGGGTGACTACTTCCGCATCGGCAAAGGCGCACGGTTCATCGTCAACGTCTTCGCATGCGAGGGCGCGCGCGCGCTTGTCGCGCACGATTCGCTCGATGTCGAGGCCATCTACACCGTGGGCGAGTGCGAGTATCATGGTGGCCGCCAGATCGGCGAGCCGGTCGACTCGACGCATGGCCGCTTCCGGGGCAACTGGAACCGTGCGATCTCCAACTTCCGCCGTGTGCTCGTACTGGACCCCACCTATCATCCTGCCTTCGGCCATGTCCTGGACATGCTCTCGGTGCCAATGGTGGTGGTGTGTCCGGCAAGCTCACGCCCGGGAGTTCCATGCGGAAATGATCCCGCAACCTGGGTCGCGCTCAACATTCGTGAGGGCGATTCACTCGAGATTCACCCGGTACGAGTCACTTCGTCCGATTTCGGCGCACAGCTCCGCCGCGCCACCACGAATCGGTCGCGCGTCCTCAACCTCCAAGCCGCGCGGCGCATCGCTGAGGATTGGGTCGAAGCCAGCCAGCACGGCCCGCGCGCACTCCTCAACCTGGGGCAGCTCGACATCCAGCTCGGCGAGTTGGCCGCCGCCGACAGTGGACTGCGTCAGATCGGAAACGAGGCGGATCGCGAAACGCGCGTGGAGGCCCTCGAGTGGCGCCTCCAGATTGCCGCGCAACGAGCGGACGGGCCCGGCGGGCTCGAGGTACTCGAATTGCTCCGCCAGTCGATGGTGACGCAGACGGACTCCGAGATGTATGCGTCGCATGCCATCACATTTGGAAAGCTTCAGCCCATTTACGCGGTCATCCGCCGGCTCGGAGCGGACGGGAAATGGCCTCCCGAGCGCGTGCGCTACCTGCTCCACGTCCCGCGGATCGTACTCGGCATTCCGGACGAGCGAATTGCCGAGGATGAGCGCGCCTTCTGGCTCGTGGCGCCCGGTGATTCGGTCTGTGCAGCGGGGCTGCCGAGCTGCCGCACCAGCATGCTGCTTCCGTCACTGGCGTATGCGACGACCCTCCCGCGCAGTTGGTGGCCACCGATGTCCCTGGAGACGTGGGGCGTCCGGTTCGAGATCGCGCGCGGCCTGGCACTGCATGACAAGGATCTGGTCATGAAAAGCCTGAGCTGGATGGACTCCACATCGCGCGCAGACATTCGGGTGCAGGCGGAGGAGGGATCGCTTACCGCGATCGCCCTCGACGGCGCTCTCGCCATCGGCGATTCCTCCCGCGCGCTCCGCGCCGCGCGCTTCGCTACGGACACAGTGCTGCCGCATCTCTACAATAGTGGTGTCGGCGCCGCTCCTGGTGGCGCGGTCTACTACAAGGCAGCGATGGCGCCGCGCCTGATGCTGCGCCGCGCCGAGCTCGAGGCCGCGATTGGATCGCGTGACGACACGCGCGTGTGGTATGATCGCGTCCTGAGCCTCTGGTCCGACGCCGATCCCGAGATGCAGCCAACGGTCGCGAGAATTCGCGCCGCCCGCGCTGCGCTCGGACCTCCGCGTGGCTGAGGAAGCAGGATCATCAGCGACGAACGCCCTCGCCGAGCGTTGACAACGCCATACCCCTCCGCGGGGCGTCGTCATATTTGCCCTTCGCCGAGCCGTGGCCAGGGGCCGGACCATGAAGGCGCGATTGCTCCGGAGGGCGCGTCCCGCGACCTCCTGCGATCCGCTATGGTGGGGGTTATCGTATAGTCGAATAATCGAACCCTTACCAGGATCTCGTCGTGCGACTGGCCGATTTCATCTCGCGGAATGTGGACCCGATCATGGCGGACTGGGTGGCCTTTGCCCAGCGCTCGGGAACTGGAGGGGAGGCGCTGGACCTGACCGAGCTCCGGGACCATGCCGTGGCGATGCTCCAGTCGGTCGTGCGAGACCTCAACACCCCACAGACCGACGCGGAACAGGCCGCCAAGGGAAAGGGCAATGCGCCGCCAGCGCGCCGCGGTGACGCGACGACACCGGCCACGGCGCACGGGGCCGGTCGAGCGGAGAGTGGATTCACCGTGGCGGAGATGGCGTCGGAGTTTCGCGCCCTCCGGGCGAGCGTCACGCGCCTCTGGATGCGCGCGAAGGACCATGCGCTCAACGTCGATGACCTCCACGACATGATCCGGTTCAACGAGATGATCGACCAGATGCTCGCGGAATCAGTGGCGCAGTTCAGTCTCGACATCGACCGCGCGCGGGAGATCTTCCTGTCCGTGCTTGGCGATGACTTGCGCCGTCCCCTCTCGGCCATCCGGAAGGAGACCGCGCTGAGCCTGGCCGCGAGCGACCTGGCCGAGGGGTGCCGTGGTGTACTCGGTCGTGCGCACACGAATGCGCTGCGTATGACCCGGATGGTCGATGACCTGCTGGACTTCACGCACGGCCGGCTCGGCGCGGGCATTCCTGTTGAGCGCGAGGCCGTAGACCTGGGACAGGTCGTGCGGGACGCGGTGGCGGAAAGCTGCACGGCGCAACCGGAGTGCGCGCTCCAGGTCACGGCCAGCGGCGACCTGACCGGCCAGTGGGACGCGGCGCGCGTGACGCAGGTCGTCACCAACCTAATCGGCAACGCGGTGCTCCATGGAACGTCGGGGACGCTCA
>JANYIN010000059.1 GCA_025362035.1 Gemmatimonadaceae bacterium | reverse complement strand
CGGAGTGAGTCGCCGAGTGAAATGGTGACGTCGTACTTGCGCAGGATGTCGAGGACGTCGTCGTAACGCTCGTACAGTGGATTCTGCTTGCGGTGGTGCATCATCCACACGGCGTGGAGTGACCCCCCGCGACTGACGATGCCGGTGACACGGCCGTACACGAGCGGCAGGTGTTCGAACAGGATGCCCGCGTGGATGGTCATGTAGTCCACGCCCTGCTTCGCCTGGTGCTCGATGACCTCGAGCAGCAACTCGGCCGTGAGATCGGTGACTTCCTTGACCTGCTGGATGGCCTGATAGATGGGAACCGTGCCGATCGGCACCGGCGACGCCGCGATGATGGCAGTGCGCGTCTCGTCGAGCGCCGTGCCGGTGGACAGGTCCATCACGGTGTCGGCGCCATACTTCACCGCGAGATTGAGTTTCTCCAGCTCGCCCTCGATGTCGGAGGTGACGGCGGAGTTCCCGATATTCGCGTTGATCTTGACCCTGGACACCTTGCCCACGGCCATCGGCTGCAGCGAGCTGGCCAGGTGATGCACGTTGGCCGGGATGACGAGACGGCCGCGGGCCACCTCGCTGCGCACCAGTTCGGGGTGCAACTGCTCCCGCTCAGCGACGAAACGCATCGCGTCGGTGATGACACCATCGCGCGCGAAGCGCATCTGCGTGTTGCTTTTCATGTGCGGACTCCCTACGCCGGTACAAACCGGATCAGGTTCTACGGGTCTCTCTCAGCCCACCGACGGACGTGTCGTGGGCACCC
Source organism: Gemmatimonadaceae bacterium (assembly GCA_025362035.1). Taxonomy (GTDB): domain Bacteria; phylum Gemmatimonadota; class Gemmatimonadetes; order Gemmatimonadales; family Gemmatimonadaceae; genus AG11. The sequence continues at coordinate 9,265 of JANYIN010000059.1, read as the reverse complement.
CGGTCTATGCACACGGAAAGTAGAAGAGACGCCCGCCCCTCGCTACCGTGACGCCACCACCCGCACGGGCGAGAGCCCAACCGATTTCAGCAGTGCGAGGTACCGTGTGTTCCCTTTCAGTGCGTCGAAGATGGGCGAGCTGGCGGACTCCGTGGCGAAGAACGGGTCTTTCGCGCGGGCGGCTCGTTCGAGAAGGCCCAGCGCCTGTGTCGTGTCGCCCAACCCGAGCGCAACCCGCGCGACGGCGACGTCGCCCCCCGGGCCAGCCGGCATCAACGAAAGTCGAGCGCGTACGCGCAGTGCCGCCGCGGTTTGCCCGGTGACGCCGTACGCGTACCCCAGCAACCCGAGGGCGATTCGCGACCCTGGATCGATGCCCACGGCCGCCTCCAGAGGCGGAACGGCCGCGACGGGTTGTCGTAGATACAAGCGCGTGGCACCGAGCATGAACCGCGTGACCACCAGCGACGAGTCGTATGACACGGCACGCTCCGCCGTCGCGATGGCCTCCGCCGGCCGCCCCGACAGACTCAGCGCCAGGCCTAACGAGCCCGCGATCATTGGCGAGGTTGGGTCGAGCTGTGCGGCGCGTTCCAGCGCACGCGTTGCCTCGGGGATGCGTCCCGTGACGAGCAGCAGTTCTCCGAGCCACTGCTGCGCGGGCGCGGACTGCGCATTGAGCGCAATTGCCCGGCGGAAATCCCGCTCGGCCTCGCCCCACCTCCAACTCCGTCCGTGCAAGATGCCGCGTGACGCCCATGCCTCGGCCAGCGTGCTGTCGAGCGCGATGGCACGATCGGCACTGGCCATGGCGGCCGCCAGCGCTGGCTCCGCCCTCGTGTTGGAATAGAGGGGCAACAGCCCCTGCGCGTCCGCGAGACCGCTGTACGCCGGCGCGAGACTGGAATCTCTCGCGATGGCCTGCTGAAAGAATGCGACTGCCTGTTGAATGGACGCCGCTGTCCGACGACCGAGTTGGAACCGGCCTCTCAGGTAGTAGTCATACGCAAGTCCCGTTGCGCTCTTCGCGTCACGCCCGGCAGGTGCGGCGACGTTCGACGACGCCCCCGTCGCTCCGCCCACGGTCGCGCCCACCGCCCCGGTGATCGCGCTGGCGAGTTCCTCCTGAACGGTGAGCAGGTCGGTGGCGTCACGCTCGTACATGTCCGACCAGCGCATAACGCCGTCGCTGACGCCGACCAGGCGCGCCGTGACGCGGAGACGGTTGCCGCTTCGCTGCACTGTTCCCTCGAGCTGCAGCGCGACGTTGAGCGCTTTTCCGATGTCGCTGGGTGCGCGACCCGAAGCGAGCATCGCGGCCGCACGCGACGGCGACACCACGTGGACGTTCGACATACGGCCGAGCGCCGCCGCGAGTTCGTTGGTAATGCCGTCCGCGAGATAGGCGTTGCTCGAATCGGCGCCGATGCTCACGAGCGGCACGACGACGATCGACGCGGGAGCAGGCGTCGGCGCGGGAACCGCACCGACAGCCGTGCTGAACGCGGGCTTGTGCGTTGCCGCCACGGCCGTGATAACGCCGCCGACTACGATGATCGTCACGGCTGCGACGCGCCAGTCACGGAGGGCTCTCCACACCGGGCGCGTGGATGCCGACGCCAGGAACGCTCCGCTCACCACCGACGGGTCGTCCAGCGCCACGAGTAGCTCCGACGCCGTCTGCGGCCGGTCGTTCGGTTCGCGCGCAAGACAGCGCTTGATGAGCGCCTCGAGTGCCGGCGGCACGTCCGCGCGAATCGTGGATAGCGCTGGCGGATCCTGGGTCATCCGCGCCGTGAGGAGGGCTCGGGGCGGTAAACCCGCAAAGGGCGGGTGGCCGCTGAGCATCTCATACGCCGTGATGCCCAATGCGTAGATGTCGGCGCGATGATCGACGTCGGGGTCGGCCGCGGCCTGTTCAGGCGCCATATACAGGGGCGTGCCGAGCGACATGCCGGCGGTCGTCAGTCCTTCGACGTGTTCGCCCGAACGCCGCGACGAGCTCAGGGCCTTGGCGACGCCGAAGTCGGTGACGGTGGCCGCGCCGGCGGCGAGCAGAATGTTGTGCGGTTTGATGTCGCGATGCACGACACCGCGCTCATGCGCATACGCGAGCGCTCGCGACGCGTCCTTGAGGATAGACACCGCTTCACGCACCGAGAGCGGTCCCGACGTCGCAAGACGGACGCCGAGTGACTCGCCCTCCACGTAGGGCATCACGAAAAATGGAAGCCCGGCGGCCTCGCCCGCGCTCAGTACCCCAACGATGTGCGGGTGCTGCAGGCTGGCCGACAGCAAGATTTCGCGATTGAACCGCTCCACGGACACGGCGGCCGCGAGGTGTTCCGGCATCACTTTGACCGCCACCCGCCGCTGCAGCGCTTCGTCGAACGCAACGAACACACGTGACATCCCGCCACCACCGATTTCGCGCTCGATGGAGTAGCCCGGACCGAGGGCGGCGGTCAACTGATCGATGAGGGTGGAGTGCATGGATGGAGGGGCGATGTCCTTTCGACAGCCCGAGGTCCGGAAAGGATGCACGTTCGCGACCTTGGGATGATCCTGCGGTCAATCAAACGGGAGCGGGCCGCTGTTGCGATGAGTGGATTCCCTCTATGTTTCCCGACAGTCACGACCGGAACGGAGATCCGATGCACGAAGAACCCACTCGCTCGCCCGACCTCAACCGTGTGCCCCTCAAGCAGGAAGGCTGGGGCGTGGCCGCGTTCGTCGTGTTGCTCGCGGTAGCGGTCGCGGCCGGAGCGACATATGTACACAATGCGACCTACAAGGACCCGACGGACGTTCGCTTCCACGCCAAGGGTTCGGGCAGAGCCGAATAGAGCGCGGTGTTTACTCGGTGCGCGCAAAGGGGCAAGACTCCGCCGCGCAAAAGGGCCGGTCTTCATTCGGAAGCCGGCCCTTTTCGCGTTGCGTGTAATCAGCCCTTCCTCAACTCACACGCGGCTATCACGCTCCGATTCCGTCTTCTCGAGCATCACGAGCAGTTCGTCGAGTGTCGTGCGCCCGTGGTCGCGTGCATACCACGCCCGTACATCACGATAGCGCGCCACTTTGTCCAGCTGCTGGCCGGGCCCGAGCACCCACCGTTGCAATTCGCGCGGACGCGGACCCCACCAACCGCGCTCGACGAATGCGTCGTCCAGTGCCATGACGACGGGAATGGAACGTGACACCCCCGTGAGGTGCGCCGCCATGAGGTCCTCGTTTTCGTCTCGCGCCAGCACGCGCAGGTGCACGAACGGGGACAGCTCGGCGAGCTTGGCGATCACCGGCAAGGTGTTGACCGCGTCGCCACACCAGTCTTCGCTGAGCGCCAACAGATGCCATGACCGGCCGATTGCTGTCGCACGCTGCAGGAATTCATCCGGCACCTGCGCTCGACGCCACACGGACGACCACAGTTCCGCGTTCTTGGAGACCTTCGCAAGCATCGCGGGAAAATCGTCCGCCGCCCGATATCGCTCGCGGAGCGCGACTTGATCGAACTCGTTCGTGCTGAGTGCTGCGCTCATGCGGTAGAAACCGGCCGTCGGGGCGATAAGTTCCGGCTCAGCCGAGCGGACGAAGGCTGACGCAGCAGTGCATCGGTGTACAATTGAGTGATCCTTCTCCGCGATCGACCGTGTCCGCATCCTCCACCGCTACTCTCGATTAGCGTGTCGACTCCCGGGAATGAACAGCGAGCGGTGCGTGTCGGGTCACGCGAGCCGCCACCGTCCGTCCATAGCGATGACGACGGGTCCGTGCGCATCGACGGTGACATGGCGCTGGGCGCACTGTCATCCCACCACGACATCCGCGAACGGTTCGCGGCACTCGCGCTCGCGTGCGACTGTTCCGGTCTTCGCGCCGCCTCCGACTCGGCAACACTTGCCGGCGACCTCACCGAGCGTTTGCACTGTCCGTACTTTTGCCGCAACGCAGCGTGCCACAAGACAGGCGGTGTCACCTGTCCGGCGCGTGACGGAGACAACGAATCGCTCGCCATTCTCGAAGGCGGGCCCTGCTGGAGTGTGCATCCATCGGAAGTGTCCGTCGCTCTCGTGGCGCTGGATGCGACGATCGAGGTGGACGGGCCCCACGGCGCGCGTAGCGTTGCCGCCGCGGATTTCTTCATCCTTCCCGAGGAACGCATGGACCGCGAGATCGCGCTGGGCTACGATGAACGGATAGTTGGGGTGCGGCTGCCCGCGGTGGCATCGGGCGGCCTGCAACGCTTCACGAGGCGAGTCCATCTGGCCTCGTCGGTCGACGCTTATGTCAGTCTCGCCATGACCCGGCGCACCGACGGTGAAGTCCGGCTCGTTCTCGGTGGCGTGTCGCCCCGCCCGTATCGTGTCTACGGATCCGTCGAAGAGGAGGCGACGTCGGGTGGTCTGGACGACGATACGATTGCCGGACTGGCCGACCGCGCGTTGCTGGACGCCGAGCCGTTGTCGGCAAACGGCTACAAGCTGGAGTGGGCAGGGTTGCTGCTGCGCGACGCGATCCGGGAGATCGACGCGGGTTGAATCGGCGGTCAGTGTTCCTCGTCGATCGCCGAGCTGACCTCGTCGAGCGTAATGCCGTCGGGGCGCATGTCGGAGATCGATGCGAGTCCTTCGAGCGCCGCGATGATCTCCTTGAGCTTCACCACCATCTCCACGGCCTCCGGCGGCAGCGCGTCGCCCTCCGCTTCCGAGCGCGCCACGAACTCCTCGAGTTGCCGCAGCTGCTCGGTAAGCCCCTCGCCCGGATTGAGGTTCGGCGTTGCGTCTTCAGTATTCATCCGATCCTCACGACGGCGTGGACTCTCGCGGATACGCGATGAGGGTCTGTGATCCCCACCAGCTGCGGCCCGGCTGAACCTCCACGCGCGTCTGTACGGCGGCCGCCTCGACGCACAGCATGTGTCGCTCGCCCCCCGGTTCCATGTCCGCCAAGTGTGCTGCGTTCTCCGCTCCGGGATTCCAGACGACGACGTCAGGAAACTTTGCCCGCTCGATGGCGGTCTGTCGGCCGGGCTCCCAGAGCGTGAGATGCGGCGGCGCGCCGATGTACACCCGGTCGATCTCGCCGTCGATGTGCACGCTCCGCGCCTCGTCGAATGCAACCTCGGTCGGCGACACGCGGTACCGGCTGTTTTGTAGTCCGCGCAGTTCCGCGGTGGAAATGTCGTCCACCCGGAGGTACGTGTGCAGAGCAGCGGTAAAGTCGAACGCGGTCGTCCCCGTATTCTGTACCGTGAGCGTCACGACCAGACGCAGCCCGCCGACTCGCACTTCGAGCAAGGCGCGGAAGGGCATCGGCCACACGACAAGCGTCTCCGCCGAGTGTTCCAGCGTGAACGTGGAAATGGAGGCGCCGTCCGGTTCGTCCCGTGTCGACGTCAACGTCCATGGACTCGTCCTGGCGAATCCGTGTCTCGGAAGTGGCCCTTCCGCCGCGAATTGTGGGAAGATCACGGGAATCCCGCCGCGGATAGCCACGCCCTGGCGAAACTCCGATGTCGCGCTGAGGAAGAGACGTTCCTCGTCGCCCGGCGCGGGGTACCATGATGTGACGTGCGCGCCATGGAGATACACCTCCGCGCGGGCGCCATCGCGCGCGCGGATCGTCACGTTCGACATCGCGCCGTCCGCCGTCACGGACTAGAACTCGCGCTTCTTCATCTGCTGAAACAGATCCTTCGCATCACTGTTCGCCGCTTCTTCCGAATCCGGAGGCCGCGTCGCGTCGAGCGTCGCGTCATAGGTGCGATTCTTCTTCGGCTTGGCCGCCGCTGCGGCAGCCTGTGTCTTCCGCAGCAGTGCCTGTAGCTGTGCTTCGTTCATCTCCGGGCGCTCCGGTGAGGGGACGATTGGAAGCTAGTATCGAGCGGGAAGGACTGAAACCGGGCGCCCGAGCGATTCACGCCGGGTTCTCCACGTATGCCTGGAACAACTCGTCCAGGGTTTTGCCCGGATCCTCGCACAGCCCTTCATGTACCGGCGAGCTTTGCAGCACGTCCGAGCGCGGGGCGGTGAGCCAGTGAAACCGCTCCGACGGCGGAGCGAGTGCTACCGGACCAGCCGAGGGATCACCCGTACAGATTGCTTCCCAAGCGCGCAGGTATCTCGCGAGCAAACTCGCGTCCAGGCCAGGCGAGAGCCGCGCCAGGACGGGAATGTCTGTGATCGCGCGCATGGCGACGTATTCACGAGTGCGCGCGTGCACGACGACGCCTACGTTCGCGAACGCGCCAAGATGGACGCGCGGCACCACGCGTAGCACCGCGAAGTCGTAGGCGATGCGCTCGTGCTCGCTCATCGGCGGGCGGGGACTGGGAGAGGCGGCTCCAGGAGGCGCTGTTCCTGTGCGGCCAGCGCCGCCTCCAGCCACGACCGGCGGTGGGACAACCGGTCCTCCAGATACCGGACGTAGCGGGCGCGCGCGTCCCGAGCGGATGGAAAGTCACCACCACCGGTGGCGGAATCCATCAGCAGGTCATCCGGCACCACCGAGACGATTTCGTGGATCGCGTCGCCCGCGAGCAGGTCTGCGCTGCGGGTGTCGGCCGCCATCAGGTCGCCCGCCACGGCCAGCAGCACATGGGAGCGAATCAGCGAAAACGGGGTTCTCGTACGCGCTTCGTCTACGGACGACCAGTCGTGATGCGCGTAGAGGGCCGCTCCGTGATCGATCAGCCAGGGTCCGCCCTGCCAGATCATCATGTTCGGATTCCGGTGCGTGCGATCGGGGTTCGTCGTGAACGCATCAAGCCAGACGACGCGCGCTGCGAACTCCGGTGTGATCAGGCTGCCGGCCGCCGTGGGATCGAAGTTGAAGGCGCCGCTGAGGTACCGCATGCCGACGTTGGTGCCGTGGCTGCGGCGAAGCAGTTCCTGAATCTCGGGGTCGGGCTCGCTCCTTCCGAATCGCTCCGAGATGTCGATCAACGCGAGCTCAGGCGTGGGCAGTTCCAGGTACGATGCAAGTCCGCCAACGATGAGCTCGGAGACGAGCACCTTGGCGCCCTGTCCCGCCCCGCGGAACTTCACCACATAGAGCCCGCCCCCCTCGGTGTCGACGACGGCGGGGAGAGATCCCCCCTCACGGAGCGGCTGAACATAGCGGTCGGCAGCGAATCGCTGAGAGTCAGGCACGGCGACGGGGATGAGAGCCAAGTGCAGCGGCGCATGGCAATGTCGTCTTCGCCGCTGATTGGCGAAAGCGTAGCGTCAGCTCTCACCGGAAGGAGCGTCGCGTCGGTCCCCTTGATGCGGCGGACACGAGATGACCAGAAAGGTCGTGTCGGAGCTGCCTTCGTTGCGAGCTTGATGCGCGGTACCCGATGGCAACTCGATTCCCGTGCCCGCGATGAGCTCGTGGCGCCACCCCTCCACTTCGACCACGAGCGTACCGGTCAGGACATAAAAGAACTGAATGGCGCGAGCGTGCCAGTGGCGCGTTTCAACGGCACCTCCCGGCATTCGCTCCTGGATGACGCTCATGCCCGCCGCCCGCACCAAATGCCATCCGTCGCAAGAACTACCCCACGGATAGTGGTCGGCATTCTCTACCGAAATGGGCATCGGGATCATCGCGGCGCGCTCGCTCGTTTATGAGGGTGGATTGCAAGATGAACGCCCGGGAACGATGAAGCCAGCCGCACCGGAAGTATTTCGATCAGGTGTCGAACTGCCTTAAAGCCTTACCGATAAGCGACTTACATCGATTTCAGCTGGTTTGACGTGTCCGGTATAACCGACTACTTTACTTTGATATAGAATTGCATCAATACGGTCGGGAGAAATCGCACCATGAGCTCGTCCATCGATACGCTTGTCAACCGCGAGTATCAGTACGGATTCGTCACCGACGTCGAGGCGGACACCATTCCGCCGGGACTCAGCGAGGACGTCATCCGACTGATCTCGGCGAAGAAGAACGAGCCGCAATGGCTGCTTGATTGGCGCCTGAAGGCCTACCGACGGTGGCTCACCATGAAGGAGCCGCACTGGCCCAACGTGAGCTACACGCCGATCAACTATCAGGAGCAGTCGTACTATTCGGCGCCAAAGTCGGTGAAGCCGTTGCAGTCACTGGACGAGGTCGATCCTGAGCTGCTGCGCACATACGAGAAACTCGGCATCCCGCTCAGTGAGCAGAAGTTTCTGTCCGGCGTCGCCGTGGACGCGATTTTCGACTCGGTGAGCGTCGGCACCACGATGAAGAAGGAACTTGGCGAGCTGGGAATCGTGTTCTGCTCTCTGGGCGAAGCCGTACGCGAGCATCCGGAGCTGGTGCGGAAGTACCTGGGATCGGTGGTGCCGTACTCCGACAATTTCTTCGCGTCGCTGAACTCGGCGGTGTTTTCCGAGGGGTCGTTCGTGTACGTGCCCAAGGGTGTGCGCTGCCCAATGGAGCTTTCCACCTACTTCCGCATCAATGCCGAGGGAACGGGCCAGTTCGAGCGCACGCTCATCGTGGCGGACGAGGGCGCGTACGTGAGCTATCTCGAAGGGTGCACAGCGCCTAAACGTTCGACGTCGCAACTGCATGCCGCGGTGGTGGAGCTCGTGGCCCTCAAGGACTCGACGATCAAGTACTCCACCGTGCAGAACTGGTATGCGGGCGACAAGGACGGCCGCGGGGGCATCTACAACTTCGTCACAAAGCGCGGAAAGTGCGCGGGCAGCAATTCGAAGATCTCCTGGACGCAGGTCGAGACGGGCAGCGCGATCACCTGGAAGTATCCCAGCGTCATCCTGCAGGGTGACAACTCGACGGGTGAGTTTTACAGCGTGGCAGTGGTGAACAACCGGCAACAGGCCGACACGGGCACCAAGATGATTCACATCGGCCGGAACACGAAGTCGAACATCGTCAGCAAGGGTATCTCCGCGGGCCACGGGCAGAACAGCTATCGCGGCCAGGTGAAGGTGCTGCCGAAGGCGGAGAATGCGCGCAACTACACGCAGTGCGATTCCATGCTGGTGGGGAACGCGTGCGGCGCGCACACCTTTCCGTACATCGAAGTCGGCAACAACACCGCGCAGGTGGAGCATGAGGCCTCGACGAGCAAGATCGGCGAGGACCAGATCTTCTACCTGAAGCAGCGCGGCCTCTCTGCCGAGCAGGCGGTGAGCATGATCGTGAGCGGCTTCTGCAAGGAAGTGTTCAAGGAGCTGCCGATGGAGTTTGCGCTGGAGGCGCAGCAGCTGCTCGGCATCACCCTGGAAGGTTCTGTCGGGTAGGCAAGAAACGAACAGAACTT
>JANYIN010000050.1 GCA_025362035.1 Gemmatimonadaceae bacterium | reverse complement strand
GGTCGCCGAGACGAGGCCGTGGCGCGCGCGACGCGCCTGATCGAGTCCTACCTGAAGGCCGACAGTCCGTGGTCCGCGCTGGATCGCATTGCGGCCGGCCGCGCTTACGTGATCGTCGGCTCGCGCAGCGCGACGTCCGTGCGGAAGGCGCTCGCGGCCTTCGACCAGGCCGTCGCCGCCGATTCAGCCAACCTCGACGCGCGGCTTCGCGCCGGCGATCTCTTTCTGGACAAGTACAATTCGCCTGACGCCAAGGCTTCGTATCAGGACGTGTTGACACGCTCGCCGGAGAACGCGCGCGCGTGGCTCGGCATGGCGCGCGTGGCGGAGTTTGAAGGGAGCAAGCGCGTGATGGATCTGGCGCGGCGCAGCGTGACTGCCAATCCAGCGCTCGTGGGAGCATACACTCTGCTCGCGCGCCTGCATCTCGAAGCCGAAGCGTACGACTCGGCCGCGGTGTCGGCTGGCCGCGCGCTGTCGGTGGATTCCACGTCGCTGGCGGCGTGGGCACTGCTGGGCGCCGTCGCGTATCTCACCGGCGATTCCGCCGCGTTCACGCGGGCAAGGGCGCGAGCGCTCGTGCTGAACCCTCGCCCCGCAGAGTTCTTTGCCGAGCTGTCGGAAGCCGCGGCGCGACAGCGGCGGTATGCCGACGGGGAGCGATTCGCGCGACAGGCGCTGGGGCTGGACTCCTCGTCGGTGCGCGCGCTGGGGCTCGTGGGCACCAATCTGCTGCGGGGCGGCCGGATCGCCGAGGGACGCGTCATGATCGAGCGCGCCTTCGCGCTCGACCCCTTCAACCTCTGGCACAAGAACACGCTCGACCTGCTCGATCAGCTCAGGAGTTTCACGACCATCGATCGGGGGCGCTTTCGCATCGTGGCGCCCACGAAGGAGGCCGACCTGCTCGCGATGTACCTCGTGCCGCTGCTGGAGCAGGAATACGACTCGCTGTCGGCGAGATACCACTTCAAGCCGCCCACGCCGGTGCGCATCGAGTTGTATGAGCGCCACGCTGACTTTTCTGTCCGTACGCTCGGCCTGACCGGACTTGGTGCTTTGGGCGTGAGCTTTGGCGGCGTGCTGGCAATGGACGCGCCGTCGGCGCGTGAGCGCGGCGCGTTCAACTGGGGCTCCACCGCCTGGCACGAGCTGGCGCACACCTTCACGCTGGGACTGTCGAACAACCGCGTTCCCCGCTGGCTTTCCGAAGGCCTGTCCGAGCTGGAGGAGCGGCATGCCCTGAGCGGCTGGGGCACGGATGCGTCGGTAGAATTCCTGGCTGCGTACAGCGGCGGTCGGCTGCATCCGCCCAGCCTGCTGAACGACGGCTTCGTGCATCCGCGCTACGACACCGAAGTCATACTCAGCTACTACGATGCCTCCCTGGTCTGCGAGATGATCGAGGAGCAACACGGCGTCGGGGCCATCGTGAGCATGCTGACTGCGTATCGCGACGGCCTGGAGACGCCCGCGGTGTTCGCGAAGGTGCTGACGGAAACGTCCGAGTCCTTCGACGCGCACTTCGACGCGTGGGTGCGCCGAAAGTTCGCTGTTCCCATGCGGTCGATCGATTCGGATACGGGAGGGGGCAGAGCCAAGGGCGCCTTCGTCACCGCCATGCGGACCGCCACCGCTCTCCTGAGCGCCGGGCACGCGGACGAGGCAGAAGCAGCACTGCTGCGGGCGCAGGCGATGTTTCCCGGCTACGCGGGTCCGAACGCGCCGTCCGTGTATCTCGCGCAGATCGCGCAGGACCGCGGCGATCTGCGCGCGGCGCTCGCTCGAATCCAGAGCATCACCAGGCACAACGAGACAGCGTGGGAGCCAAACCTGACGGAGGCACGTCTCCAGCAGCAGCTTGGTGATTCGGCGGGCGCGCTCGTGCCGCTGCAGCGCCTCCTCTGGATTTTCCCGTACGACGTCGAAGTTCATCGACGCATCGCCGACCTCGCAGCGCGCAGCGGCAACCGCGCGCTCGCGGTGCGCGAGCGTCGTGCGGTCGTGGCCCTCGAACCGTCCGATGCTGGCGGCGCGCGATACGAGCTGGCTCGTGCGCTGGTGGATGCCGGCGACGTGACGGCGGCGAGAAGGGAGTTGTTGACGCTGCTGGAGCAGGCACCCGCCTTCGAGAAGGCGCAGACGTTGTTGCTGGAGTTGAAGCGCAGGACGCCGTAGGCCACCGACCATCCGAGAACGAGGAGTCCGCTTGACTGCTCACGCTTCCCCCTCCGAGCTGGAACAGCTCGACGACGCGACCCTCGCTGACCGGCTGCATGCGGGCGGCGAACGGATCAAGGCGGAGTTACGCAAGGTGATCGTCGGCCAGGACGACGTCGTCGAGCAGACCCTCATCGCGCTCTTTGCCGGCGGCAATTGTCTGCTGGTAGGTGTGCCGGGACTGGCGAAGACACTCCTGATCTCCACGCTCTCCCGTGCGCTCGACCTCAAATTCTCGCGCATCCAGTTCACGCCGGACCTGATGCCCAGCGACGTCACTGGCACCGACGTGATCCAGGACGACCCCGCCACCGGCCAGCGCAAGCTGACGTTCATGCCCGGGCCCGTCTTCGCGAACGTGCTGCTGGCCGACGAGATCAACCGCACGCCGCCGAAGACCCAGGCCGCGCTGCTCGAGGCCATGCAGGAGCGGCACGTCACCGTGCAGGGTCGGACCTATCAACTCCAACCGCCCTTTTTCGTCTTCGCTACGCAGAACCCCATCGAGCTGGAAGGAACGTATCCGCTGCCCGAAGCCCAGCTCGACCGCTTCATGCTGCAGGTCAACCTGGACTACCTGCCGGAAGAGGATGAGGTGAACGTGGTGAAGGCCACCACGACGCTCCCGACGGAGGCGGTGAGGCCGGTGCTGTCGCGCGACGAGATTCTTGCCTTCCAGCGTGTGGTGCGCCGCGTGCCCGTGGCGGATGCCGTGACGCGTCATGCGGTGAAGATCGTGCGGCTCAGCCGCCCCACTGATCCCAATGCGCCGGACTTCGTGAAGCAATGGACGTCCTACGGTGCATCGGTGCGCGCGGCGCAGGCGCTCATCCTCGGCGCCAAGGCACGCGCGCTGCTGCAGGGGCGCAGCCACGTGAGCTTCGACGACGTGCGCGCACTGGTTCCTCCGGTGATGCGGCACCGCGTGCTGCTCAACTTCCAGGCGCAGTCGGAGAAGGTCACCACCGACCAACTGGTGAGCCGGCTGTTGGCCGCCATTCCGCTGCCCAGATCGGCGCTCTGACCATGCCGACGTCGCCGGCCTCCTTCCTCGACCCGAACATTCTGGCGCGCATTGCGGATCTCGCTTTGCTGGCGCGTACGGTCGTGGATGGGTTCATGCACGGCCAGCACCGGTCGCTGCGGCGCGGCTCGTCGCTGGACTTCGCGGAGCATCGCGCGTATCAGCCGGGTGACGACCTTCGCCGGATCGACTGGCGGGTGTACGGACGCACCGAGCGGTTCTACGTGAAGGAGTACGACGCCGACACCAATGTGAGCGTCATGTTCGCACTGGATTCATCGGCGTCCATGGATTTCAGCGGCAGCGGGATCACGAAGTTCGACTATGGCCGCTTTCTCGTCGCCTCACTGGCCTGGCTGTCGCAGCGCCAAGGCGATCGCGTGGGGCTCGCGACGTTCCACGGCGATCTCGTGGACGTGGTGCCGCCCTCCACGCGACACCTGCGGCTACTGCTGCATACGCTCGGCCGCTCGAAGGCCACCGGCAAAGGCACACTGTCCACCGCGGCCTACAAGCTCACGCAACTCGCCGGCCGTGCCGGCATCATGGTGCTCGTCACCGACTGCTACGAACAGCCGGACGTGATGGCCCGCCTGGCCACCGACCTTCGCATGCGTGGCCACGACGTGATCGTCTTCCATCTCGTGGACGCGGCGGAGCGGGACTTTCCGTTCGCGCGGGCCACCACGTTCGAGGACGCCGAGACCGGCGCGCGGATCCCGCTTCGTCCCGATGATCTGCGTGACAAATACAAGGCCGTCGTCGCGGCGCACGGGGAATCACTGGCCAGCAAACTCCTGGGCGTCGGCGCGGACTACGTGCGCATCGATACCGACAAGCCGCTGGACTACGCCTTGCACGCCTACCTCGACCGCCGCCTGGCGCGGAGCCGGGTGCGCTGATGGGACTCGGCTTTCTCGTCCCCGCATTCCTGGTGGGACTCGCGGCGCTAGCCGTGCCCGTCATCCTGCATTTGCGGCATCGGGACACAGAGCGTCCGCAGAAATTTCCTTCGCTGATGTTCCTCGAGTTGCTGCCGATTCGTACGTCGGAGCGACGGCGCGTGACCGATTGGCCGCTGCTCCTGTTGCGCGCGCTGGCGCTCTCGCTGTTGGTGCTGGCGTTTGCGCGCCCCGTATTCTCGCGGTCCGCGGCGGTGGAGCGCGCGGCGCGGTCGCGGGCCGTCGTGGTGATGGTGGATCGATCCATGAGCATGGGTCTGCAGGGCGTCTGGGCCGCGGCGCTCGATTCTGCACGCGGCGTGATGTCCCACCTGTACGCGAACGACCGCGTGGCGCTGGTACTGTTCGACGACCAGGCCGAGGTGGCGCAGCAGTTCACGCGCGACCATGCGGGCGCGCTCGCCGTGCTCGCCAGGTCGGCACCCGGTCCACGCGGGACGCACTTTGCCGCGGCGTTGCGTGCGGCGCGCCAGTTGATCAACCGGGCCGGCGACGCGAAGTCCGAAGTCGTGCTCATTTCCGACATGCAGCGAGCCGGCGTGGGCGGGATAGCCGGACTCGACCTCCCGGCGGGATTGTCATTTCGTTCCATCGATGTGGGGAGCAGAGACCGCGCGAACACTGCGGTGCTCTCCGCCGAAGTACATCGCGCCGCGGACGGGCAGCGCCGCGAGTTGACGGTCAAGGCCCGTGTCATCGCGCGCCAACTGAAGGAGCCGCGCCGCGTACACGTGAGACTCACGCTGAACGGGCGACTTAGCGGCGAGCAGGACGTGACGGTGCCGACAACGGGCGACGTCCCCGTGTCTTTCGCGCCCGTGCTGCTTCCAGCGGGACAGGTGCGCGGCTCCATCAGCCTCGACCACGACCGTCTCGTGGCAGACGACTCATTCCATTTCGCGTTCACGGCGGACGACGCGGCGCGCATCGCGATCGTCGTGCCGGATGATGCCATTGGTGAAACCGTATTCTTCGAGCACGCGCTTGCGGTCAGTCGCGCGCCGATCATGCGGGTGGAGCGCGTGCGCGTCGGCGCGCTGGACGCACGGATGCTGGAAAAGACCGCCCTGGTCCTCTTCTGGGATACCGCGCCACCTGCTGGGGCCGGCGGCGCGGCGCTCGACGCGTGGGTCGCGCACGGGGGAGGCGTAGTCGTCGCGGCCGGACGGCGTCTTTCGGCCGGCGCGCGCTCCTCTCCGTTGCTGGCCGCCAGCGCAACCGGCAACGTGGACCGCCTGGCCGACCGCGGCGGCTCCATTGGCGACGTCCGACTCGACCACCCGCTGTTCTCCGTGTTCCGCGACGCGCCCGCCGCCTTGAGCGCCGCACGGTTCCTTCAATACCCGCATCTGGACGCCGCACCCGGCACCGATGTGCTCGCGCGTTTCGACGACGGACTGCCGGCGGTCGTGGAGCGCCGGAACGGCTCAGGGCACATCATGGTCGTGTCCCTTCCGCTGGACTCGCGAAACGGCGACTTCCCTGTCCAGCCCGCCTACCTGCCTTTTCTCCAGCGGCTCGTCCTCTACGCGTCCGGCCGTGACGCGACGAGGCTGTGGAGGCTCACCGGCACCGACTGGCTGCTGCCCAGCGGGGTGCGTGAACCAGCCGTGTTGACGCCCGACGGCTCCATCATGCGGCCCGCGCGCGACACGGCCGGCGCGGCGGTGGCACTCCGCGAGGCCGGAGTGTACGCGTTGTATGACGGCCGGGTGCAGGGAGAGCCGTTGGCGCTGCTTGCGGTCAACGCGCCTCCCAACGAATCCGACCTCGCGCAAGTAGACTCCAGGGAGCTGTTGCTCGGCGTGCGTCCGAGTGCGGCGGCTACTGAAGCGACGTCGGACGCACCGACGCGGGAAGAAGTCGAATCACGACAGCGGATGTGGCGAGTCCTGCTCGTTGTCGTTGCGGTCTTGCTGGTGCTCGAATCGTTCGTGGCAAACCGGGGCTGGCGCGGAACCGCCAATCGCCTTGCGGGCGCCAATTCGGACCGAGGTGCTCCATGACGCCCGCCGTTCAACTGCTCGCCTCGCTTTCGGTCCTGCGCCGTCAATGGCGGGCACGCGTGCTCCTCGAATCGGCCGTGTGGATCGCGGCCGCGGCGCTGCTGGCGGTATTCGCCGGCATGCTGATCACAGCGGCGTTCGGTCCCACCACGGGCAGCGTGCTCGTCGCGCGTGTCGTCGGGTACTCGCTGATCGCTGCCGTGATCGCGCGCTTTCTGGTCGCGCCCCTCGTCAGACGCGCCAGCGACGAGCGTTTCGCCCTGTACGTGGAAGAGCGGGCGCCCGAGCTACGACAGGCCCTGCTCTCCGCCGTCCACGAGCTTCGACTGCCCGAAGAGAAGCGCGCGTCGCCGTCGCTCACCGCCCGGCTGGTGGAGCGCACGCTGATTCTCGTCCGTCCACTGCACCGCGGCGCGAAGCTCGAGCGCCCACGCATGCTGCGCGCGGGCCGGTGGCTCGGCCTCATCGCCCTCGCGGGTGCGCTCATCCTCGTCGTCGGTCCCGCCGCGCTGCGCAATACGGCGCGTCAGCTCTTCGCGCCATGGTCCGTGGCGGAAGCGGCGGTCACCAGGCTTGCGGTGAGCGTCCGGCCGGGCAACGCCGCCATTCCTCGCGGCGCGGCCGTGGACATTCGCGCGCGGTTGATCGGCTTTGGCGCCGAGGGCGCCGAACTCGTGTTCCGGGCGGATACCGGCACGCAGTGGATTCGTCTGCCGATGGCACGCGATGCGGCCGCGGGCGCCTTCACATCGCGCGTGTTCGATCTCACGCGCCCAACCGAGTACTACGTCGAATCCAACGGCGTCGCGTCGCCGGTCTACACGCTGACCATCACCCAGCTGCCGGCGGTAAAGCGCCTGGCGATGGACCTGCACTACCCCGCCTACACGGGCTTGCCGACGGAGCACGTGGACGATGGCGGCGACGTCGCCGCCGTCATCGGTACTACTGTGATCCTCCGTCCGTCCATCACCCGTGCCGTGCGCGGCGGTGCGCTCGTGTTCGACGACGGCGAAACCGTGCCGTTCCAACTTGCGAAGGACGGCAGCATCAGCGCGTCGTTCCGCGTGACGAAGACTCGCTACTATCGCATCGACCTCGTATCCCAGGACGGTGCCATCGTGCCCGGCTCGGTGCAGTACGCCATCGATGCCATACGCGACCACCCGCCCAGTGTACGTATCGATGAACCGGGACGCGACACCAAGGTCACCAACATCGAGGAAGTCAGCATCGGAATGAGCGCGTCGGACGATTACGGCGTGGAGGCGATGGAGCTGCGCTATCGGGTGAATGGCGGCGAGGAAAAGCGGGTAGCCTTGGCGGACAGTGGACAGCGTCACCCAAAGGAGCTACGCGTGGCGCACACGCTCTTCCTGGAAGAGATGAAGCTCAAGCCCGGCGATCTCATCACGTACAATGCCATTGCCAGGGACGGCGCCGGCAATGTCGGATCCAGCGACGTCTACTTCCTCGAGGTGCGGCCGTTCGGGAAGACGTATCGGCAGTCGGAACAGCAGGGAGGTGGCGGCGGTGGGGGGGGCGGGGACAGTCCGTCGGGCTTCGTTGCGCGTCAGCGTGAAGTCGTAGCCGGCACGTTCAACTGGCTCCGCGACAGCGCCACGACGGTGGAGCGCAAGCGCCGCGAAGACATCACGACCGTGGACATCGCCGAGGGCCGGCTACGCGAGGAGGTCGCTTCGCTCTCGGCGCGGATCGTGGGACGGAACGCGATGCTGGCCGACACGAACTTCCGGCAGATCAAGATCGAACTCGACTCGGCCGTCGTCGCGATGGTCGCCGCCGAGGAGCGACTCGTGAAGGCGCAAGGCACCGCGGCGTTGCCCCTGGAGCAGCAGGCACTGCAGCATCTTCAGGCCGCCGAGGCTCTCTATCGCGACGTCCAGGTACAGATCGGCGGACAGGCCGGCGGTGGTGGCGGCGGTCGTGCGCAGCAGAAGGCGGAGGATCTCGCCGACCTGTTCGAGTTGCAGACCGACAAGCTGAAAAATCAGTACGAGGCACTGCCGCAGCAATCGCAGCAGCAACAGGCGCAGCAGGCCGTTGACGAAACGATCGAGCGCCTGAAACAGCTTGCCGCTCGGCAGCAGCAGGAGAACGAGCGCTTGCAGCGCATGGCCGAGGCGATGCGCGAAAAGCTCGGCCGCGAGGCGGGGAGTGGTGGCGGGGGCGGGGGCGGGGGCGGGGGCGGATCGCAGCGAGAACTCGCGAAAGAGGCGGAGGACCAGGCGCGTCGTCTCGAGCGCCTGGCGCGTGAGCAAAACGACAAGGACATGCTCGACGCCGCGCAGACGATGCAGCAGGCCGCCAACGCGATGAAGCGTGCCGCGGCAACCGGGTCGGCCGCTCAGGGCAGCGCTGCGGCGGACCAGTTGAAGAATGCGGCCAGCGGGTTGGAGAATGCGCAGTCGTCACGTGCCCGCGATGCGGTGCGCAGGCTCGCCGCGCAGGCGAAGGATCTGGAGGACAAGCAGAACGAGATCTCCAACGACGTGAAATCGTGGGGCAACGGGACCCCCGACCAGCGTGGTGCGCAACTCCCGAAGTTGAATCAGGAAAAGGACGCGTTGAAGTCCGGCGTCGCGAGGCTGGAAGCGGAAGCGGATCGCGTGTCGCGGGAAAGCCGGCGCGACCAGCCCGCCGCATCGGGCAAGCTTGGTGAGGCCGCGAACGCGATCCGCGACCAGCGCGTGCGCGACAAGATCGATTTCTCAAAGAACGTGCTCCGCGGTGGCTCGAGTGACTATGCGAATGCGTTCGAGGGACAGATCGCGGCGAACCTTCGCGACATCGCCGACAAGATGCGCGCGGCCGCCGGGTCACTCAGCAGCGAGTCGGCGTCGCGTAGCCAGGAGCGGTCGCTGGAGCAGACGCGTGAGTTGGTGAAAGGACTGGAGTCGTTGCGTGATCGCACGAGTGACCGAAGCGGGGCACAGACGCGAGGGCAGCAGAGCAAGGGTCATGGGCAACAGAGTCCGGCACAGCAAGGGCAGCAAGGGCAGCAAGGGCAGCAAGGGCAGCAAGGGCAGCAAGGGCAGCAAGGGCAGCAAGGGCAGCAAGGGCAAGCAGGTGGACAGCGCGGTCAGGGCCAGTCACAGAGAGAGGGCGGAAGCGGACGCTCCGCCGGTGGCAGCCGTGAAGGGACGCCGAACGGCACCTTTACACGGGAGGACGTGCGCCAGTTCTCACGGGAGGCCGCGCTGCGCCGTCAGGCGGCGGAGGAGCTACGCAACTCCCTCAAGGCGAAGGGCATGGAAGTGTCCGAACTGGACAAGGCCATCGAGGACCTGCGCTCCCTGGAGAGCGGCGCTGCATTTGTCGATCCCCGCAAGGCGGCGCTGCTGCAGGAGCAGATGATCGAAGGGCTCAAGACGTTCGAGTTCGCGTTGTATCGCCGTTTCGGGCTCGGCGACGACAAGAGTCCGACGCTCGGCAGCAATGCACCGGTACCGGCCGAGTACCGCGCGGCGGTGGAGGAGTACTACCGCTCACTCGCCGGGGGTAAGCGAAAGCCGTGAGGAGTAGTCGGGAAAAACCACTGCAGTATGAAGTACTGGACTGGAGCAGTATCTGGACTGGCATCCAGCCTCCCAAAAAGCCTGGACAGTATTCTCTCCACTCGTTTTGGGAGCTGGTATGCCATTCCAGGTACTGCAGGACTCCAGTACTTCATTCTGCAGTGGAAACACCCACCACAGATGCGATTACTAGAATCTCGATTCCAAGTACACGTCGGCGCGATACTGTTTGCGTGGGTAGAGTCCGCGCGCCACGTCGAAACGGAACAACCCGTCCATGACGGACACCCCCGAACCGACACCGCTCATCGGACGCCCCACGTCACGGAACCTCGTACGATCGCCGGCCCAGCCGAGATCCGCGAACACCGTCGGCCGCAATCCCACTTGGCCTGATCCCAACTCAGCGCGCGTGAGCCAGAAGGCGTTTCCGCTTTGCGCCACGTCCGGGCTCTGGCCCCGTACGGTCTGCGATCCGCCAAGATACCAGAGTCGCTGAGGCGGCAGGGCACCGATGGAGCTGCCGCTGGCGACCGTGATCGCGCCGGCGAGCGAGCCGAGCCCGTGCGTTACCGTCAGGTCCAAGGCGCCGCGTCCATACGCCGAGTCGCCGACGGCCGCTTCGGCACGAAGGTCGGTCATGACGCGCAGTCCGCGGGGGTCCAGCCCGTATTCGTGAGTGATCCGGCCCGCGGCGCCGGCATAGGTACCGCGCCGCGCTGCCAGATTATCCGGAAAGTCCGACCCGTTCACGCTGAAACGCGAACGCACGGCGGCCGTTCGCTGGCGCTCCACGAACATGCGCCAATCGATGCGCGGGCCACCGCCCATCGACGACGCGCGCTCACCGGACAGCCCCAACCCCGACGCGCGATAATAGAAGCCTTCATCGCGACCGAACATCAGCGCCGAGAAGGAACTGCCGAAGGTGAGGGGATGACCCCAGTCACTCGCCGATACCAGTTGGTTGTATGCCGAGAGGCTCACCGACTCGCTCACGTTCGATCGCGTGGCCGTCAACTCGACGTTCGGCTCTCGATCCGCCAGGCCAAACCGGCCCACCGCGATGCCCGCATAGCCACCGCCGAACTGTTGTTCGATCGACGCACCCAGCGACAGCCCTTCCACGCGGTTGTAGCGCATCATCGCCGGGCCGTACGCCACGGTAGGCGGCGGCAGCATCGCCAGCCGTGCCTGAAATGGCGCTTGTACGCCAAGCGAGAGAGCCTCGGCCTTCAACGCCTCGAGCTCGGCGGTGCCGAAGATTTCTTCGCCTGCGTCGTATGGCGATGCCGGAAGATCGGGCGAGTGTTCAAGGGTCGACAGATCGCACGGGATGCGGAGCGCGACCCTCAGGCTGGAGTCGTATCGCATGGTGGAGACCACGTGGGTCTTGGAAGTATCGCACCCGGTGGGCCGATTCTCGGCACTGCGCAGACCTTGGCGAATCGAATCCTTGGTGGCGCGCGCGCTCTCACGATGCGCGACGCGAACAGAATCCCGCCACATCTGCCGCTGCTCGGCGTCGAGCGAATCAGGCATCGGAGCGCGCGCAGGCGAGGTGAGTTCCGGAATGGGCGGGAGGCTGTCCCTGCCGTTCACGCTGGCGTACTTGAAGCTCTCTTCCATCTTGAACGGCACGTGCATGAAGCTCACTTGCGCGTTGCCTTCCGCGAGCCGCACGCGAGGGAGCCAGAACCGCCCCTCATGCAGGCCGTACTCGACGGCAATTGCCGTGACCTCGGCTTTCATGGGCGTGATCATGGGCTTCACCCACCTGGGCACGTCCTTCATCGCATTCGAATCTTCGGCCTGCGCCACGGCCCACACGTCCATCGGAATGGACAGGCGATACGCCGCCCGCACCAGCTGGCCGGATTTGAGGTCGAACCACAGCGAACCCACCGCCAGGTTCCATTTGGGTGCTCGGGGCCGGAACCTGAGTTCGCGGAGTCGGATGACCGTGGCGTCCGGCAGCGTGAACCGCGCGGAGTCGCCGGCCTCGTATGTGTAGTACGCCTCGGCTCCGTCTGCTACCGGGTTCACGATGTCCCGTTCGTTCACCTGAGCCTTCGCCAGATCGCCGCCAACCCACAACGGTTCCACGCCTGGAAAGTAGGGGATCGAGGCGCTCATGTCCGGATCATTCATCTCGGCGCGCATCTCGTCGTCATCGTCCGGGGCGACAGGGATGGTCGTGCGCTGCCCCTTCGCGTCCATCCATACACCGACGCCCTGATGCCATCGTACGCGAGCGGCGCTCTCATGCCGAAACAGCAGACGGTCGCGGCCGATCTTGAGGAACGACATGCCGGCGGAAATGCGCGAGTACGACATGGCGTCATACGCGACCAGTGCCGAGTCCATGGACATGCGGGCGACCCGCGCCAGGAGCAACGTGGATCGTGCCGTAGCGTCCTTGAAGGCGGTGCGCTGGTCTTCGGCCGTCACGGCGCGGCGGATGCCCCGATTCCGGTGCTTTCCAGTTGCCGACGCGGTGTCGGCCGTGCTGTCGCGAACCACCGGCGAACGGCGCGGCGCAGGCACCATCTGGACCTGGATAGTCAGCGCAAGCAAGCCGCTGAGGACGTGAAGCATGCATGGCCTCGGCGAAGGGGGGCGGTGATCACGATACGTACAACGCTTCGTGCAGGTTTCGGTGGAGGAGAGGTGACTCAACGCATGCCGGACGGGGCCCTCTGGGGTTGAATGCCTCCCAAAACGGGAGGGATCTTCCGTTGCGCTTGGTAGGGGCGGCATCCGTGCCGGCGAGTAGATTTCGCCGAGCGAGAGGTCCTCAGTCTCCGTTGAATTGGCCGAGGACCGCGTGGCAACCGCGGGAAAGGAGTATTGGCCTATGTACGTTCCGCGCAGCTTTGCCGAGGACGAGACAGGCGCTCTCTGGGACTTCATGGACGCGCATCCCTTCGCGACGCTCATCACGTCGGCCGGCGGCCTGTTCGCGACACATCTTCCGCTGGTCCTCAAGCGCGAGGCTGGCGAATCAGGTGTGCTCGAAGGACACATCGCCCGGGCGAACGCGCATCACAGGCTGGCGTCGAACCCCGCGGGCGCGGCCACCGATGCGCTCGTGCTGTTCGTCGGCGCGAACGCGCACGTCACTCCCACGTGGTACCCGTCGAAGGAAGAGCACGGGAAAACGGTACCGACCTGGAACTACGACGCCGTCCACGCCTACGGCACGGTGCAATTCCTCGACGACCCGGGCGTTCTGCGTCGGCATGTGGCGGATCTCACCGCGCGACACGAGCCCGTACGCGGCAGCAGTTGGACTCCCGAGGACGCGCCCGCTGACTACATGGAACAGCAGCTCCGTGCGATCGTGGGAGTGCGGATGATGATCGGCCGCCTGGAAGGAAAGTGGAAGATGAGCCAGAACCGGGACGCCGCCGATGTGGAGGGCGTGATCCACGGGTTGCGATCGACCGGTGTGCCGATGGACGAGCAGGTGGCGCGGTCCGTCCAGAAAAGGGCACTGCGGCGGGCTGAGGACGGCGCGAGCTGACACCTACTCCGTTGGCGCAATACCGGCGAAGACGGTGCGCAGATCGACGAACACGTTGAGCCCCGCAATCGGTGTTCGCCAGACAATCGCATCGCGCAGGGTTTCCTCCACGCGCGGCACCCGCGAAACATGGACGCTCAGGCTGTTCTTGTTCACCAGCCAGACTTCCTTGACGCCCAACGCCAGATACGCATCGCGCTTGAACTCGCGATCATACACTTGCGATGAGCGACTGAGCACTTCCACGGCAAGCCAATGACCCGTGACGTCGGACCACCGGTCGCTTGCCGGTCGTATGGGCGGGACGACGAGGATATCCGGCTCGAGCTGCGTGCGCGGAGGAAACGCGACCGCTCCCGGGGCGACAACGAACGCGTGACCGCCTGGCTGCATGGCGTTGTCGAGGATGGACGCGATGCGCATCACGACCAGTTGATGCGTGACACCGGGGGCCGGCGTCACCAGCAGCACACCATCCAGCAGTTCGTACCGATTGCCGTCCGACGGGAACCGGTCGAGATCGTCCACCGAATAGTGCGGGATCGTTGCGGCCATACCCATACGTTACGCCCTCGGCGCGCTGTCTGTCCACTCGGCATCATCGCACGGTAGTGCGCGCCCGCGTGGCAACATCATCGAAATGCGCGGACAGGTGCCATTTCGACTCCATCGCCAGTGTTCATGACATTTGCGTCATGGCGCGAACGGAGCGAAGTTCGACCGATCGTCGTCTCCTACCCACTACGCCATGAAGCGCCCTCTCCTCGCCGTTCTCCTCGCGCTGCCGCTCGGCGCGCTACTGCTCCACGCGCAGCAGCCCGACACCGCCTTCACGTACAGTGAAGCGATGGTCCCGTCGCGGGACGGCACCAAACTCCATACGGTCTTCTTCGTTCCAAAGGGCGCCACGGAGCCGTTGCCCATCCTTTTCGTTCGCACGCCGTATGGCACGCCCGGGAAGAACTTCCCGCTGTCCCGCGCGTATCGCGAACTCGTGGCGGACGGATACATCTTTGCCATACAGGACATCCGCGGGAAGTACGCGAGCGAAGGCACCTTCGTCATGCAGCGCGCGCCGCGATTGGTGGATGCGGGCCGCGGCGCGATCGACGAGAGTACGGACGCCTACGATTCCATCGACTGGATGCTCACGCACATCCCGCGCAACAACGGCCGAGTGGGCATGATGGGCGTGAGTTATCCGGGTTGGACGACGGCGATGGCGATGCTCGATCCGCACCCCGCCCTCAAGGCCGTCAGCCCACAGGCGTCGCCAGCCGATATGTGGATGGGCGATGATTTCCACCACAACGGCGCCTTCCGGCTGAGCTACGGTTTCGAATACGCGTTCTTGGTGGAGAACTCCAAGGAGGGGTCGGAGTTCGACTTCGACACGTACGACACCTACGACTGGTACCTCAAGCTCGGCGCGCTGTCCAACATCCAGAAGGTCTACCTCAAGGACAAACACCTGCCCACGTGGGACGACTTCCGGGCGCACCCGAACTACGACGGCTTCTGGCAGCGTCAGGCGATGAAGTCGTATCTCACGCGCGTGAACGTGCCGACGCTGAACGTGGCCGGCTGGTGGGATCAGGAGGACTTCTACGGGCCAATCACCATTTACCGGGAACTCGAGAAGCACGACACACGATCGCTCAACTTCCTGGTGGTCGGCCCCTGGAATCACGGCGGATGGGGGAACGGACCGGGACAGAAGCTCGGTAACATCGACTTCGGATCACCGACGGGAGACTACTATCGCCGGACGATTCAGGCCCCGTTTTTCGCGTACTACCTGAAGGACAAGGGGACGCTGGCGCAACCCGAAGCCACCGTATTCGAGTCGGGCAGCAACACGTGGCGCACGTTTGGCGCGTGGCCACCGAAGGAAGCAGTCACCCGCTCGCTCTATTTTCACGAGGGCGGCGGGCTCTCCTTCGACCCACCGCGATCCAGTCGTTCGGGCGCGGCGCCGAACGCGGCCATGGCCGACAGCTACGTGAGCGACCCCGCGCATCCGGTGCCGTATCGCAAGCGTCCTATCGAGCCGACATACTACTCGAAGGGTTCGGGGTGGGGACCGTGGCTCACGGAGGACCAGCGCTTCGTGAGCGATCGTTCCGACGTGCTCGTCTACCGCACCGATCCGCTCACCTCCGACGTCATCGTCGCCGGCGACATCACGGCGCGTCTCTTCGCGAGCACCACGGGTCAGGACGCCGACTTCGTGGTGAAGCTCATCGACGTCTACCCTGAGAAATACGCGCCGGATATCAAGATGGGGGGCTACGAGCTCATGATCGCCAACGACGTAATGCGGGCGCGCTTCAGGGATTCTCGCGAGCACCCCCAACCAATGGTGCCGAATACCGTGACGCCGATTTCCGTGGATCTGCATACCCAGAGCTACCGCTTCAAGCAGGGACACCGGATTATGGTGCAAGTGCAGAGCAGCTGGTTCCCCATCATCGATCGCAATCCGCAGACCTGGGTGCCGAACATCTTCGACGCCAAGGACAGCGACTACAAGGCGCAGACACACCGCATTTGGCGGACGCGCGAGTCTCCGTCGCGCGTAGACATTTCCACTGTGCCGCGATAGCCGAACAGCGCCCATCGCGCAGGCCCACGGAGCGTCACCTCGGCACGGCGAACCTCGTGCGGTCGACCAGCCTCGGTTCCCGCGCCGAGCAGCCGTCCAGGTGGTCGTTCACCAGGCCCATCGCCTGCATGAAGGCGTACATGGTGGTCGGCCCAACGAACGACCATTCTCGTCTCTTCAGTTCCTTCGACAGCCGCGCCGACGCATCGGTCTGCCCCAGCTGCCGGAGCGACGCCCAATCCATCGTGACCGGACGCATCTCCGCTGTTGGCTCGAACCGCCAGATGAAGGCCGCGATGGAGCCGAACTCGTCCACCATGTCACAGGCCCGCTTCGCATTGTTGATTGTCGATTCGATCTTCCCGCGATGCCGCACGATGCCCGCGTCCTTCAACAGCGCCTCGACCTTTCTCGGGCGGTATCGCGCGATCTTCTCGAACTCGAATGCGTCGAACGCCGTGCGGAAGTGTTCTCGCTTGCGAAGGATGGTGAGCCAGCTCAACCCGGCCTGAAAACCTTCGAGGGTGATCTTTTCGAACAGCCGCACGTCGTCCCGCACGGGCGCGCCCCACTCGCGATCGTGATACGCCATGTACAGGGGATCGGCGCCGCACCACCAACAGCGGGCGACGTGATCGTCGTGCAGCACGACCGGCGAGCTTCCGTCGCGGATCATGTTGAGCGCGGAGTGCGGGCGATCGCACTCGCGTAGCCTAGCCGCTGCGAAGCAAGACAGGTCACGTTACGTCCCCTGCTCAAGCCCGTGACCAAAGGAATGGCACCGCGGCAGAGTCCGGCAAGTGATGAAACGCGCACGAGTGGGCACCAGATGGCGGGCGTCGGCGCGTGGCCGTAACGTTCGTGTCCAAAGTCGCTGAGCTTGCTTGCCCGCGCTACCGGGAAATCTATATTCCCGCTTGTCCCGCGCCTAACCGTTCTCACGGACGCGCGAGATCCATGGCTGCGACGACGGTGTTTCACTTCGACCGATGCAGGCCCGGTTGTCCACCGCTCGCATGTGGCGCCTCAGATGCGCCACGTCTGCTGACGCAAGGTCGGCCGGTAGCGCAGCGTGGACGCGGGACGGGCGCGCGTCGCGCCACCAGGGTGCGACTCGGGCACGCGGTCTGGCCCCGTAACGACCGGGCACCGCCGCGATCAATCGGACGACTGCTTGTCGCTTCGATCCGGCAAGCACCATCCGTGATCCCCCGCTCATGAGCGGAGGAGGACACATGTTGCTGAATGCAGAATACCGCCCGCTGCAAGGCAGCGAGCGGCAGCCTGTCGCCGGCGCGCAGCGCGTTGGCGACGCGGACCCGTCGGCCCGTCTGTCGGTCACGATGCGCGTGCGTCGCAGAGCGGACGCACCACCCATGGTGCCGAACAGTGGCGACGGCGCCGCGCCCCATCTGTCGCGCGAAGAGTTCGCGCAGCGATTCGGCGCATCGCAGGAGGACATGAAGCTCGTCACCGACTTCGCGCGCGCGCACGGACTCGAGGTCGATGAGCAGAGCATCGCTCGTCGAGTGGTTCAGGTGTCGGGCACCGTGCGCCAGATGAACGACGCGTTCGGCGTAACGCTCGGACGCTATGAAGCGCCGCTGGAGATGTACCGCGGTCGCGAGGGCCCCATTCACCTGCCGGCAACGATCAATGCGGTCGTGGAAGGCGTGTTTGGGCTGGACAACCGTCGAATGGCTCGTCGAGTCGGCACGGAACTCCGAACACCACCCACCAGCATGCCGGCGTTCACGCCGGGTACCACGCGCAGGCAGCCGGCAATCGCTCCGCGCGGCGGCATTCTGGGTGGGCCGGCGATGGCCGTCACTCCACTCACGCCGCCACAGGTCGCGCAGCTGTACAATTTCCCCACGACGCCAGACGCCACGGGACAGACCATTGGTCTCATCGAGTTTGGCGGCGGGTTCGTGCAGAACGATTTGCAGCAGTTTCTGAGCGGACTTGGCGTCCCCGTGCCAACTCCCGTGATCGTGCCGGTGGATGGGGTGACGAACAGTCCCGGCGTCGACCCGAACGCGGACGGAGAGGTGACCCTCGACATCGACGTCGCAGCGTCCGTCGCGCGCAACGCGCGAATCGCCCTGTACTTCGCGCCGTGGACAGAACAGGGGTGGGTGGATGTCATCACCACTGCCGTGCATGACGCCACGAACAACCCGTCGGCGCTCTCCATCAGCTGGGGTTGGCCGGAGCTCCAGAGCATCCTCGGGCTCACCTGGACGCAGCAGGCCATCAACGCCGTGAACGCGACCTTCCAGGATGCCGCGGCGCTCGGCGTCTCGGTGTTCGTGGCGTCCGGTGATGCCGGATCCGACGCGCAGATTGGCGACGGGCACGCGCATGTCCTCTATCCGGGATCGGATCCGTTCATCACGTCGTGTGGCGGCACGCGCGTGAGCGACGTGAGCGGATCGTCCTTCAAGGAGACCACGTGGGCCAACTCGTTCGGCACGACCGGCGGCGGCATCAGCGATCTGTTCGCGTTGCCGGTCTACCAGAACGGCGCCGCCGTCCCGACATCGGTGAACGACGGGCACGTTGGTCGTGGCATTCCGGACATCGCCGGAAACGCCGACCCGGCCAGCGGGTACAACCTGATCGTGGGCGGCTTCAACAACGGGAGCACCGGTGGCACGAGCGCCACCGCGCCGCTCTACGCGGCGCTCGTGCGCTCTGCAACGCCAGCCTGGGTCGATCCGTTGGCTTCCTCAATCCGCTGCTCTACGCGCTGCAGAACACCGGGGTCATTCGTGACATCGCCGACAACGCGAGCAACGCGGCGTCCGGCGCACCGGGCTACACCGCGGTGGCTGGATGGGATGGCTGCACCGGACTCGGCGTACTCGATGGCAGCGCACTGCTGGGCGCACTGCAGGCACGCTTCACCAAGGACTGCACGCTCATCACCGATCGGAGTTCGTTCAGCGTGGACGAAGTCGATGCACTCCTGGCACTGGGCAATCCCGCCATCATCGACGCCGCTTTCTACGTGACCGTCGATGGTTTCACACCAGCGGAGTTGGGGATTTCCATTCCCAATCCGACGCCCGCGCAGCTGCTCGGTATTGCACCCACGTTCACTGTCGCGCCGAACGTGAGCGGCATGTCCATTCAGGCAAGCGCGCTCATTCCGGAACTGCCCGCGCTTCCGGCACAGCCGCAACGCTTCACATTCGTCTACCAGGTTGCGTTCACGGACGATTCGGGCTTCACGGCCGAGGTGCTGCCGGTGCAGCTCGTGGCCGCAACGCATGGGCTCTCGAGTACGGGGCTCATCGAGCTGGTTCGTCAGCCAAACCCATACATGCTCGACGGCCCGATCTCGTGGCTCAGTACGGACACGCGAGTGTTCCAGCTCAAGCCCGGCGACGTGCTTCCCGGCACCGCGCTCGCGATTGGTGGCAGCACGCCGGCGGACGCATCGCAGTTCATCAAGGACGTTCTGGCCGGCTTCAACGCGGCGAGTCCGGTCAATCATCCATTCGACCTGATCTCGATCGACGAGAACACGTCGCGCCTCGAGCTTTCCGAGCAGGTCAACGGCGTCAACGTGTACAATTTTGCCGTGGCACGCGTGCGGTATCGCGCGCTGGTCGTGGACGCCACGCAGGTGCGCGCGTTCTTCCGAATCTTCCAGGCATCGACCACGAGCACCGTATACGAGCCGGCCACCACCTATCGCTCCATCGCGCAGGCCGGCACGAAGATCCCCCTGCTCGGCATCAATGCCGGCGAGGTCGTGAGCATCCCGTGCTTCGCCGAGCTGCGCGTGAACAGCGCGAGTAGCAGCATGACGACGCAGACCGATCCCGCGAACGTGCAGACCATTTCGCACGGATCCGGAGAGGAGCACGAGGCGTACTATGGCGTGTGGCTCGACATCAACCAGACGCAGCCACAGTTTCCCATCATGCCCACTGGCGACGGACCGTTCGGCGCCGGAACCATGAGCATTCAGCAACTGGTGCGCAATCAGCATCAGTGTCTCGTGTCGGAGCTGGCGTTCGATCCGCAGCCGATCACGCCCGGTGCCACGCCTGCATCGAGCGACAAGCTCTCTCAGCGCAACCTGGCAATCGTGGAGTCGGACAATCCGGGAAGCCTCGCTTCGCACCGCATCCCCAATACCTTCGACATCAAGCCAACGCGCGAGGCGCTACCGAAAGGCTGGACTCCCGATGAGGTGATGATCGATTGGGGGAACACGCCGGCAGGCAGCGAGGCGACCATCTACCTGCCGGGCGCGCAGGCCGACGAGATCCTCGAGATGGCGGCGAAGATGTATGGAATGACGACATTGCGCCGCGTGGATGCGCACACGCTGAGCTGCCTGGCAGGCGGCGCCACGTGGATGCCAGTTCCACAGGGAAGCGGCGCAAACTTCGCTGGTCTGCTCACGCTCGATCTTCCTTCGAACGTCAAGCGTGGACAGAGCTTCACCATCGTCGTGCGACAGGTGACGTCGAGCGCGCGCAAGCAGGCACCGCCACCGCCGCCGCCAGTGGGTGCCAGGCGCAGGGCGCGACACAATGGCAACGCGTTCAACGAAGGTGGCGAGAGCCGGCACACACTCGGAGCGTTCCAGATCACGGTGCCTGTCAGCAGCAAGGAGCGCCTCCTCGCCCGCGAGGAGCGCAACCTATCCGTGCTCCGGTACATCGAGGAATCCATTCCGCAGAAGAACCGATGGCATCCGGTGTTCCATCGGTACGTCGGGATCATCGGCGATCGGGTCGGCGCGTTCGGCGGTGATCCGTCGAAGATCAAACCGTCGCCGGACGGATCGGGTGTGAATCCGGAGCCCACGCCGCACCCCAAGCGGCATCATCCAGGCGAGGCGCGTATTGGCTTCGTCGGCAAGATCGAGTCGCTGGTGTACGACCGGTTCGGCGAGTTCACCGGATTCGTGCTCGACACGGAGGACGGGCGGCGGCGCTTCCGAGGGCATGAGCCGGAGTTGGAGCGGGTGCTGTCGCGGGCGTGGTCGGAGCGGATACGTGTGAAGGTCGTGTCGGAGCTGGATGATGAAGATCGGTTAGAGGTCATCTATCTGTATCCGCCACCGGCGGACCGGCATCGGTAAGGGAGAATCGGACGCTCCGCCAGCATGGCGTCCGGTTGAACGCGGAGGGGCGCTGCGTCGTTCGC